>NZ_VLKF01000001.1:0-300788 GCF_007994135.1 Modestobacter roseus
CCCCGGCGGTCGCGTGCTCGACGGTGACCTTCAGCCCCTGGGACGCCACCTGGTCCCAGGCGTAGACCTCGTCCAGGGTGCGCACCTTCCCCGCCGGCACGCCCGCGGCGTCCAGCCGGGCCAGCAGCTCGGGCGCGGGATCTCGGCGAACGCGCCCTCCAGCAGCTCGATCACCTGCGCGCGGTGCTCGACCGCTCACCGTTCGTGGCCATGCGCGGCGCTGCGGGGTCCAGCCCGAACTCGTTGCACAGCCGGCGCCACAGGCCCTCGCTGCCGCAGGACAGCTGCACGCTGCCCCGGCGCAGCGGAAGAGGCCGTACGGGGCGATCGAGGGGTGGTGGTTGCCCTGGGCGCGGGGCACCGGCCGGCCACCGTGTGCGCCGTGCCCTGGAAGGCGTGCACCCCGACGACCGAGGCGAGCAGCGAGGTGCGCACCACCTGGCCGCGGCCGGTGCGCCTCCCGCTCGTACAGCGCGGCGAGCACGCCGTAGGCGCCGTACATGCCGGCCAGCAGGTCACCGATCGGCACGCCCACCTTCTGCGGGTCGTCCGGGCCGCGCCGGTCAGCGACATCAGCCCGGCCTCGCCCTGGGCGATCTGGTCGTAGCCGGCCCGCTGCCCCTCCGGGCCGTCGTGCCCGAAGCCGCTGATCGACAGCTGCACCAGCCGCGGGTTCAGCTCGGCGAGCACGTCGGTGCCGAAGCCGAGGCGGGCCAGCGTGCCGGGCCGGAAGTTCTCCAGCAGCACGTCGGCGCGGCGCAGCAGCTCGGTGAGCACCGCCTTGTCCGCGTCGTCCTTGAGGTCGAGGGCGATCGACTCCTTGTTCCGGTTCGCGGAGAAGAAGTAGGTGGACTCCGCCCTTGGGCCGTCTCCACGAACGGCGGCCCCCAGCCGCGGCTGTCGTCCCCGCTGCCGGGGTTCTCCACCTTGATCACCCGGGCGCCCAGGTCGCCGAGCATCATCCCGGCGTGCGGCCCGGCCAGCGCCCGGGTCAGGTCGACGACGAGGACGCCGTCCAGTGCTCCGCTCACGGTCGTTCCTCTCTCAGGGTGGTTCACAGCCAGCCCGGCACGACGAAGACCAGCCACGCCAGCAGCGGCCCGGCGACGACGACGATCCCCGAGTAGCCCAGCATCTGCTTGTAGAACCGGTCGCGGTCGACGTCCTGCGCGTTGGCCAGCACGAGCGCGCCGTTGGTGGAGAACGGGCTGACGTCGACGATGGTCGAGGCCACCCGACAGGGCGACCACCACGCCGACGGCGCCGATCTGCCCGCTCATCAGGAACGGCACGGCCAGGGCGATCGCCACCCCGATGATCGCGGTGGAGGACGCGAACGCCGAGACCACGCCGCCGATGTAGGCCAGCAGCAGCGCGACCAGCAGCGGGCTGCCCAGACCGGTCACGGCCTCCCGACGTAGTCGATGGTGCCGGCCTCCTGCAGCACGAAGACGAAGGTCAGCACGCCGCCGATGAGCAGCACCGTCGACCAGCTGATCTGGGAGACCGCGCCCTTGTGCCGGGCGGCGGAGAACAGCGCCAGCACGGTGGCGATGGTGATGGACACGAAGCCGATGTCCAGGTCGAAGGCCAGCGCGAGGACGGCGAGGGTGACCAGCCCGATCAGGGTGAGCACCTGCTCGGGCGTGACCCGGGGTCGTGGCGTGGCGGTGTCCACCGTGCTCGTGGCCACCCCGCCCGGGCTCGCGGTGTCCGGGCCGACGCCCGGCCCGGTCGCGGCACCGTGGCCGCTGACCTCGACGTCGTCCGGGTGTCGTCGGCTGCGACACCCCGGCCCGCGTCGGTGACCCGCCGGCCGATCAGGCCGCGGCCGCCCAGCACGAGAACAGCACCAGCGCGATCGCGATGTTGAAGAACAGGCTGCCCAGGAAGACGGTGAGCGGGCTGCTCGGCAGGTCGTTCTGCTCGACGACGCCGTTGACGGTCACCCCGTAGACGCTGATCGGGGAGAAGCCGCCACCCTGGGCGCCGTGCACGACCATCATGCCCATCAGCAGCGGGTTGATCCCGTAGCGGGAGGCGAAGCCCAGCGCGATCGGGGCGATGATCGCGACCGCGGCGGGGGAGAGCGCGCCGATCGCGGTGAGCACCGCGGGTGACGGCGAACATCACCCACGGGATCAGTGCGATGTACCGCCGACCAGGCGCACGGCACCGCGGACCAGCAGGTCGACGGTGCCGTTGTTCTGCGCGATGGCGAACAGGTAGGTGACGCCGATCAGGGTCAGCACCAGCTCGGGGGGAAGCCGGCGACGATGTCGTCGGTGCTCATCCCCACCGCCAGGGTGCCGACCAGGAAGGCGGCCACGAAGGCCAGCGCGCCCATGTTGATGGGCAGCACGGTGGCGATCGCGAAGATCACCCAGCGCGATGATCGAGATGATCTCGGGTGACACGTGACCTCCAGGACGTCGTCTCGCCGGTCGGACGCCCGGAGACGGAGGTCACCTTCTCTCACGTCGTTGGGTCCTGCACCTCCGGGAAAGGACGGCGGTGCCCGGTGCGGGTGTGCGCGGCGTCGCCTGCTGCTTCACCACCTCGGGGAGTCGACCACCCGCGCGGGGCTGGCTAGGGTGGCCCGCATGCCGAGCCAGCCTGCCGAGCGCCCGACCACGACGAAGGCCGTCATCCCGGTCGCCGGGATGGGGACCCGGTTCCTGCCCGCGACCAAGTCGGTGCCCAAGGAACTGCTCCCGGTCGTCGACCGCCCGGCGGTCCAGTACATCGTCGAGGAGGCGGCCCCGCGCCGGCCTGGGCCAGGTGCTCATGGTCACCGGCCGCAACAAGGGCGCCATCGAGGACCACTTCGACCGCACCCCGGAGCTGGAGACGGCGCTGGAGGCCAAGGGCGACCAGGGCCGGCTCGACGCCGTCGCCGAGTCCACCGACGTCGCCCAGGTGTTCTTCGTCCGGCAGGGCGAGGCCCTGGCCTGGGGCACGCCGTCCTGCAGGCCGACGGTTTCGTCGGGGGACGAGCCGTTCGCCGTGCTCCTGGGTGGACGACATCATCGACGCCCGCGACCACCTGCTGGAGCAGATGATCGCCGTCCAGGCCGAGCACGGCGGTGCGGTGATCGCGCTGCTCGACGTCGGCGCGGACAACATCTCCAAGTACGGCGCGGTCGCCGTCGAGACGCGCACGTCTCCGGCGACGCCGCCGGCGACCCGGTCTTCCGGTGACCGGCATGGTGGAGAAGCCCCCGGCCGACGAGGCCCCAGCTCGCTGGCGATCATCGGCCGCTACGTCCTCCCGCCGGAGGTCTTCCCGGCCATCCGCGACACCCCGCCCGGCCGCGGCGGGGAGATCCAGCTGACCGACGCGCTGCTCAAGCTGGTCGACGACGGCGTGCCGGTGCACGGCGTGGTCTTCTCCGGCCGCCGCTACGACACCGGTGACAAGCTCGACTACCTGAAGGCCGTGGTCCGGCTCGCCTCGAGCGCGAGGACCTCGGCCCCGCGTTCGGCCCTGGCTGCGTGAGTTCGTCGCCGACCTGCCCGCCGAGGGCGCGTCGCCCGCCTGACCGGACCCTCCAGGGGGGCACCATCGGGGGCCAGGTCCGTCGAACGGCGGCCCGGCCGGGCACCCCGGCCGGCGGAGATGACCGACGACGGTCGGACGACGGTGGTGGGGATGAGCGAGGACGACACCCGGGCTGGCTGGCCACCGGGACCCGGGAAGCGAGCGGGACCGACCCGGCGGTGGTGGGCGTGCCCACCCCGCGGGACACCAGTTGATCGACCCCGGCAGCGGTCCGCGACCGCTGGGCCGGGACACCGTGCAGGTCGACCGGTCGGCGTTCGCCTCCGACCGGGTGCCCTCCCCGGCGGTCGCCACCGGCGATCGCACCCCCGACCCGCAGGCCGACACCGGCTCGGTGGACGTCTCCGGGGTGCGGCTGCGCACCGTGGAGCACCACCTGGACGTCGTCCTCGGTGCCGTGCCGCAGCCCGACCCGATCGAGCTGGCCGTGCTCGACGCCCAGGGGCTGCTCTGCGCCGAGCTGGTGACCAGCGAACTGGCGCTGCCGGCGTTCGACCAGGCCGGCCTCGACGGGTACGCCGTGCGGTCGGTGGACGTCACCGCCGCCACCGTGGAGGAGCCGGTCGACCTCGCCGTCGTCGGGGACACCGAGGCCGGGTCGACCGGCGCGCCGGGGATCTCCGCCGGGCTCGCGGTGCGGGTCGCGGTGGGGGCCATGCTCCCCGCCGGGGCCGACGTCGTCGTCCCCGCCGCCTGGACCGACCAGGGCGTCGCCCGGGTGCGGGTCTTCGCCGCCCTGGCGCCGGGCAGCTACGTGCGCCGGGTCGGCGACGACGTCGCCCCCGGCGACGTCGCGGTCCAGGTCGGCACCCCGATCGGCCCCGCGCAGATCAGCCTGCTCGCCGCCGTCGGGCGGGAGCGGGTCGCGGTGCGGCCGCGCCCCCGGATCTCCGTGCTCTCCGCCGGTGACGAGCTGGTCGACGTGGGCACCCCGCCGGCGCCGGGCCGGGTCGTCGACGTCAACAGCTACGCCCTGGCCGCCGCGGCCCGCGACGCCGGCGCCGAGGCCTACCGGGCCGGCATCCTGCCGCCGGACCGGCGCCGGATGGTGGAGCTGATCGAGGGGCAGACCCTGCGCAGCGACGTCGTGCTGATCGCCGGCACCTTCGCCAACGCCGGCCCCGACCTGCTGCAGGAGGCGCTGGACGAGCTCGGTGGGCTCACCTTCACCCAGGTCGCGATGCACCCGGGCCCGGTGCACGCCTTCGGCAAGCTCGGCCCCAACCAGGTCCCGGTGATCTGCGTGCCGGGGGAGCCGGTGGCCGCGCTGGTCGCCTTCGAGGTGTTCGTGCGCCCGGCGATCCGGCTGATGCTGGGCAAGCGGCAGCTGTTCCGCCGCACCGTGCAGGCCGTGTCGGCGCAGCAGCTGCTCTCCCCGCTGGGCTACCGCCAGTACCTGCACGGCCAGGTGATGCGCCACCCCGACGGCGGGTACGTGGTCGAGCCGATCGGCGACGGCGACCAGGCGATGCTCGCCCGGATGGCCAAGGCCAACTGCCTGATCGTCGTCGACGAGGACGTCACCGAGGTCGCGGCCGGCGGGCTGGTCACCGTCATGCCCATGCTGCTGGGCGGCTGAGCTGGACGCGTCCCCGCACCCGGGGTGGCCGGCCCGGCTGGCGTGGGGTGCCGTCGAGCTGCACCCCCTGCAGCGCTCCGACGCGGCCGCCTGGTCCCGGTTGCGGCTGGACAACGAGCAGTGGCTGACCCCGTGGGAGCCCACCTCCGAGCTGCCGTGGTCGCAGCGGCACACCCCGGCGGCGTACCGCGCGATGCGGCGGATCTCCGACCGGCGGGCGCGGACGGGTGGCTCGCTGCCGTTCGCCATCCGCTGGCAGGGCCGGCTGGTCGGGCAGGTGACCGTCGACAACATCGTGCGCGGCGCCCTGCGGTCGGGGCACCTGGGCTACTGGGTCGACCGCTCGGTGGCCGGGCAGGGGGTCACCTCGCTGGCGGTGGCGCTGGTCTGCGACCACGCGTTCGGCCCGGTGGGGCTCCACCGGCTGCAGGCGGACATCCGGCCGGAGAACCGGCCCAGCCGCCGGCTGGTGGAGCGGCTGGGCTTCCGCCAGGAGGGGCTGCTGCGCGGCTACCTGGACATCGACGGCGCCTGGCGGGACCACCTGGCCTACGCGCTGCTGGCCGAGGACTCACCCGGTGGGGTGTTCCACCGGTGGCGGGCCCGGGTCCCGGACTGAGTCGACCGACGGTGATCAACTGGGTACGGGCCGTTACCGCTCCGAGACCGGGGGAGGACGCCGACACGCCGGTGTGGACCGGCATCGCGCCGACACACCGGTGAACGTCCCCTTCATCGGCAGACCGCAGCCTTACCTTGACTCCGCGAGTGACTGATGTGACTCGTGTGGCCCCAGGGATCGGGGTCGGATCGTGGTGCCAGGGATGGATCGGGGTGTTCGTGATGGGATCAGGCGTACTGCTGGCCGCTCTCGTCGTGTTGTGGTTCGTGGTCCTGGTGCCGATGGTGGTCACCCGGGGCGACGGCTCCAGCAGGACGGCGGCTCCCGACTCGGGGCGCACTCTCCAGCGGCGGCGGACGGTGGACCCGGTGGTCCACGCCGAGACCGAGCGGGTGTCGATCGACCGCGCCCAGCTGCGCAGCAGCGGTGAGCTGCAGGTCGACGTGCACGCGGTGCGCCGGCGCACGCTGGCCGGCCTGGTCGCGCTCGCCCTGCTGGCCCTCGTCGGCGCGGTGGCCTGGCGCAGCTGGATGTGGGCCCCGCAGGTGCTGCTCGACGTCGCCGTCGTCGGCTACCTGATGGTGACCCGCGCCGCCGCCCAGCGGGAGCGCCGTGCGGCGGCCCGCCGGGCCGCCCGCGCCGCCGCCCACCGTCCGGTGCGCCGGCCCGCGCCGCGCGCCGCCGCCCACCCGAGCGCCCGTCCCGCCCCCGGCTGGGACGACGCCCGCCCGGTCGTGCCGGTCCAGGCGCCGGCGGCGCAGCACCCGAGCGTGCCGCTGGCGCCGGTGCACCCGCTGCGCCCCGGCCGCGTCGTCGCCGCCCGGACCCCCGCGCCCGCCGGCTGGCAGCACAGCGCCGTCGTGGGCCTCGACGACGACGACATCGGCTTCGCCGACGTCGACGTCTACCAGCCGCGCCGCGTCGCCAACGGCTGAGCGACCCGCCGGCGCCGCCCCCCGTGGCAGCGCCGGCGGGAGCGGCAGGTAACCTCGTTCCCGCACCACGGGGCTGTGGCGCAGACCGGTAGCGCACCTCGTTCGCATCGAGGGGGTCAGGGGTTCAAATCCCCTCAGCTCCACCACCCAGGCCGGGTCCCGTCAGGGGCCCGGCCTGTTGCGTTCCCCGGGACGGGCCCGCGCGCAGTGCTCCGTCAGGACCCCGACACGCTGTGTGGCGGAGGGCGGCGGGTCGTGGGGCGCGCGCTCCGGGTCGTCGGCGCTGTCCGTCGCCTCTGGTTGCCTCTGCCGGGTGGGCCCGGGGAACCAGCGCAGCCGCACCACGTCGTCGCCCGCGCGCACCTGGCAGCTGCCGCGCGCACTGCTGGTGCTCGCCCTCCTGGTGACGGCCACGCTGGTGGCAGCACCCGGGCGGGCCGTCGCCGCGCCGTCGCTGCCGGCGGGCTTCGTCGTCCGGGACCTGCCCAGCGGTCAGGACGGGCTGCTCACCGACTTCGCCTTCGCCCCGGACGGCAGCTGGTACACGACCGGCAAGAACGGCCGGGTGGCCTGGGTGTCGCCCGACGGGCGGGCCCGGACGCTCGCCGAGCTGTCCGTGGTGACGGTGCAGGACCTGGGGCTCACCGGGCTGGCCGTCCCCGCCGACCACGCCACCAGCCGGCGGATCTTCACCGCGCGCACCCTGCTGGTCGACGGCCGGTGGACGATGCGCTTGAGCTCGTGGGCCGTGACGGGTGCGCCGGAGCCCACCGGTCTGGCGGACGAGCGGGTCATCTGGGACCTGGAGAGCCACGCCGACGTGCACACCATGTCGAGCCTGGTCCCGGACCCGGACGGCTCGCTGTGGGTCACCATCGGTGACGCGGCCGACTTCCGCTACGTCGACGAGCGTGCGCTCGGGGCGCTCGACATCGACGACGGACGGGGCAAGGTGCTGCACGTCCTGCCCGACGGTCGGGGCGTGCCGAGCAACCCGTTCTACGACCCGGCCGACCCCTCGTCCTGGCGCAGCCGCGTCTACGCCAGCGGCTTCCGCAGCCCCTTCCGGATGAGCCTGGACCCGGCCACCGGTGCACCCGTCCTCGGGGACGTCGGCTGGAACACCTGGGAGGAGATCAACCTGGTCCGCCCCGGGGCGAACTACGGCTGGCCCTGCTGGGAAGGGGCGACCCGGACTCCCGGCTACGCCGACCTGCCCGGTTGTGACGGCGTGGTGCAGACCCCGCCCCTGCACACCTACGAGCACGGGCCGGCGGGCACCAGCGTCACCGGTGGCATCGTCTACACCGGCGCGGCCTACCCCGAGCGGTACCACGGCGCCTACTTCTTCGGCGACTACGCGTCCCAGCGGGTCTACACGATGCGCTACGACGCGCAGGGGCAGGTGGTCCGCCCGCCGGAACCCACCGGCTTCGGGGTCGAGAACGGCCTGCCGGTGAAGTTCGCGGCCGCGCCGAACGGGGACGTGGTGTACGCCGACATCGGCAGCAGCGTCCTCAAGCGGCTGGCCTACCTGCCGGGCAACCGGGCACCCATGGCCGAGGCGACGCTGGTCTCCGATCCGGCGACCGGGACGGTGACCTTCGACGGCAGCGCCTCCGCGGACCTCGACGGCCAGCCGATCACCCACGCCTGGGAGTTCGGGGACGGGACGAGCGCCACCGGGCCGCGGGTCGTGCACACCTATCCGCCGGGGGACCGCACCTACACCGCGCGGCTCACGGTCACCGACCCGCTGGGAGCCACCGGTACGACCGAGCTGACGGTCCAGCCGGCCAACGGCACCCCGGTCATCTCCCTCACCGCGCCCCCGGCGGACCGGCGCTTCGCCGTCGGGGAGACGGTGACGGCCGGCGCGACCGCCACGGACCGGGAGGACGGCGCGTTGCCGGTCACCTGGAGCGTGCGGCTCGTGCACTGCAGCGGCGGCTACTGCCACGACCACCCCGGCGAGTCCGCCACCGGCCCGTCGTTCTCCCGGCCCTTCGACGACCACGGGGACCAGACCCGGCTGCAGATCGTGGCCAGCGCCGTGGACTCCGCCGGGGTGCGGGTCCAGCAGGCGTTCGAGGCCGCGCCGCGGTTGCGCACGCTGGCCGTGGACCCCAGCACGCCGAGTGCCGTCACGGTCAACGGCGTCGCCCGGGCGAGCGTCCCGGTCACCGTGGGAGCGACCGTGTCGCTGACCGCGCCGACGGTCGCCGTCGACGGCGTGGCCACGTTCGAGCGGTGGTCCGACGGTGCACCCCGGGCGCGCACGCTGACGATGCCCGACCAGGACGTCGTGCTGAGGGCCGAGTACCTGACCCCGATCGACCGCCGGTACGCCACCGATCCGCAGGTGCGGACGGTGCTGGGGGCGCCGGCCGGCGCCGAGGCGGGTGACCAGGAGCTGCGCTACCGCCCGCACGCCGGGGGACGGATGTACTGGTCACCGGCGGCCGGCGTGCACGAGGTGCACGGCGCGATCGTGGGCACCTACCTGGGCGAGGGCGGCCACCTCCGGCACGGGGAGCCGCTGACCGACGAGTCGACCGCCCCCGACGGCGTCGGCCGGTACAACCACTTCGCGGGCGGCAGTTCGGTCTACTGGACGCCGGCGACGGGTGCGCACCAGGTCGGCGGGGACATCCGGAGCCGCTGGGCGGCGATGGGCTGGGAGCGGAGTGTCCACGGCTACCCCCGCAGCTCCGAGCGGAGCACCCCGAACGGCCGTGGGCGGTACAACGACTTCCAGGACGGCGGAATCTACTGGCTGCCGGGGCTCGGCGCTCGCAGCGTGCACGGCAGCATCTACCAGACCTGGGCCCGCTCGGGCTGGGAGGGCGGCCGGCTGGGCTTCCCGGTGACCGACGAGACCGGGACCCCTGACGGGGTCGGCCGGTTCAACCACTTCGAGGGCGGATCGGTCTACTGGACCCCCAGGACAGGGGCGCACGGTGTCGAGGGCGCCATCCGGGACAGGTGGGCGGGTCTCGGCTGGGAACGCTCGTGGTTGGGCTACCCGACCAGCGACGAGTACTCGGTCCCCGGCGGACGACGGTCGGACTTCGAAGGCGGCTCCCTCGTCTGGGACGCGTCCACCGGGCAGGTCACCGAACTGCGCCGGTGACGTCGGGCCGCTGGGAGCCCGCCGGGTCCGCGGCGACCCGCGCCCGGCTGCCCGGCGGATCAGAACCAGGAGGGGAACCACATCCGCTGCAGCCACTCGGCGTGCGACAGCGGCGCCCCGGTGAGCACCGGGTGGAAGAAGACGAACGTCATGGCGACCACCGCCAGGTACAGGCAGACCGCGCCCAGGCCCACCTGCCGGCGGAACGTGCTCGCGCCCGGGCGGCCGAGCACGTCCTGCAGCACCAGCGTCACCGCCAGCACGAAGAACGGCACGGCGGGGGCCATGTAGAAGATGAACATCGTCCGGTCGGTGTTGAGGAACCAGGTCAGCCACCCGGCGGCGATGGCGGTGGCGGCGACGCCGGCGGCCCGGTCGTGGCGCGCCACGATCCGCCAGAGCAGCCACAGCGTCGCGGGCAGGAACAGCCACCACAGCGTCGGTGTGCCCAGCATCAGGATGTAGCGGACGATCTGCCCGCCCGCGGCGTCGGTGAGCCCCTGCGGGTTCCACAGCAGGATCGGCCGGCCGTCGACGATCCACGACCACGGCCCGGACTCCCACGGGTGCGGGCTGGACAGCCCGCTGTGGAACGTCAGCCACTCCCCGTGCATGTGCCACAGCGCCCGCAGCGCCCCGGGCACGAACGGCCAGTCGGTGTCCGGGTTCTGCGCCGCCCAGTGCCGGCCCTGCGCGTTCTCCCCGCGGAACCACCCGACGAAGGTCGCCAGGTAGGTCAGCACCGGGACGGCCGCCAGCGCCCAGGTGGCGCCGGGCAGGCCCCGGCGCAGCGTGGCCACCGTCGGCCGGGCCGCGCCGGCCTCGCGCCAGGTGGCCCGGTCCCACCACAGCGACAGGACGGCGAAGGCGGCCAGGAACCAGACCCCGCTCCACTTCACCCCGCACGCGCAGCCGAACAGCACGCCCGCGGCGATCCGCCAGCCCCGTGGCCCCAGCCGGAACCCGGTCGCGGTCACCCGGTCGGCGCCGTCGCGGACCCGCTGGGCCACCCGGTCGCGGTCGACCACCAGGCAGGCGACCGCGGACACCACGAAGACCTGCAGGAAGACGTCGAGCAGGCCGATCCGGCTGAGGGTGAAGGAGAAGCCGTCCAGCGCCAGCAGCAGGCCGGCGACCAGGCCCAGCAGCGTCGAGCCGGTGAGCCGGCGGGCCAGCCGGGTCAGCACCACCACGGCGATCGTCCCGGCGATCGCGCTGGGCAGCCGCCAGCCCAGCGACTCGTAGCCGACCAGGTGCTCGCCCGCCGCGATCAGCCACTTGCCCAGCGGCGGGTGGACGATGAAGGTGTAGCCGCGGTTGTACTCGTAGCCGAGCTCCAGCAGCTCCGCGCCCTCCGGCGGGTAGTACGCCTCGTCGAAGACCAGGTCCTGCGGGTAGCTGATGCCCCACAGCCGGGACACCAGCGTGGCCAGGCCCAGCAGCGCGGTGAGCACCGCGGCCAGCCGCCGGTCGCCGGGCAGGGGGCGCACCGCCTGCCGCCGCGGCCGCGGCGGCCGGCGACGCCGCCGGGCCGGAGCCGGGTCCTCCGGTGCCGACTCGGTCCGCTCGGGGGCCAGCACCGCCATGCGGGCAGGGTATGTGCCGAGCCTGTCAGCGCCGGCGTGACAGGCTCGGCGTCGTGACAGGACGACTCGTGCTCGGCGGCGCCCCGCTGGGCCAACCCGGCGACGTCGGCCCGCGGCTGCGGCAGGCGATGGCCGAGGCCGACGTCCTGGCGGTCGAGGACACCCGGCGGCTGCACCGGCTGGCCAAGGACCTCGAGGTGACCCTCACCGGCAAGGTGGTCACCTTCCACGAGACCGTCGAGCGGGCCCGGCTCCCCGGGCTGGTCGCAGCGATGACCGAGGGCCGCACCGTGCTGCTGATCACCGACGCGGGCATGCCGTCGGTGTCCGACCCCGGCTACACGCTGGTGCGCGCGGCCATCGAGGCCGGCGTCGAGGTGACCTCGGTGCCCGGCCCCTCCGCCGTCGTCACCGCGCTGGCCGTGTCCGGGCTGCCCTGCGACCGGTTCACCTTCGAGGGCTTCCTGCCGCGCAAGGGCGGGGAGCGGCGCTCGGCGCTCGCCGCGCTGGCCGCCGAGCCGCGCACGATGGTCTTCTACGAGTCCCCGCACCGGCTGGCCGACGCGCTCACCGACGCGGCCGCGGCCCTCGGCGCCGACCGGCCCGCCGCCGTCTGCCGGGAGCTGACCAAGACCCACGAGGAGGTCCGCCGCGGCGGGCTGGGGGAGCTGGCCGCGTGGGCCGCCGACGGCGTGCGCGGGGAGATCACCCTGGTGGTGGCCGGCGCCGTCGCCGGGCCGGTGTCCCTCGAGCCGGCGGAGCTGGCGGCCGAGGTCGCCGCCGAGGAGGCCGCCGGCGCCGACCGCAAGGAGGCCATCCGCACCGTGGTGGCGCGCACCGGGCTGCCCCGGCGGGTCGTCTACGACGCCGTCGTCGCCGCCAAGTCCACCTGACCGCGCGCCGTTGTGCGCTGATCGTCGGTCCACCGGTGCTGGCGTGACGATCAGCGCACAACGGCGAGCGCGGCGGCGATCCGGGCGAGGAGCTCGGCCGGGCGGTGGAGGTCACGTGCGGTGACGAACACGACCCGCCAGCCCGCCGCCGTGAGCCGGTTGAGCCGCTCGCGGTCGTCGCCGAACTGGCGGGGATCGCGGTGCCACAGCCCGTCGTACTCTACGGCCAGCCGCCGGTCGGGCCACGCGAAGTCCACCCGGGCGACGAACCGGCCGTCTCGCCGCACCTCGTGCTGGGCGACCGGCCGGGGGAGGTTGCTGCGGTGCACCAGGAGGCGCAGTTCGGTCTCCTTCGGGGACTCGGCCAGGCCGTCGGCCAGCGCCACCGCGCGCCGTGCCCGACGGCAGCCCGGCCCGAGCGCCGCACCGGCCTGCCAGCGGATCTCGGCCAGGTCCGCATCGGCGAGCACGACGAGCTGGTCGACCGCCGCCACCGCGTCGTCCAGTGGCAACGCACCGGCCAGCCGGACGGCGGTCGCCTCCGGGGTGGTCAGGTGGACGCCTCCGTCCCAGACCACGGTGCGTTCCTCGAGGTCCGTCCGCCGGACGCGGAGGCCGGGCACGCGGACAGGGTGGCTGCCCGGCCAGCGGCTCACCTCCACGTCGTCGTCCGGGCCGGCGAGCGGGACACCCCACAGGGCGGCCGCGCTGACGCCGGTGACGACGTCGTCGGGGAGCAGCAGGGCGCCGGCCGCGCGAGCCCGCAGCGCGTGCGTGACCTCGACGTCCCGGTGCACGTAGACGTCGGGGAAGAGGCGGACCCAGCAGCGCCTGCGCAACTGCGCGTGGGTCAGGGCGCCGTCCCGCACGGCCACGGAGCCGCGGAACGGGACGGAACGGAGGTGGTCGGGGACGGCCAGCACCCGCAGCACCCTGCCGGTCCCGACCGGTGTCCCGCCGTCACCGTCCACAGGCCCCGCCGTTGTGCACGAGTCGTCGGTCCGGCAGCGGCGGACCGACGATCAGCGCACAACGGCGGAACAACGAGCGGGGGAGAGGAGGGTCAGATCCAGCCGCTGCGCTTGAAGCCGCGGTAGAGCCCGAAGCAGACGGCGACCATCAGCAGCACCGCCGCCGGGTAGCCCCAGACCTCGTCGAGCTCGGGCATGTACTCGAAGTTCATCCCGTAGACGCCGGCGATCAGCGTCGGGGTGGCGATGATGCCGGCCCACGCGGAGATCTTGCGCATGTCCTCGTTCTGCGCGACCGAGATCCGGGCCAGCGCCGCCTGCAGGATGTTCGACAGCAGCTCGTCGAGGCCGGCGACCTGGTCCCGGGTGCGCAGCGCGTTGTCCTGCACGTCGCGGAAGTAGGAGCGCATGCCCTCGGGCACCAGCTCCAGCGGCCGGTCGGCCAGGGCGGACAGCGGCAGCTCCAGCGGGCCCACCGCCCGGCGCAGCTGCATCAGCTCGCGCTTGAGCTGGTAGATGCGCGGGGTGTCGTCGGTGCGCTCGGGGCTGAACACCGAGACCTCGAGCTCCTCGACGTCGTCCTCGACCGCCTCGGCGACCTCCACGAAGTCGTCGACGACGTGGTCGGCGATGCCGTAGAGGACGGCGGCCGGCCCGTGGCAGAGCAGGTCCGGCTGCTGCTCCAGCGCCTTGCGCAGCTGGCTGAGCTCGCCGTGGTGGCCGTGCCGGACGGTGATCACGTGGTCCGCGCCGACGAACACCATGATCTCGCCGGTCATCACCACCTCGCTGGTGGCGGTGAGCTCGTCGTGCTCCACGTAGCGCGCCGTCTTCAGCACCATGAACAGCGCGTCGTCGTAGCGCTCCAGCTTGGGGCGCTGGTGGGCGTAGACGGCGTCCTCCACCGCCAGCGGGTGCAGGCCGTAGTGCTCGGCGATCGCGCTGAGCTCCTCCTCGGTGGGTTCGAACAGCCCCAGCCACACGTAGCCGCCGAGCTCGCGGGCCACCTCCAGCGCGCGGTCGGGCTCGACGTCGTGCCGCTCGCCCCGCACGTACACCGCGCAGTCGACGAGCGGGTCGGGGGTCTCCCGGGTCGTCTCCCGCGGCAGCCGCGGTGCGCCGGCCGGGCGCGGGCGCACCGTCTCCGGGAGCGTCGCCGCCGGCGGGCCCGCGGAGGGGCGCACGGCGCTGCTGTCGGTCTCGCTCACGGTTCTCCTCGTGGTCGTGGGGACGGCGGGTGGGCGCCTGCCGCGACCCGGGGCGCGGTCCCCACGTCGATGATCACCGCTCCGGCCCGGTGCCGCCCACCCGGGCCCGGTGCCGCTCCTCACCCCTCCGGGTGAGCTGGGCACCGGTGGTCCTCGGGGGCCGGCCCGCGGAGGTCGACGGAAGCGGTGACACCCCGTCCCCGGCCAGGAGCGACCCCCGTGACCAGCGCAGTCCTCGACGTCCCCCGCCCGGCCGCCCGCCGGCCGGCACCGGCCGTGGCACGCCCGCCGCGGCTGCCGGTCACCGTGGCCGCCGCCGGGCTGCTCGCCGTGGTGCAGGCCCTGGGTCTGCTCGCGCTCGGTCTGGCCGGCCTGGACGGCGTCTTCGGCACCGGCGTGCGACCCTCCGGGGCCCTGGTGGCGGGCAGCCTGCTGCTCCTGGCCGGCTGGGTGGTGCTCGCCGCCGGCGGCGGGGCCAGCCTGGTCGACGGCGCGGGCCGCGGCCTGCTGGTCGGCGTCAGCTGCGCGGAGATCGTGCTGCTGGTCGTGCTCGGTACCGCCGGCCTGCTGGGCGCCGAGCCCACCGTCGCCGGGGGGCTGCCGCTGCCCGGTCTGGCGCTGGTCGCCCTGGGCGTGCCGACCGGGAAGCTGCTGCTGGCCACCAGCCCGTCGGCCGCGGCCTGGGTCGCCACCGGTGGACGCCCGCGGCCCGCCCGGCGCGCCGTCCCCGCGGTCGAGCACCGCGACCTGCGCCTGGTGACGGTCGCCTGCATCGGCCTGGCGCTCACCGCCGTCGCCCTGCTGGGCACCCCGGCGGCGGAGGCCCCCGCGCCCAGCACCGCTGCCGTCGTCGACGCCCCCTGACCTCCCCGTACCCTCGTGCCGTGACTGATCGGCACATCCTCACCGCCGTCGCGTGGCCCTACGCCAACGGCCCGCGGCACATCGGCCACGTCTCCGGGTTCGGCGTCCCCTCCGACGTGTTCAGCCGGTTCCACCGGATGAGCGGTGACCAGGTGCTGATGGTCAGCGGCACCGACGAGCACGGGACCCCGATCACGGTCGCCGCCGACGCCGAGGGGATCACCCCGCGGGAGATCGCCGACCGCAACAACCGGGTGATCGTGGACGACCTGGCCAGCCTCGGGCTGAGCTACGACCTCTTCACCCGGACGACGACGCTGAACCACCGCGACGTCAGCCAGGAGATCTTCCTGGGCCTGCTGAAGAACGGCTACGTCTTCCCGCAGACGACGCTGGGCGCGATCAGCCCGTCGACCGGGCGCACGCTGCCCGACCGCTACATCGAGGGCACCTGCCCGATCTGCGGCTACGACGGCGCGCGCGGCGACCAGTGCGACAACTGCGGCAACCAGCTCGACCCGACCGACCTGGTCAACCCGGTGAGCCGGATCAACGGCGAGACGCCGAAGTTCGTGGAGAGCGAGCACTACTTCCTCGACCTGCCGGCCTTCACCCGCGCCCTGGGCGACTGGCTGGCCACCCGGAAGAGCTGGCGGCCCAACGTCCTGAACTTCAGCGTCAACCTGCTGGAGGACCTCAAGCCGCGCAGCTACACCCGGGACATCGACTGGGGCGTGCCCGTGCCGCTGGACGGCTGGCGCGACCGCAACGACAAGCGCATCTACGTGTGGTTCGACGCCGTGGTCGGCTACCTGTCGGCGTCGATCGAGTGGGCCCGCCGCTCGGGTGACCCGGAGGCGTGGCGGCAGTGGTGGCAGTCGCCGGACGCCGACGCCTACTACTTCATGGGCAAGGACAACATCGTCTTCCACTCCGAGATCTGGCCGGCCCAGCTGCTCGGCTACAACGGCGCGGGCGACAAGGGCGGGACGCCGGGCTCCTACGGGGCGCTGAACCTGCCCACCGAGGTGGTCTCCAGCGAGTTCCTGACCATGGAGGGGCGCAAGTTCTCCTCCTCGCGCAACGTGGTCATCTACGTGCGCGACTTCCTGTCCCGCTACGACGCCGACGCGCTGCGCTACTTCATCGCCGTCGCGGGCCCGGAGAACCAGGACACCGACTTCACCTGGGCGGAGTTCCGGCGCCGCAACAACGACGAGCTGGTCGCCGGCTGGGGCAACCTGGTCAACCGCTCGGTCTCGATGGCCGCCAAGAACGTCGGCGCCGTCCCGACCCCGGGTGAGCTGACCGACGCCGACCGGGCGCTGCTGGCCACCACCTCGGGTGCGTTCGCGCCGATCGGTGACCTGCTGTCCCGCAACCGGCAGAAGGCGGCGGCCACCGAGGCGATGCGGGTGGTCACCGAGGCCAACCGGTACCTGTCCGACCAGGCGCCGTGGAAGCTCAAGGAGGACCCGGCCCGCCGGGACACCGTGCTGCACACCGCGCTGCAGGCGATCAAGGACTGCAACGCCCTGCTCACGCCGTTCCTCCCGCACTCGGCGCAGCAGGTGCACGAGCTGCTGGGCGGCACCGGCACCTGGTCGGTCGCCCCGCAGGTGGTCGAGACCGAGGACCTGGACGACGGGTCGCCGTACCCGATCATCACCGGCGACTACGACCAGGGGCAGGCGGTCTGGGCGTCCACGCCGCTGCCGCCGCCGGGCACGCCGCTGGCCCCGCCGAAGCCGGTGTTCACCAAGCTCGACGAGTCGATCGTCGAGGAGGAGATCCGGCGGCTCGAGGAGGGCGGCCAGGGCGGCTCCGGCAACGGCGAGGCATGAGCCGGTCCGCCGCGTCCCGCGCCAACCGGCGGGGTGAGCCGCCGCCGTCCCCGGAGCCGCTGCCGGCGCCGGCGGTCGACAGCCACACCCACGTCGACATCGCCGTCGGCGGTGAGGACCGCACGCCCACCGAGGCGGAGGTGGACGAGGCGATCGCGGCCGCGGTCGCCGTCGGCGTCCCGCGCCTGGTGCAGGTCGGCGTGGACGTGGAGTCCTCGCGCTGGTCGGCCGAGCTCGCCGCCCGGCACCCGAACGTGCTGGCCGCCGTCGCACTGCACCCCAACGACGCGGGCGCCGGCGCGGCCACCGAGGCGGCGCTGGCCGAGATCGACCGGCTCGCCGCCCAGCCGCGGGTGCGGGCGGTGGGGGAGACCGGCCTGGACCGGTACCGCACCGGCGAGGACGGCTGGGCCGCCCAGGAGGCCTCGTTCCGGGCGCACATCGACATCGCCAAGCGGCACGGCATCGCCCTGGTCATCCACGACCGCGACGCGCACGAGCACGTGCTGCGGGTGCTCGAGGAGGAGGGCGCGCCGGAGCACACGGTGCTGCACTGCTTCTCCGGCGACGCCGCCTTCGCCCGGCAGTGCATCGACCGCGGGTACGTGCTCTCCTTCGCCGGCACCCTCACCTTCGGCAGTGCCGGGTACCTGCGGGAGGCCGCGGCGCTCACCCCGCGCGACCAGTTGCTGGTGGAGACCGACGCGCCGTTCCTCACCCCCGCGCCGCTGCGTGGGCGGCCGAACTCGGCCCGGCTGGTGCCGCACACGGTGCGGGCGCTGGCCGAGGTGACCGGCACCGACCTCGCGCAGCTGTGCGACGCCCTCACCGCGACCGCGGAGCGGGTCTTCGGCCCCTGGGGCTGAGCCGGCAGCGCCGGCGCCGCACGGGCCCGGGAAAGAGGGGACACTGGAGGCGTGGGTCGCCTCATCGCCGTCGTGCTGTTCATCGCCCTGATGGCACCCGCCGCGCTGCTCGTCCGGGGCTGGGCGCACGCGGGCGGCCGGCGGGCCGTGGCCGCGGCCGCCGTGGCCTTCGTCCCGGTGAGCGCCGGGACGGCGGCGGAGCTGCAGCGCCAGGCGGCGCACGGCCGCCGGTTGCGGCGGCTGGGGCTGCTGCTGGGCCTCACCGGGGTCATCGCCTCGCTGGCGGTGCTCGGCGAGGCGTCGGTGTTCCTCTGGGTCCCGGTGCTCGGGGTCGGGCTGCTGATCGGCGTCCTGCTGGCCGAGGCCACCCGGCCCCGGCCGCGCTGGCCCCACGCCACCCCGGCCCGCCGGCCGCACCGGGGCGATCAGATCTCCCCGTGGCTGCTGTGGACCATGCGCGGCGCGGTCGCCGGGGCGGTGGTCACCGCCGTGCTGCTGCGCGACGACCTCGCGGACCCCGTGCTGGCGGCGGCCCTGGCCGTGCCGCTGGCCGGCTGGCTGCTGGCCGAGGTCGCCCTGCTCCGGGTGCTGGTGCGGTCCCTGCCCGCCGGGGGCGCCGACGTGCCGGTCGACGAGGCGGAGCGCACGTGGACCGCGCACCTGGTGGTCGCGGCCGCCAGCGTGCTGGCGCTGCTGCCGGCGGGGGTGCTGCTGCTGCGCGCGGCCATCGACCTCGACGACCGGATCACCTCCACCGCCGGTGGGCTGGTGCCGGTGGCGTTGGTCGCCGGCGGCTTCTCCACGCTGGTCGCCGGGCTCGCGGTGGCCGGCTTCCTGGTCACCTGGCTGCGGCCGGTCCAGCAGCGCTCGCCGGCCCTGACCTGAGCGGTGCGCGGGCTGTACTCCTGTGCGGTTGCCCACGCGGCCGATCGGTGGACGACGCGCTGACACGCCGTCCAGTGTCACCGAACGTGTCGGCGTGCCTGCGAAGCGATGTGTCGACACGGTGATCTGCTGGTTCAGCACGGTTGTGTCAGCGAGCCCGTTCGTTATCGTGTCGTGACCGACAGCCGGGGTGGGGAACGCCCAGGTGGTCGTCCACCGTCCCGGGAGCCCGGGATCACGACGACGACGGGTCCGCATGGTCCCGGGCGCCACCTCACCGGTGGGGTCCACCGCCTGCTGCCCGGTTCCCCTGCCCGGGTCCTGTGAACCTGGATGTGTTGTGCGCCGATCGCTCCGAGTCAGCCTGTTCGCCCTGGTCCTGCTGGGCCTCGTGGGCGGGTCCGCTGCCTTCTACCTCGCCCAGAAGTCGCTGACCCTCACCATCGACGGCCAGTCGCGGGAGATCAGCACCTACGCCGGCACCGCCGGTGAGGTGCTCGCCGACGAGGGGCTGACCCCGACCGCCCACGACGTGGTGCTGCCCGCGGCCGACGCCACGGTGCACGACGGCGACACCGTCGTGCTCAACCGGGCCCGGCCGCTGACGCTGACGGTCGACGGCGTGCGCAGCGAGGTGCACACCACGGCCCTCTCGGTCGACGGGGCGCTGGCCGAGCTCGGCTTCCGGGCCGACAACCTCGTCCTCTCCGCCTCCCGCAGCGAGCGCCTCCCGCTGGACGGCATGGACCTGGCGATCAGCACCAGCAAGGACGTCACCCTCATCGCCGACGGGCAGCAGCGCGTGCTCACCACCACCGCGGCCACCGCCGGTGACCTGCTGGCCGAGCAGGGCATCGCCCTCTCGGCGACCGACCGGACCTCGCTGTACCCGACCCAGCCGCTGCTGGACGCCATGGTCCTGCAGGTCACCCGGGTCCAGGTCACCGAGGTCGTCGAGGTGCAGCCGGTCGACTACAGCACCGTGGAGAGCCCGGACGCCGACGCCCTCACCGGGCAGCAGACGGTGACGCAGAAGGGCGTCCCGGGCGAGCAGACCGTCACCTGGCGGGTCACCGTCACCGACGGCGTGGAGACCGGCCGCGAGCAGCTGTCCAGCGTCGTGACCAAGGCTCCCGTCGACCAGCTGGTCACCGTCGGCACCAAGGCCCGGCCCGCCGGTGCGGTCCCCGCGACCGCTGACGGGCTGAACTGGGCGGCGCTGGCCGCGTGCGAGTCCGGCGGTCGCCCCGACGCCGTCAGCGGCACCGGCAAGTACCGCGGCATGTACCAGTTCTCCACCGGCACCTGGGCCGCGGTCGGCGGCTCCGGTGACCCGGCGGCCGCCTCGGCCGAGGAGCAGACGCAGCGCGCCCAGATGCTCTACGCGCGATCCGGTGCCGGTCAGTGGCCGCACTGCGGGTCCCGCCTGTTCGGCTGACCGGCACGCTGAGCACCGACCCGGAGCCCGGTGGGCTGCTGGGCCCGGTCGCCATCCGCGACCTGGCCCAGCGGCTCGACGTGCGACCCACCAAGACCCTCGGGCAGAACTTCCTGCACGACGCCAACACGATCCGCCGGATCGTGCGCACCGCGGACCTCACCCCGGACGACGTCGTCCTGGAGGTCGGCCCGGGGCTGGGCTCGTTGACCCTGGGGCTGCTCGGGGCGAGCGCACACGTCACCGCCGTGGAGATCGACCCGCGGCTCGCCGACCAGCTGCCGCACACCGTCGCCGACCGGGCACCGGAGCTGGCCGACCGGCTGACCGTCGTGACCGCCGACGCGCTGCGGGTCACCGAGCTGCCCGGCCCGCCGCCCACCGCGCTGGTGGCCAACCTGCCCTACAACGTGGCCGTGCCGGTGCTGCTGCACCTGCTGGAGCTGCTGCCCTCGCTGCGCACCGCGCTGGTCCTGGTCCAGGCCGAGGTCGCCGACCGGCTCGCCGCCGGGCCCGGCACCCCGGCCTACGGGGTGCCCAGCGTGAAGGCCGCCTGGTACGCCGACGTCCGCCGGGCCGGGAACGTCCCGCGGCCGGTGTTCTGGCCGGTGCCCAACGTCGACTCCGGGCTGGTGGCGCTGACCCGCCGCCCGCACCCGCCCGGCGACCGGGCCGCCACCTTCGCCGTCGTCGACGCCGCCTTCGCCACCCGGCGCAAGGGCCTGCGCGCCGCGCTCGCCCGCTGGGCAGGCAGCCCCGCCGCGGCCGAGCAGCGGCTGCGCGCCGCCGGCATCGACCCCACCACCCGGGGTGAGCAGCTCTCCGTCGAGCAGTTCGCCCGGCTGGCCGCGACCGAGCCGGCCGGCGGGTAGCGGATGCCGGCGACGCGGGGCAAGGTGCTCCGGTGAGCAACGCGACCGCCGGCGGACCGGGCCGCCTCGCCGGCAACGGTGCGGTGAGCGCACGGGCGCCGGCCAAGATCAACGTGCACCTGGGCGTGGGCCCGCTGCGCCCGGACGGGTTCCACGAACTGCAGACGGTCTTCCTGGCCGTCTCGCTGTTCGACACCGTCACCGTCCGCCCCGGCGACGGGCTGTCGCTGAGCCTGCACGGCGAGGGCAGCGAGGCCGGCCGTGGTGCCGGCTCCGTGCCCACCGACCGGGGCAACCTGGTGTGGCAGGCGGCGGAGCTGCTGGCCCGGCACGCCGGGGTGCGGCCCGACGCCCACCTGCGGATCGACAAGTCGATCCCCGCCGCGGCCGGCCTGGCCGGGGGCAGCGCCGACGCCGCCGCGGCACTGGTCGCCCTCGATGCGCTGTGGGGCACCCGGGCCACCCGTGGCGACCTGACCCGGCTCGCCGCCGAGCTGGGCAGTGACGTGCCGTTCAGCCTGCTCGGCGGCGTCGCGCTGGGCACCGGGCGGGGCGAGCAGCTCTCCCCGGTGCTGGCCCGCCGCCGGTGGGACTGGGTGCTCGGCATCGCCGGCGAGGGGCTCTCCACGCCGACGGTGTTCCGGGAGCTCGATGCGATGCGGGCGGCCGGCGCCGTGCCCGACGGCGCCGCCGAGGCCGGCACCGAGCCGGTGATCGCGGCGCTGCGGAGCGGACCGCCGTCGGCGCTGGCCGCGGTGCTCGGCAACGACCTGCAGGCCCCGGCGCTGCGGTTGCGCCCCGAGCTCGGCCGGGCCCTGCGCGCGGCCACCGACGCCGGCGCGCGCGCCGCGCTGGTCAGCGGATCCGGGCCGACCGTCGCCGCGCTCGCGGAGGACGACGCCGCCGCCGTCGCGCTGGCCGCCGAGCTGGCCGGCGCCGGGGTGTTCCGGACCGTCCGCGCCGTGCACGGGCCGGTGCACGGGGCGCGCCTGGTCGGCTGAGGGGTCGGCTGAGGGGTCGGCTGAGGGGGTCGGCTGAGGGATTGGCCGAGGGGTCGACTGGGTCAGCGGGGGTCGACGAGCCGGGGTTCCGGGTCGAGGTGGGACAGCCCGTTGTAGGCCAGGTTCACCAGGTGGGCGGCCACCTCGCGCTTGTCCGGGGAACGGGTGTCCAGCCACCACTGCCCGGTCAGCGCCACCATGCCCACCAGCGCCTGGCTGTAGAGCTCGGCCAGCCGCGGGTCGTAGCCGCGCAGCGCGAAGTTCTCGGCCAGGACGTGCTCGACCTTGCTGGCCACCTCGCTGATCAGCGAGGAGAAGCCGCCCTCGGTGCCGGCCACCGGGGAGTCCCGGGCCAGCACCCGGAAGCCGTCGGTCTCCTCCTCGATGTAGTCCAGCAGCACCAGTGCGGCGCGCTCGGTCAGCTGCCGGGGGTGGCCACCGGTCGACAGCGCCGCGGCGAAGCGGTCCAGCAGCTGCTGCATCTCCCGGTCGACGACGACGGCGTAGAGCCCCTCCTTGCCGCCGAAGTGCTCGTACACGACGGGCTTGGAGACGTCCGCCCGGGCGGCGATCTCCTCGATCGAGGTGGCCTCGTAGCCGCGTTCGGCGAACAGCTCACGTCCCACGTCGAGCAGCTGCCGGCGACGCTGGGCGCCGGTCATCCGCACCCGGGCCGGCCCGCTGCGGGACCGGGGCTGCCGGATGCGCTGCTCATGCGCCCATCGTCCCCCGGGGCGGCCTCGGCCGTGGGATCAGGTCCGGGTGCCGGTGGCCCCGAGCCGCGGACCGGCGGACCTGTCCGCCTCCGGACGCCAGGTGCGATGACCCACGTGCCAGCCCAGGGTCCACAGCAGGGCACCCGCGCCGGGCCGGGCCCGCAGCAGGTCGCGGACCCCCGCGAGCGGGGACCGGGCGGCGGTGGCCTCGACCCCCACCCCGACGGTGCCGCCGGCCGGCACGGCCACCTTGCTGGCGGGGGTCCCGGTGCTGTTGGTGGTCTCGGTGCCGGCGGGGGTGGCTGGCCTCGCCGACGCCGGGTAGCGGTGCTCCAGCTCGGCGGTCGCCGCGCCGTACCGCCGTCCCTGGGTGAGCATGCCGGCGAGGGACGAACGCAACCGCATGTGCAGCAGGGCCTCGGGGACGAAGGTGAGTGGCCATCCCGCGAGCTGCACCCGCCAGCAGAAGTCGGTGTCCTCCAGGCACAGCAGGCTCTCGTCGAAACCGCCGACGGCGTCGAACACCTCCCGGTGGACGCCCATGTTGCCGGCTCCGGCGTGCGGCAGCCCGGGCCCGTAGCGGGACTCCTGCAGGGCGCTGCGCTGCTGGATCGGGCGGGAGCGGAGCACAGCGGGGTCGTTGAGCCGTGCTCCGTCGAAGCGCCCGGCCACGAACGGGTGCCGGGCCAGCGCGTCGACCATCGCCGCGACCCAGCCGGGGGCCACCTCGTCGTCGGCGTCCACGAAGGCGATCCAGTCGGCGCGGGCGGCGCGGACCCCGACGTTGCGGGCATGGGCCGCCCCGGCCCGGTCGGCGGCGGCCACGACGCGGACGTCCAGCCCACCCTGGTGGGCGAGAGCCACGCCGGCTGTCCCGTCGGTGCAGCCGTTGTCGCAGATCAGCACCTCGAACGGGACGACGTCGCGCTGCGCGGCCAGCGCGTCCAACTGCACCCCGAGCGTCTCCGCGGCGTTGTGGCAGGGGATCACGACGGTGAGCGACGGGATCACGGGCAGCTCCTCGCGGGTCGATCGGACCGCCCGTACGGCAGCGGCGCCGGGCGCACCTCCTGTTCGAGTGTCGCCGACGAAACGGATTCCTGGTTGACCGACGCACCCATGTGGGTGACGGCGCGGCGACGGACGGGGACCTGGCCCTAGGGTCGCCAGCGCGGGACGGGCACGGCTGCTCCCGCGACGGGAGGACGGTGGACGTGGGAGCAGGAGCGCAGCGGCCGGTGCTGGTCCGGCGGAGGTACGTGTGCGCCTACGAGGTGGGACCGCGCCCTCTCCCCGCGCCCGACCCGGTGCTGCGCTGGGGCCGGCCGGGGGTCCTCGCGGTCAGCTCGCTGACCAGCGTCGCGACCGACGACCCGGTCGTGGCGCTCACCTTCGACGACGGACCGGACCCCGACCAGACCCCCGGCGTCCTCGACGCGCTGGCCGCCGCGGGCGTGCCGGCGACCTTCTTCGTCCTCGCCGACCGGGCCGAACGGCACCCCGACCTCGTGCACCGGATGGTCGCCGAGGGGCACGTGGTCGGCCTGCACGGGGAGGACCACACCCGGCTGAGCACCCTGCCCGTCCACGAGGCGCTCACCCGGATCCGGCGTGGCCGGCGACGGCTGGAGCACGTGCTGGGAGCGCCGGTGACCCTGTACCGCCCCGCCTACGGCGCCCAGCGGCTGCTCCAGGCCGTCGGCACCCGCCTGCTGGGCCTGGAGATCGTGCTGTGGACGGCCTGGGCCCGGGACTGGGAGCCCGCGACGGCCGAGGCGGTCGCCGACCGCGCCGTGCGCGCCGTGCACCCGGGGGCGGTGGTCCTGCTGCACGACGCCACCGGCGACGCCGAGCCGGGCAGCGCACCGCTGCTGTTCGACCGCGCCGCCATGACCGCCTCCCTGGTGGCCCGCCTGGCGGACGACGGCTGGTCCCTGTGCACCGTGCCGGACCTGCTGAGCGGTCGCTCCGCCGTCCGAGCTCTGTGGGCCGAGCGCCCGGCGGCGGCCCGGGCCGCCGCCGGCGGGGACGGCGGCGCCCCGGTGTGAGCCGGGGCCGTCTCCCGTGGCCCGTGCCGACCGCACCGGGTACCGCCTAGGCTGCAGGCGCCGTCCGGCATCGATGGGGGATGGGGTAATCGGCAGCCCGCCGGCCTTTGGAGCCGGGAAGTCTCGGTTCGAGTCCGAGTCCCCCAGCCAGCCCGACCGGTGTGGCGACCTCCCGCCCGACGCCCCCGGTCACCGTCGTCCGCGAGGAGTTCCGTGAGCCCGTCCCCGTCCCCCCGCCCGGACGGCGCCGTCGGCGCCGTCGTCGTCCTCGCCGCCGGGCAGGGCACCCGGATGCGCTCGCGCACCCCCAAGGTGCTGCACGAGATCGGGGGCCGCAGCCTGCTCGGGCACGTCCTCGCCGCTGCCGAACCCCTGGGCGCGGCCGAGACCGTCGTCGTCGTGGGCTCGGGGCGGGCGGCTGTCGAGGAGCACCTTGCGCGGACGGCGCCGCTGGCCCGCCCGGTGGTGCAGGAGGAGCAGCGCGGCTCCGGTCACGCCGCCGCCGTCGCCCTCGACGCGCTCGCCGAGCTGACCGGCGCGGTGCTCATCCTCAACGGCGACGCCCCGCTGGTGCGCCCGGAGACCCTGCGCGAGCTCGTCGCCGGCCACTCCGCCGCGGGGGCCGTGCTCACCGTGCTCACCGCGGAGGTCGCCGACCCCACCGGCCTCGGGCGGATCGTCCGGAACGGCAGCGGCGCGGTGCGGGCCATCGTCGAGGAGAAGGACGCCGACGCCGACCAGCGGGCCATCACCGAGGTCAACGCCGGCGTCTACCTCGGCGACGCCGCCGCCGTCCGGGAGGCGCTGACCCGCGTCGGCTCGAGCAACCAGCAGGGCGAGCAGTACCTCACCGACGTGCTCGGCCTGCTCGTCGCCGACGGGCGGCCGGTCGGCGGGCACCGGGCCGCCGACCCCGACGACACCCTGGGCTGCAACGACCAGCGCGAGCTGGCCGCCCGCCGCCGCACCCTCAACGACCGGGTGCTCGACCGGCTGATGCGCGCCGGCGTCGTCGTCGTCGACCCGCTGACCACCTGGGTCGACGTCACCGTCGACGTCGCCGCCGAGGCCGTGCTGCACCCGGGCACCCAGCTGCTGGGTGCCACCACCGTGGGCGCCGGCGCCGTCGTCGGCCCGGACACCACGCTCGTGGACACCGAGGTGGGGGAGGGGGCGTCGGTCGTCCGGTCGCACGTCCACTTGGCCGAGATCGGCCCGGAGGCCTCCGTCGGCCCGTTCAGCTACCTCCGCCCCGGCTCCCGGCTGGCCCGCAAGGCCAAGGTGGGCGCCTACGTCGAGACGAAGAACGTGCAGCTCGGTGCCGGGTCGAAGGTGCCCCACCTGTCCTACGTGGGTGACGCGACGATCGGCGAGGGCACGAACGTCGGCGCCGCCACCGTCTTCGTCAACTACGACGGCGTGGCCAAGCACCACACCACGGTGGGTGACCACGTCCGGATCGGCTCGGACACCATGCTGGTGGCGCCGGTCACCGTCGGGGACGGTGCGTACACCGCCGCCGGGTCGGTGATCACCGGCGACGTCCCCCCGGGCGCCATGGGCGTGGCCCGGGCCACTCAGCGGAATGTGGCAGGCTGGGTGAGTCGCCGGCGCCCGGGATCCCCCGCGGCCCAGGCCGCCGAAGCGGCGCAGCGATCAGCAGCACCGGCCGCGGATGCGGCGGGCGCAGGACCGATCCCGGCCACGGACGAGGGCACCACCTCGTCCGGTGCGTCGGGGGCCGACCAGTAGGGGCGGGGACATGAGCGCCATCCGGCAGACCACCAACAAGAGCCTGATGCTCTTCTCCGGGCGCGCGTACCCGGAGCTGACCGACGAGATCGCCGGGCACCTGGGCGTCACCCCGACCCCGACCGCGGCCTACGAGTTCGCCAACGGCGAGCTGTTCGTCCGCTTCGAGGAGTCGGTGCGCGGGTGCGACGCCTTCGTGGTGCAGAGCCACACGGCGCCGATCAACACCTGGCTCATGGAGCAGCTGATCATGGTCGACGCGCTCAAGCGCGCCTCGGCCAAGCGGATCACCGTCGTCGCCCCGTTCTTCCCCTACGCCCGGCAGGACAAGAAGCACCGCGGCCGCGAGCCGATCTCCGCCCGGCTGGTCGCCGACATGTTCAAGACCGCCGGCGCCGACCGGCTGATGACCGTCGACCTGCACACCGCGCAGATCCAGGGCTTCTTCGACGGCCCCGTCGACCACCTGTTCGCCATGGACCTCCTCATCGAGGAGGTCAAGCGCAAGTGGGGCGACCGCGACCTCACCGTCGTCTCGCCCGACTCGGGCCGGGTCCGGGTCTCCGAGCGGTGGAGCGACAAGCTCGGCGGCACCCCGCTGGCCTTCATCCACAAGACCCGCGACGTCAGCCGGCCCAACGAGGTCGTCGCCAACCGCGTCGTCGGTGAGGTCGAGGGCCGGGTCTGCATCCTGGTCGACGACATGATCGACACCGGCGGCACCATCGCCAAGGCCGCCGAGACCCTCTTCGCCTCCGGCGCCGCCGACGTGATCATCGCCGCCACACACGGCGTGCTCTCCGGCCCGGCCGTCGACCGGCTCAAGAACAGCCGGGTCAGCGAGGTCATCGTCACCAACACGCTGCCCATCGAACCGTCCCGCCGGTTCGACAAGCTGACCGTGCTCTCCATCGCCCCTCTCCTCGGCCGCGCCATCAAGGAGGTCTTCGAGGACGGCTCGGTGACGAGCCTGTTCGGGGGAGCTAGTTAAGTTGCGACCCTCCGGGCCGCATCGCGGCCAGGAGCCGTGCCCGACGTGAGTTGAGCCGTTGCCCGCCGCGTCGGCAGGGACCCTCCGGGCCCCGTGCCGGCGCGGCGGACGGCCGTTCCGGCCGGGGACCGTCCTGCCCGTCCCGGCGGGAGCCTGCGGCCCCGCGCCGCCCCGGGCAGTCGTCCCTCCGGGACGGGCGGTCCCGTCCCCCCGCTGGTTGCGTCGGGGCTCGGTGTCGGTTCCGATGGCTCGCTTCCGATCGTCTTCCTGTAACCTCGGTCGAGTTGCCCGGCGAGGGAGCGGTTCTCCGACTCCGTGATCGACGTGCGCCTGCCCTCCAGGGTGTGCCGCGCTCGTGCGCCTGAGCACACAGTCCGATCCACCTGTTGAGGAGCACACCACCGTGGCTGACTTCCGCCTCGCCGCCGAGCCCCGCACCGAGTTCGGCAAGGGCAGCGCCCGCCGCACCCGCCGGGCCGGCCGCATCCCCGCCGTCATGTACGGACACGGCCAGGACGTCGTCCACCTGTCCCTGCCGGCGCTCGAGTTCGCCGCCGTGCTGCGCAACGGCGGCACCAACGCGCTGATCACCGTCGCCCTGGACGGCAAGGACCAGCTCGTGCTGATCAAGGCCGTGCAGCGCGACCCGTTGACCCGCGTGCACGAGCACGTCGACCTCGTCGTCGTGCGCCGCGGCGAGAAGGTCACCGTCGACGTGCCGGTCGTCATCACCGGCCAGGCCGCCCCCGACGCGATCAGCAACCACCAGCTGAACAGCGTCTCCCTCGAGGCCGACGCGACGAACCTGCCCGAGTCGATCGAGGTCGACATCACCGGCCGCACCGCCGGCAACGGCATCACCGCCGGCGACCTGACGCTGCCGGCCGGCGCCACGCTGATCACCGACCCGGAGGCGCTGGTCATCGGCTTCCTGGGCGCACCCACCGCCGCCGAGCTCGAGGCCGAGCTGGAAGAGGCCGAGGCCGAGGCCGGCATCGAGCGCGAGGAGTCCGACGCCGACGGCGACGTCGTCCCGGAGCCGTCCGACCAGGGCAGCGGCGAGTCGATGGACGCCGCCTCGAACTCCGCCGACAACTGAGTCCTGCGCTGAGCGAGAGCACGACCCGCAGGGGCGCCGGCACTGCCGGCGCCCCTGCGGCGTCTCCCGTCCCCGTGCCCCCCGTGTCGGAGGGGCCGTTCCTCGTCGTCGGGCTGGGCAACCCCGGCCCCGGCTACGCCGGCAACCGGCACAACGTGGGCGCCATGGTGCTCGTCGAGCTGGCCGCCCGGGCCGGGGTGAAGCTCTCCGCAGGCAAGGGGCCCCGCTCCCGGGCGCTGTCCGGTGAGGGCCGCCTGGCCGGCCGCCGGGTGGTCCTGGCCCAGCCGCTCACCTACATGAACGAGTCCGGTGGTCCGGTGCGCGGGTTGCTGGACTACCACCACCTCCCCGCCACCGACCTGGTCGTGGTGCACGACGAGCTGGACATCGCCTTCGAGGCGGTCCGGCTCAAGCGCGGCGGGGGAGAGGGCGGACACAACGGGCTCCGCTCCATCACCCGGTCCACCGGCACCAAGGACTACCTGCGGGTGCGCGTCGGCATCGGCCGCCCGCCCGGGCGCCAGGACCCCGCGGACTTCGTCCTCAAGGACTTCTCCGCCACCGAGCGAAAGACCCTCGACCTGCTGATCGTCGAGGCGGCGGACGCCACCGAGCTGCTCCTGGAGCGCGGCCTGGAGGCCGCGCAGAACGTGGTGCACCCCCGCAGCTGACCGATCCGGTCACTCTCCGCCAGGTGCGAACGGGTGACTGCCGCCTCCCAAAGGGTGAACGTCCCGCCGGCCGATTGCTGTGTGTTGCACCTTTCTGTGATCGTCACTGTGCGTTGTCGCGGGCGCCATCTCCGGGTCATGAAACCCGATGGATCCGGCCCCGACGGCAGCTTCCACACGCTGAGTGATCGACCGGGGGGGACCATGCTGCTGCTGCGCACCGAGTCGACGGAGGCCGTCACCCGCCTCGTGCCCTCCCCGCGCACCGACGGCGATGCCACCGCTCCCCGGCTGACCATCGGCCCCGCGGCCCGCCGCGAGCGGACGGCCTGGGTCGGCCGGCACCGGCTCGGCCTGGTCGCCGTCGAGACCGGCCTCGCCGGCGCGGCCGGTGCCGCCGTGCTGGTCGCCCGGGACGGCGCCACCGGTGGCGCGCTGTGGTGGGCCTGCCTGTCCCTGGTGGTCGTCTGGCCGCTGCTGCTCGGTGCCACCGGCGCCCACCAGGAGCGGTTCTTCGGTGTGGGCAGCGACGAGTTCCGCCGGATCGGCCGCGCCGGCCTGCTGCTGCTCGCCGGACTCGGCTTCCTCAGCTACGCCGCCGCGCTCGAGCTCAGCCGGGCCCTGGTCGTCGTCGCCGTCCCGCTGCTGACCCTGGCGACCCTCGTCGCGCGGTACGCCGCCCGCCGTCGGCTGCACCGGCGGCGACTGCGCGGGGAGTGCACGAAGCGGGTCGTCGTCGTCGGCCGTGGCGGCGCCGCACTGGAGCTGGTCGACCGGTTGCGCAGCACCGGCCACGCGGGACTGGACGTCGTCGCCCTGTGCGTCACCCCCGCCGACCGGGGGCGCGTCGCCCAGGTCACCGACCTGCCCGTCGCCGGCCTCGACGACGTCCTGGCGACGGCTGCCCGCACCGGTGCCGACACCGTCGCGGTGACCTCCGCCTCGGAGACCGCCGCCCAGTACCTGCGGGCACTGTCCTGGCAGCTGGAGGGCACCGGGCTGGAGCTGCTCGTCGCCCCCGGCCTGGTCGAGGTGGCCGGTCCGCGGCTGCACATCCGGCCCTTCGAGGGGCTGCCGCTGCTCGCGGTGGAGCAGCCCCGGTTCGAGGGCTGGCGCCGGGTGGTCAAGGGCGCCCTGGACCGCTCGGTGGCGCTCACCGCGCTCGTCGCGCTGGCCCCGGTGTTCGCCGCCCTGGCGGTCGCCGTCCGGCTCTCCGGACCCGGCCCGGTCTTCTTCCGTCAGCAGCGGGTGGGCGTCGGCGGCGCGGGGTTCACCATGCTCAAGTTCCGCAGCATGGTCGACGGTGCGCACCGCCAGGTCGCCGGCCTCTCCGACGGCAACGACGCCGACGGGCTGCTGTTCAAGATGCGCTCGGACCCCCGGGTCACCCCCGTCGGCCGGTGGCTGCGCCGGCTCTCGCTGGACGAGCTGCCGCAGCTGGTCAACGTGCTCACCGGGTCGATGTCGCTGGTCGGGCCGCGCCCACCGCTGCCCGAGGAGGTCGCCCGCTACGACTCCTCGGTGAGCCGACGGCTGCTGGTCCGCCCCGGGCTCACCGGCCTGTGGCAGATCTCCGGCCGCAGCGACCTCGCCTGGGAGGAGGCGGTCCGGCTCGACCTGCGCTACGTGGAGAACTGGTCGCTGGCGCTGGACGCCCAGATCCTCTGGAAGACCGCCCGCGCGGTGGTCTCCGCCAGCGGGGCCTACTGAGCGTCGGGGGCGACCCGGTCGGGTGACGCGAGTTGCTCGCGAGCCTTCCTCCCTCCGGGTGACGGCAGCGTCGCAGACGGCGACGTGAGCCTCCCGGCGGGGCAGGGTCGGAGCCGGAGCGGCCGGTCCCTGCACCGGCCCACCGCGTCCGGACCCGCCCGGACCGGGACCACGCACCCCTGACGGGGTCGCTGACCGCACCACCGGAGAAGGGGAGCCGCAGACCATGCCATCCAGGAGGTCGCACCCGCTCCGCATCGCGCTCGTCGGGACCCGGGGGGTCCCGGCCCGCTACGGGGGCTTCGAGACCGCGGTCGAGGAGGTCGGCCGCCGGCTCGCCGACGCCGGCCACGACGTCGTCGTCTACTGCCGGACGGCGGAGGGCCAGCCGCGCCCGGCCACCCACCTGGGCATGCGCCTGGTGCACCTGCCGGCGCTGCGCCGCCGGTCGCTGGAGACGCTCAGCCACACCGGGCTCTCGGTGGCCCACCTGCTCACCCACCGGGTCGATGCCGCCGTGGTGTTCAACGCCGCGAACGCGCCCTGGCTCCCGCTGCTGCGCGCCGCCCGCATCCCGGTCGCCACCCACGTGGACGGCCTGGAGTGGAAGCGCGCCAAGTGGGGCGGGGCCGGCAAGCGCTACTACCGGGTGGTCGAGGCGCTGTCGGTCCGGTGGTCGGACGCGCTGATCGCCGACGCGCAGGGCATCGCCGACTACTACCGCGACGAGTTCTCCGCACCGACCGAGCAGATCGCCTACGGCGCTCCGAAGCTCGACGACCCGGCCGACGGCAAGCTCGCCGAGGTCGGCCTCACCGCCGGCGGGTTCCACCTGGTCGTGGCCCGCTTCGAGCCGGAGAACCACGTCGACGTCATCGTCGACGGGTATCGGCGCAGCGACGCCCGCCTCCCGCTGGTCGTGGTCGGCTCCGCCCCGTACGCCGACGACTACACCCGCCGCGTGCACGCGCTCGCCGACGACCGGGTGCGGTTCCTCGGTGGCGTCTGGGACCAGGAGCTGCTCGACCAGCTCTACCGGCACTGCGCCACCTACCTGCACGGTCACTCGGTGGGCGGGACCAACCCCTCGCTGCTCCGCGCCATCGGCGCCGGCGCGGCCACCACCGCCTACGACGTCTCCTTCAACCGTGAGGTGCTGGAGACCAGTGGCCGGTACTTCCGGACCGCCGGCGACGTCGCCACCGCCCTGGCCGAGTCCGAGGCCGACGTCGCGGGCACGCGGCGGCGCGGCAAGCGGGCCCGGCTGCTGTCGGCCCGCTACGACTGGGACCACGTGGCGACGGCCTACGAGGCGCTGTGCCGGCGGCTCGCGGCCCGCGACTTCCCGCGCTCCCGGCCCAGCGGCCGGCGGCTCCGGCTCGAGCCGGCCGCCTCGTCCGTCGATCGCGAGCCGGCAGTGCTGCGGCCGCGCCCCGCGCCCGCGCCGGCTCCCCGCACCCCCGTCCGCGCCGCCGAGCGACCCGTGCCGCACGCGGCCGCCGACGCGCCGTCCGCCCGGTCGGCCGGGGCATGAGCGACGTCCTGGACCGGGCCGACCCGGCGCCCCGGCCGAGCGCAGGCGGGGAGTCCCTGCGGACGACCGTCCGCCGGCTGAGCACCGCGCAGAAGGGTGCGACGGGGGCACCGGCCTACTCGCGGTTCGTGAACCGGAAGCTCGGCCGGCTGCTCGCGGCGCTGGCCTTCCACGCCCGGCTCACCCCGAATGCCGTCACCGGCATCAGCGCGCTGTTCACGTTCTCGGGGATCGCGGTGCTGGCGCTGGTCCCGCCGTCGGGCTGGACGGGTCTGCTGGTGGCCGGCTGCCTGGTGCTGGGCTATGCGTTCGACTCGGCGGACGGGCAGCTGGCACGGCTGCGCGGCGGGGGCTCCCCGGCCGGGGAGTGGCTCGACCACATGGTCGACGCGCTCAAGATCGCCAGCCTGCACCTGGCGCTGCTGGTCGGGCTGTACCGCTTCGAGCCGGTCGAGCGCGGGCCGTGGCTGCTGCTGCCGCTGGGCTTCTCGGTCGTCTCGGTGGTGCTCTTCTTCGGCACCCTGCTCAACGAGTCGCTGCGCGCCCAGCACGGTGCCCGCACCCGTGCTGCGAGGACCGCGGGGGAGCGGCCCAGCGTGCTGCGCTCGCTCGTCGTCGTGCCCACCGACTACGGACTGCTGTGCCTGGTCTTCGTGCTGCTCGGCGCACCGGTGGTCTTCCTGACCGCTTACGCCCTGCTGTGTCTGGCCACGGCGGGCTACCTCGCCCTGGCGTCCGTGAAGTGGTTCTCCGAGATGGGTGGGTTGGCGTGACGAGTTCCTCCCCCGTGGGCGAGCAGCCGCTCGCACCGCGCCCCCGGCGGCGTGTCCGCGGCCTGCTGCTCGGTGCTGCGCTCGCCGCGGTCCTGGTCGCCGCGGTGGTCCTCGCCGTGGTCCTGGTGGGCCGGGACGGGGCGGACGCGGCCCCGGGGCGACCGGCGGGTGCCTCCACCGCGCCGAGCACCGCGCCGAGCACCGCGCCGGCACCGTCCGCCGCGGCCGGGCCGGAAGACACCGCGGACGCAGGACCCGGTGCCGGCTCCGACCCGGGCGCCGGCCAAGGCGCCGAGCAGGACGCGGAGCCGGCCGGGTCCGTGCTGCCGCCTGCCCTGCCGGCGGTCCCCCTCGACGCGGTGTCGGCAGCGCAGGACGGCACCTCCGCCCGCGTCACCGGTGTCGAGTCGATCGACGGATCGGGGACGGGTCCGGGCAACGTCGGTGGCCCGGCCCTGCGGGTGGGGCTCCGCATCGTCAACGGGTCCACCGGACCGTTGCCGCTCGACGCGGTCGTGGTCGAGCTCTTCCACAGCGGCGGGGCGATCCCGGCCTCGCCGCTCGAGGACCCTTCCCGCAGGCCGTTCTCGGGCACGCTCGCCCCGGGGGAGAGCGCCGACGGCGTGTACGTCTTCAGCGTCCCGCAGGACGGCCGGGACCTCATCCGGGTGTCGGTCGCCTACCAGCCGGGATCGCCGTTCCTCGTCTTCACCGGCAGCCCGGCCTAGCTCCCTGCCGCCCCTCGGTCGGGGCACACCCAGGTGCACCCGTGCGCGCCCCGCGCTGCACGGGTGCACCTGCACGTACCGGCTCGGGCCGGTGCACGTCCACCCGGCCGCGGCCGTCCGCGGCCGTCCGCGGCCGTCCGCGGACCCGCTCACCCGCTCCGGCGGGAACACGGTCGATGGGGGTCCGTGCGGTCGTGCCCGGCCGCCCGGGACGGGTGGGTGGGCACACGTCCTCCTCACGCCCGGTGACCTCCGTCTTGCGGAGATCTTGCGGTTCACCAGGGCATTGTCACCGGTTCAGGGGATGTCGGGCTGGCGATCGTCACCCTTAGTGTTCATCCGGTGGGTCGCGTGAACGTCATGCGGGCCGTGGATGACGGGGGAACCCAAGAGTGTCTGCACGAGTGAGCGCGAGTCCGCGAGGACTGGTCGCAGCGGTCATGAGCATGCTCCTCATGTTCGGGGCGGTCGGGGGTGCGCTGTTCCCGTCCACCGCCCGCGCCGACTGGGCGCCGGCCGAGCCCGGCAACCCGGTGACCCCCACGACCGTGACCGCCGACGCGCTGCCGACGGTGCAGATCAACGGCGTGGCGTGGGCACAGGTCGTCATCGGCAACACCGTGTACGTCGGTGGCCGGTTCACCAGCGCCCGGCCGGCCGGTGTCCGGGAGGGGACGCAGGAGTCCGCCCGTACGCACCTGCTCGCCTACGACATCCGCAGCGGTGACCTCATCACCTCCTTCGCGCCCACCCTGGACGGGCAGGTGCTGGCGCTCGCGGCATCGCCGGACGGCTCCCGCCTGTACGTCGGGGGCGACTTCTACACCGTCGACGGGAAGGCCCGCTCCCGCGTCGCGGCCTTCGACGTCGCCACCGGCCAGCTGAGCTCCACCTTCCGCCCCGCGGTCACCGGCCAGGTCCGGGCCATCGCCGCGTCGCAGTCCACCGTCTACCTCGGCGGTGGCTTCTCCGCGGTGGGCACGGAGGGGCGCAACCGCCTCGCTGCCGTGTCCGCGGGCAACGGCGAGCTGCTGCCCTGGGCGCCGCAGCCGGGCGTGGGCTCCACCGCGGGCAACACGCTGCCCAACAACAACCCGGCCAACAAGCTGACCAGCAACGACGTCATGGCGATCACGCTCGCCGGCCCGGCCGGCCAGGTCGTCGTCGCGGGCCGGTTCGACTCGCTGAACGACGTCAAGGCCACCGGTGTCGGTGCGCTCGACGGTGTGACCGGGGAGACGCGACCGTTCGCGGTGAACACCCGGATCAGCAACCAGGGCGTCAACGCCTCCATCTGGAGCCTGAGCACCGACGGCACCAACGTCTACGGCACCGGCTACGACTACTACGGGCCGGGGAACCTGGAGGGCCAGTTCGCGGCCCGCGCCGACGGCGGTGAGGCATTGTGGTTCAACACGTGCCTCGGTGACTCGTACTCGAGCTGGCCGGTCGGTGGGGCCCTGTACGTCGCGGGCCACTCGCACGACTGCAGCACGATCGCGGCCTTCCCCGAGCAGAATCCCCGGATCCACCAGTTCGGCACCGCGCTGAGCATCGAGCCCGCCGGTCAGATCGTCACCAGCAACCGGCCCGGTCCCTCGCTGGTCGGCCAGCGCTCCCCGCGCCTGCAGTCCTGGCTGCCGGACTTCGTCGCCGGTACGTACACCCAGCAGTACCAGGCGGGCTGGAGCGTCTCGGGCAACAGCGACTACGTCGTCTACGCCGGTGAGTTCCCCTCCGTGAACGGCACCGCCCAGCAGGGCCTCGTGCGCTTCGCGGCAGCCGCGCTGGCGCCCGGCAAGGTGGGGCCGACGGCGGGCACCGCGACCTTCGCACCCGCGGCGACCCTCGTCCCGGGCGCCGTCCGGCTGTCGTGGAAGGCCGCCTACGACAACGACAACGCGAACCTGACCTACCGCGTGTACCGGGACAGCGACACGGTCGCCCCGGTGTGCGAGATCGTCCGCCCCTCCACGTGGTGGGACCGGCCGACCCTGGGGTGCGTCGACACCGGCGCGACCGCCGGCGCGCACCGCTACCTGGTCACCGCGACCGACGCCTCCGGCAACCGGCTGGCCTCGTCCTGGACGACGGTCACGGTCGGTGCCGAGAACAGCGGCACCGCGAGCGCCTACGCCGCGCTGGTCTCCCGCGACGGTGCGATCGGGCACTGGCGGCTGGGCGAGACGGCGCCGGGCACGGCGTACGACGTGGCCGGTGGTGACGACCTGCGGATCGGCAGCCTGGTCACCCGCGGCCAGGCCGGTGCCCTCGCCGGTGACCCCGACGGGGCATTCGCCTTCCGCGGGTCGTCGAGCAGCGCCCTGACCTCGCAGGCGCGGGTGGCCGCCCCGATGACCTTCTCCGTGGAGGCGTGGTTCCGCACGACCTCGCGCACCGGCGGGAAGATCGTCGGGTTCGGCAACTCGGCCAGCGGCACCAGCGGCAGCTACGACCGGCACGTGGTGATGGACCGCACCGGCAACCTGCACTTCGGCGTCTACCCCGGCTACGAGTCCACCGTGAGCACCACCACGCCGCTCAACGACGGCACGTGGCACCACGTGGTGGCGACCCTCGGGAGCGGCGGGCAGAGCCTCTACGTCGACGGTGCCCTGGTCGGCACCAAGCCGGTCCACGCTGCCGAGCGGTACTCCGGCTACTGGCGGATCGGCGGTGACTCGGTGTGGAGCGGCATGGGCTCGCAGTGGTTCACCGGGCTGATCGACGAGGTCGCCGTGTACCCCGTCGCGCTCACGGCCGGCCAGGTCGCCACGCACGTGCAGACCGGGCGGACGGGTGTCGCCCCGAACATCGCACCAACGGCGTCCTTCACGGCCGACTCCACCGACCTCGCGGTCGCCCTCGACTCCGCTGCCTCGGCGGACCGCGACGGCGAGGTGGTCGGCCGGGCATGGGACCTGGGTGACGGGTCGACGGCCACGGGCACCACCGTGCGGCACGTCTTCGACGCCCCCGGCACCTACGACGTGCGGCTCACCGTCACCGACGACGACGGCGCAACCGCGACCACCACGCGCCAGGTGACCGTCACCGCGGCGCCGGTGGGGCCGGGGTCCGTCGCGGCCGACGCCTTCGGCCGGGTGGTCGCCCAGGGCTGGGGCAACGCCGACCTGGGCGGGGCCTGGGCGACGCTGGGGGCCACCTCGGTGTCCGGCGGCACGGGGCGGCTCGACCCGCCGGCGGGTCAGAGCGCCTCGGCGACCCTGAACGCGGTCCGGCGCATGGACACCGCCGTGCAGGCGGCCGTCACGTTGCCCTCGGCCCCCACCGGTGGTGGGACCTACCTGAGCGTGGCGACCCAGCGGGTGGGCACCAGTGACTACCGCGCGAAGCTGTACTTCACCGCGACCGGTCGGGTCGACGTGATGCTCGTCCGGATGCTGGACGGGGTCGAGACCATCCTCGGCGGGTACGCCCTCCCGGGCAGCTACACCCCGGGGACGTCCCTGACGGTGCGCTTCGAGACCAGCGGCGCGTTCCCGACGACGCTCCGGACGAAGGTGTGGGCGACCTCGGCGGGCGAGCCCGCCGACTGGGGGATCACCCGGACCGACGACACGACGGCGCTCCAGCGCAGCGGTTCGGTCCTGCTCTACACCTACACCTCCGGCAGTGCGACGCGGGCGTCCACCGTGCTCGTCGACGACCTGCGCGTCGAGCCCGCCGGCACCGTGGTGGTGCCGAACGTCCCGCCGACGGCCTCCTTCACCGCTTCGGCGACCGGGCTGGCCGTCGCCGTCGACGGCTCGGCGTCCACCGATGCGGACGGCGCCGTCACCGCCCTGACGTGGGACTTCGGCGACGGTGCGACGGGGACGGGTGCCAGGGCCACGCACACCTACGGCACCGCGGGCACCTACACGGTCCGGCTGACCGTCACCGACGACGACGGCGACACCGGGACGACGACCCGGCAGGTCACGGTGGCTGCTCCGCCGCCGCCGGCCGGTTCCCTCGCCGCCGACGCGTTCGACCGCCGGGTCACCACCGGCTGGGGTGCTGCCGACATCGGTGGCGACTGGACGACCGTGGGTGCGACGTCGGTGTCCGACGGGGTGGGGCGGCTGACCCCGGTGCCTGGGCAGAGCTCCTCCGCCCGGCTGGCAGGCATCTCCCGGACCGACGTCTCGGTGCGGACCACGGTCTCCCTCCAGGAGGCGGCCACCGGTGGCGGCACGTACGTCAGCGTCGCCACGCGGCAGGTCGGTGCCAGCGACTACCGGGTGAAGCTGCGCTTCACGGCCGCAGGGCCGGTGGAGGTCATGCTGGTCCGCATGCTCGGTGGCACCGAGACCGTCCTGGGCGGCTACGCCCTCCCGGGCACCTACCGGCCGGGGACGCCCCTGGCCGTCGCGTTCGAGGCGACCGGCAGCGCGCCGACGACCCTGAACGTGAAGGTGTGGGCGGCAGGCTCCGTGGAGCCGGCCGGCTGGGGCCTGTCCCGGACCGACGCGACGGCATCGCTGCAGCGCCCTGGCGCGGTGTACCTGTACGCCTACACCTCGGGGAGCGGGACCCGCGCCTCCGCGGTGCTCGTGGACGACCTGGTGGCCCTCGAGGTCGGCGGCGCGCCGCAGCCCGAGCCCCAGCCGGAGCCCCAGCCCCAGCCCGAGCCCCAGCCGGAGCCGGCGCCGAACGTCGTGCCGGTGGCTGCCTTCGAGGCGCTCCCGACCGGTCTGGACGTGGCCGTCGACGGTTCCGGCTCGAGCGACCGCGACGGCCGGGTCACCGCCTGGTCCTGGGAGTTCGGGGACGGAGCCACCGCGACCGGCACCACCGCCGCCCACTCCTACCGCGCGGCCGGCACCTACACGGTCCGGCTGACCGTGACCGACGACCGCGGGGCCACGGCGACGACCTCGCGGGAGATCACCGTCAGCGCACCGCAGCCCCCGGTCGGGCCCCTGGCCGCCGATGCCTTCGAACGGGCGGTCACCGGCGGCTGGGGCGAGGCCGACACCGGCGGTCCGTGGGTGATCGGCGGCCTCGCCGCCAACGCCTCGGTGGTCGACGGTGCGGGACAGCTGCAGGGCGGCGCCGGGCAGGGGACCAGTGCCACGCTGGGCAGCTTCTCCGGCAGTGACGTCGCAGTCCAGGCGGAGCTGACGCTCCCGCAGGTGGCGACGGGCGGCGGCACCTACGTCAGCCTGGGCACCCAGCGGGTCGGGTCGAACGACTACCGGGTGAAGCTGCGCTTCACGTCGGCCTCCTACGTCGAGGTGATGCTGGTCCGCGTGGTCGGGGGCGTCGAGACGGTGCTCGGGGGCACCGGTCTGCCGGGCGGCTACGCGCCCGGCTCGAGCCTGGCGGTCCGCTTCGAGACCAGCGGCACCGGCACCGGCGCCACGACGGTGCAGGCCAAGGTCTGGCGCACCGCCAGCGCCGAGCCGAGCTCCTGGTCGATCAGCCGGACGGACGAGTCGGTGGCCCTGCAGCGGGCCGGCGCGGTCTTCGTCGACCAGTACGTCTCCGGCAGTGCGAGCGCACCGTCGGTCGTGCGGGTCGACAACCTCTGGGTCGGTCCGTCGGGTACCGGCCCGTCGACGCGGTGACCCCGGTGCCCGCGGCTAGCGTGTCCGCGGTGAACCCGACGGACGAGACGCGCGCGGGCGGCGGTGGGCCGCGCAGGCTCGGCGTCGTGGTGGTCAACTACGGCTCCAGCGACCTGCTCCGCCGGAACCTGGCCGGTGCCGCCGCGCTGGGCGACGACGTCCGGGTCGTCGTCGTCGACAACCGGAGCACCTCGGAGGAGCGCTCGGCCGTGACCGAGCTGGCGGCGCAGCGTGGCTGGGAGCTCGTCGCGTCCCCGGGCAACCCCGGGTTCGGGGCCGCCACCAACGCGGGGATCGCGCGGGCCAGGGAGCTCGGCTGTGTCACCTTCTGCTGCCTCAACCCCGACGCGGTCGTGTCCCCCGAGGTGCTCGCCGAGCTCCGGAGGGCGAGCCTGGCCGACCCGGAGGCCCTGGTGGCGCCCCGGCTGGTCGACTCGTCCGGGCGGACCGTCTTCGCCGGCTCGACGGTGGGTCTGCGCGACGGCCGCACCGGGTCCCCGACCGGTACCGCACGCTCGCGGGGTCCGGTGGAGGAGTGGCTGACCGGCGCCTGCCTGGTCATCTCCGCGGTGATGGTGGACCGGACGGGGGGCTACGCCGAGGACTACTTCCTCTACTGGGAGGACGTCGACCTCAGCCACCGCGTGCAGGTCGCCGGCGGTCACCTCGTCGTGCGCCACGACCTGCTGGCCGTCCACGACGAGGGGGGCACCCAGGGCGAGCGGCAGGGGCGGGCCAAGTCCGACCTCTACTACCGCTACAACTGCCGCAACCGGCTGCTCTTCGCGGCGCGCAACCTCGGCCGCGGCGATCTGGTGCGCTGGGTGGTCCGCACCCCGGTGACCAGCTGGGAGATCCTCCTCCGCGGGGGGCGGCGCCAGCTGCTCCGTTCACCGCGCCCGCTGCTGGCGGCGGCCCGGGGCTCGCTGAGCGGTCTGGTGATCGCGCTCCTCGCGCTGGTCCGCCCCGGCGGGTGGACCGACGCCAGCAGGTCGGTGCTGGTCGCGCACCCCGGCGCCGAGCTGTACGGCTCGGACCGGGTGCTGCTCGAGTCGGTGGAGGCGCTGCTCGGCGCGGGACCGGTCACGGTGGCGCTCCCCGGGGAGGGCCCCCTGGCCGTGGAGCTGCGTGCGCGCGGGGCCCGGGTCCGGATCGTCGCCATGCCGGTCCTGCGCAAGGCGGCGCTGCGTCCCAGGGGTGCGGTCCGGCTGCTCGGGGACGCCCTGCGTGGTCTCCTGCCGGCGGCCCGCCTGATCCGTTCCGCGGGACGAGGCGGGGTCTACGTCAGCACCGTCACGGTGCCCAGCTGGGTCGTCCTCGCCCGTCTGCTGCGCCGCCGGGTGGTCTGCCACGTGCACGAGGCGGAGCGGGCCGCCCCCCTCCTGGCTCGCCGGGTGCTGGCCGTCGGGCCGTGGCTGGCCGACGCCGTCGTGGTGAACAGCCGGTTCAGCCTCGGCGTGCTCGGCGAGGTCGCACCCGGGGTCGAGGACCGGAGCACGGTGGTCTACAACGGGATCCGCGGCCCGGTCGCCGTCGTGCCGCCGCGGGACGAGCTGGACGGGCCGGTCCGGCTGCTCTTCGTGGGGCGGCTCAACCCCCGCAAGGGGCCCCAGGTCGCGGTGGCCGCGCTGCGCGAGCTCACCGACCGCGGCGTCGACGCCCGGCTGGCACTGCTCGGCTCGGTCTTCCCGGGCTACGAGGAGTTCGAGGCAGAGCTGCACGCCACGGTGGCCGCCGCCGGTCTCGACGACCGGGTCGATTTCCTCGGTTTCCACGCCGACGTGTGGCCCGTGGTGGCCGGCGCGGACGTCGTCCTCATCCCCTCGGTGCTCGACGAGCCGTTCGGCAACACGGCGGTGGAAGCGGTGCTGGGTGCCCGTCCGGTGGTCGTCAGCGACACCAGCGGGCTGCGGGAGGCAGCCGCCGGCTACGGCAGTGCGCAGGCGGTCGACCCGCAGCGCCCCGCCCTCTGGGCCGATGCGGTCGAGCGCGTCGTGGCGCAGTGGCCCAGTTTCCGCGAGCAGGCGCTCGAGGACGCGGGTGCGGCCCGGCGTCGGCACGACCCGGCCGCCTACCAGGAGGTGGTGGCCACGCTCGTGCGAGGTGCGACCGGTGCCGGCCGGGCCGCCGTGCCCCCGGTCGGGAGCACGGCGTGAGCGCCGAGCCGATCGGGGTCACGATCGCCGTGCCGACCTTCCGGCGTCCGGACGACCTGCGGTCGCTCATCCCGCTCCTGCAGGACCAGGCCGCGGAGGCGAGCGCTGGGGGCCGGTACGCCGTCGACGTGCTGGTGGTCGACAACGACCCCGTGGGCAGCGCCGCCGAGGCGGCGGACGCGTTCCCCGGAGTGCGCTACGTCGGTGAACCGCGGCCGGGCATCGCCGTGGTGCGGAACCGGGCACTCGACGAGGCGTCCGGCTCGCTGCTGGCCTTCATCGACGACGACGAGCGGCCGTGCCCGGGCTGGCTGGCCGAACTGCTCGCCACCTGGACCACGACGGGCGCGGCAGCCGTGTCCGGCCGGGTGCTCGCCGACTACGCCGGGGACCTCGACCCCTGGATCCGGGCCGGCGACTTCTTCGTGCGCCGGCGGATGCCGACCGGCAGCGAGATCGACGTCGCAGCGGCGGGCAACCTGCTCCTCGACCTCCGGCAGGTGCGCGGCTCCGGCGTCCGCTTCGAGTCCGCCCTCGGGCTCGGCGGCGGTGAGGACACGCTCTTCAGCCGCTCGCTCGCCCGCGCCGGAGGACGGATGGTGTGGAGCGACGAGTCCGCGGTGGTCGACCGGGTCCCGCTGGAGCGGATGACCCGGCGCTGGGTCCTCACCCGGGCGTGGAGCCACGGCAACGCCAGCGTGCTCACCGACCTCCGGCTCAGCCGCGGTCCGGCCGACCGGGTACGGATCCGGGTCCGGTCGGTGGCCCGCGGCCTGGTCCGGATGGGTGGGGGCGGGGCGCGCTGGTGCTGGGGCACCGTCCGGGGGTCGCTGCGGCACCGGGCGAGGGGGCTGCGGGCGGTCCTCCGCGGTGCCGGCATGGTGGGCGGTGGCCTGGGCGTCGTCTACGAGGAGTACGCGCGCAGCGGTCGGCGCTGGCGGCTGGCCCGGGTGGTGCCGCGGTGACGGCCTCCCGGCGGCAGCCGGCCCGCCGGACGGTCGTGCGCGGGCTCCGGCGAGCGGCCGGCCCGTGGGCGGGGTCCGTCGTGGCGGTGCGCACGCCCCGGCCGCAGGTCGCACTCACCTTCGACGACGGCCCGGAGCCCGGGGGCACCGATCGCATCCTCACCGCGCTGGCGGACGTGGGGGCGAGCGCCACCTTCTTCGTGCTGCTCACGCGGGTGCGACGCCACAGCGCGCTGTTCGACGAGGTCGTCGCTGCCGGTCACGAGATCGCGCTGCACGGGCTGGACCACCGGGCGCTGCCCGAGCTCCCGCCGGCCGAGGCGCGGGCGGCGCTGCGCGCCGGGCGCGCGGAGCTGGAGGACCGCACCGGGGCGGCTGTCCGGTGGTACCGGCCGCCCTACGGCCGGCAGACCCCGCGGACCTGGTGGGAGGTGGCCCGTGCCGGCATGGTGCCGGTGCTGTGGGGCCCCACCACCTGGGACTGGAAGGACGTCCCGGACGCCGAGCGGTTGGTCAAGGCGCAGGAGGGTGTGCACCCGGGGGCGATCGTCCTGGGCCACGACGGGTTCGCCGGGCCGGACGACCTCGCCTTCGACGGCCCCCCGCCGCTGCTCGACCGCGGACGACTCGTCGCGCGCGTCCTCGAGCAGTACTCGAGCCGGGGACTGCGGGCGGTCTCGCTGGGCACCGCGCTGGCCGACGGGACCGCGGTCCGCGAGGCGCGTTTCCGCAGGTGAGCCGGGGTCAGCCGCGCAGCACCCCGATCGCCTGGCGGTAGGCGGCCACGTGCGCCCGCCCGGCGTCGTCCCACTCCCGGCGGGACAGGTCGGGCCGGCCTGCCGGGGGCATCGCGCGCAGGCGGGAGACGGCGGCTGCGAGCGCCTGCCCGGTCAGCGGGCCGTCGAAGGTGAGCACCCATTCCGCCCCCACCTCCTCGGCGAGGCGGCGGTTCACCAGGTTGTCCGGGACGAGGACGGGGCGCCCCAGTGACAGGGCGGCCAGCGCGCCGCCGGAGTTGTGCATCTCCCGGTAGGGGAGGACGACGAGCTCGGCCGCCGAGATCTCGGCCACGAGCTCGGCGTCGGGCAGGAAGTCCAGCGACAGCGAGATCCTCGGGTCCGCGGCGGCGCCGGCTCGCAGTTCGTCGGCGAGCTCCCCGGACGTGGGCCGGCCGGCGATCCGCAGGCGCAACGTCGCGTCCTCCACCGACCGGAAGGCCTCGACGAGCCGGTCGACCCCCTTGTACCGGCGCACCTGCCCGACGAATGCCAGCCGGCCGGGCTGCACCTCCCGCCGGGGGTGCTCGGCGTACCAGTCGCGGTAGTGCCCGTGGACCACGGTGGCGACGGGCGTGCCGTCGTCGAGGGCGGTCGTCTCGTTGATCCGGATGCGCAGCGTGGTCCGGCGCTGCGCCCACCGGAGCAGGACCGACTGCCGCCGGGACAACCCCTGCGGGAGCTCGAGGTTGTGCACGGTCCGGACCAGCGGTGTACGGGTCACCCGCAGCCGGAGGAGGAGCAGGACGAACAGCGCCTGGCGGACGAACCGGCGCCCGGGGTCGCGACCGTCGACCAGGATCTCCGGCCAGTGCGCGTGGACGACGTCGTAGCGGGCCGTCAGCGCGCGGCGCCAGGAGAAGGTGAGGACCTCCACCCCGGGCAGGTCGTCCAGCGCGGAGCGCAGCATCACGACGTAGGGGTTGGTCGTGGGCCGGGGCTCGGGGAAGGACTGCAGCACCGTGAGGGGGCGGAGATCGGTGGACGGGTGACCGGTCATGAGCTGAGGGCCTCCCGACCGCTCGGGGTGGATGGTGGCGTCGGGGCGGCTGTGCGGCGCAGCATCGCGCGGCCGAAGGCGAGCACCCCGGACAGGTCGGCGCGCACCGTCCGGGACAGCAGGGGAGCCAGGGCGAGGGCAGCGACCCCGGCCAGGAGCGAGGCCGCTGTCGCGAGGACCGTCGGCAGCGCGGCCGCGGTGGACGCGACGACGAGGGACGCCCCGCCCGCCGGGACGGCGCAGGCCAGGATCCGCAGCGCCCCGAGGCAGAGGCTGCGGCCGGGGAACGCGGTCACGCGGGACAGCCACCACAGCGACACCGGCCACTCCAGGCAGGCCGCGAGCGCGTAGCCGGCCGCGACGCCCACCACGCCCCAGTGGCTGCCGCCGAGGACGCAGACGACCCGGAGGGACGAGGTGACCAGCGTGAAGCGGAACAGCTCGGCGCCGAGCCCGCGCGACAGGTAGACCCAGAAGCCGACGAAGGCCAGCGTCTGGGCGGCTCCCGCGATCGCCAGCAGCGCCAGGATGGGCGCCACCTCCGACCAGGTCGGGCCCAGGAGCAGGTCCACCAGCGGGCCGGCCGCGCCCGCGACGATCGCCAGCCCGGTGACGACCGTCAGCCCCAGGGCGAGCTGGGCGCGCCGGAGGTACTCGTCGAACCGCTCGGGCTCGTCCCGGAGCCGGGAGAGCACCGGGAGGGCGACGGTCGTCGCCGGGGACCGCACCTGGTTCAGCGGGGTCATGAGCAGCTGGAACCCGCGGTTGTACAGGCCGAGGGCGGATGGGTCGAACCGGAGCCCGATGGTGACGGCGTCGACGTTGTTGCTGGCGTAGCTCACCAGCTGGGTGCCCAGCAGGTGGCCGCCGAGGCGGAGCACGGGTCCCGTGCCGGCGGCCCACCGCGGCCGGCCGGGCAGCCACCCGGCCCGCCCCGCCACGACGATCAGCACGACGACCCCCTGGGTCAGCTGCTGGGCGACCAGCGACCAGTAGCCGGCGCCCCACCACGCGGCGGCGACCGCCACCAGCGCACCGGTCGCCTGCCCGGTCACGTCGGCCCCGACGAGGGCGCCGAACCGCATCCGGCGGGTGAGGGTGACCCGCGGCATCGTGGCCAGGCCGTTGAGCACGAACACCACCGACAGGGCGCAGGCGATGCCGGTCAGCTGGGGACGGTCGAACAGCGCCGACAGCAGTCCGCTCGCCGCGACCAGGAGCCCGCAGAGCGCGCAGCCGATGGCGGTGGTGGTCCAGAAGAGCGCATCGCGCACGGCCGGGGGGAGGGAGCCGGCCTGGACGGCAGCGGTGCTGATCCCCAGGTCGCGCACCATCTCGCCCACGCCCACCACGACCAGCACGATGGCCAGCAGCCCGTAGTCCTCGGGCAGCAGCAGCCGGGCGAGCAGGACGATCGAGCCGAACTGGATCGCGATCCGCAGTGCCTGGCCGGCCAGCGTGATGCCGGCGGCGCGGGCGGCGGGTGGCGGGGCGGCGGGGGTGGGCGCGGGGGCGGTGGTCACCGGAGCACCGCCTGGTCGGGCGCGATCGGTGCCGCTCCGGTGGAGGGCCGTGCGGCGTCCTGCTCGGGGAGTCCCCGGCCGGTGCCCAGGGTCAGCAGCACGACGGTGAGGACGGCGGTGGCGGTCCACTCCAGCACGTCGAAGGACAGGAACATCGCCACCATCAGCAGGGCCGCCGGCCGGGTCGCCCGGTGCCCGTGCAGGAGGCCGGCCGCGACCAGCCCGATGAGGGCGAGCGCGCCGACCAGCCCGGCCGTGGCGAAGGTGGCGACGAACTGGTTGTCCACGGCGAAGAACCCGTCGAGCTGGAGCAGGCCGGCGTCGAACAGGTCGCGCAGGGAGCCGGTCCCGCTGCCGAGCAGCGTCTGCGCCAGCGGTCGTTCCGCGAGCCGTTCGGCGGCGTCGAGCGCACCCAGCCGGTGGGTCAGCGACCCGGTCCCCTGCAGGCTCGTCACCACGCGCAGCGAGCCCACCTCGACGGTGAGCAGAGCCACCACCGCGCCGAGCAGCACGACGGTGCGCGCCACCGGCTGCACGCGGAGCGCGCCCGGTACGAGGGCGGCCACGAACACGGCCACCAGCAGCGCCAGGGCGGCGCTGCGGCTACCGGACAGGACCACGCCGAAGGCACCCCCGGCGGCGGCGAGCAGCCGCAGGGTCAGCGGCCAGCGCAGGACGGGTGAGAGCGCGAGCAGCACGCTGACGGCCATCAGGGTGCCGAAGGGGATGGGGTGGGCCATGGTCCCGGTGGCGCGGCCACCCAGCTCCGGGAGGAGCTGGTTGACCTCGAACGTGCTCCCGGCGGCGCCCAGGTAGCCCCACGGTGCCGGGGTGCCCAGCAGAGCGCTGGCGGTGGCCGCCACGAGCTGCACGACCGCGATGGCCATCACGCCACGGCTGAACCGCCGCACGTCCGCAGGGCCGGCGGAGGCCGCCAGCACGGCACAGCCCAGCAGCAGGAGCGCGGCCGACGCCGCGGTGGCCAGGTCCGCCAGCGTGCCGAAGTGGGCGACCGACAGCGTGCCGCACAGCAGGAGGACGGCGACCAGCGCGACCGGCCCGGACGGGCGCAGGCGCGCGCCGTGCCACCACAGCGCGTTCGCCACCAGCGCGAGCAGCAGCAGCGTGATCAGCCAGTTCAGCTTCGGGCTCGCCACCACGGAGGGCACGGCGGTCCAGGCCGCCATGACGGTGAGCAGGACGGTCCCGCGGCTGGTCAGCAGCGGTCCACCGGGCTCCTCGGGGGGCGGTGGCCCGGGCCGCCGCACGGCGGGTACCTCGTGCGCACCGGTGATCACGTCGTCGAGTCTGGCTGGCCCGGTGGGTGCCGACGGTGTCCTCGGGGTGGCTGCCACCCGGAAGGGTCAGCGCCGGCGCCGGGACGGGCTGCGCCCTCATCTCTTCGGGGCAGGCGCACCGCTGAGCGGACGCGGTACCGGTGGATCCGACCTAGCGTCCGGCGTGGTCGCACGAAGACCGGTGGGGCGACCAGCCGCGGCGCGCGACGGACGCGCGACCGGCCGACACGGGGGGACACATGAGCCTGCACCAGTACCTGAGAGTCCTGCGCCGCCGCTGGCGGTGGGTGGCCGGCCTCGCCTGCGCCTGCACGGCGGTCGCGGCGTTCGTCTCCTTCACCACCCCGCCGACCTACCAGGCCACCAGCACGCTCTTCTTCTCGCTCCAGTTCGGCAACTCGGCCAACGACCTGGCCCAGGGCTCCACCTTCGCCCAGAACCAGGTCGGCTCCTACGCCCTCCTGGCAACGACCCCGGCGGTGCTCGCTCCGGTCATCGACGAGCTGGACCTCGACGCGACCGTCCGCGAGGTCGCCGCGCAGGTGTCGACGAACGTGGTGCCCGACACCGTCGTCGTCGAGGTCAGCGTCGTGGACAGCACCCCCGAGCTCGCGTCCCGGCTCGCCAACGCGGTGACCGGCCAGCTGGCGGAGACGGCGGGCAGGCTCGCACCGGTGACCGCGGACGGGCAGCGGACGGTGGCGGCGACCACCGTTGCCCCCGCCACCGCCCCGACGGCGCCGGTCGGTCCCCGCACCGGTCTGGACCTGGCCATCGGGCTGCTCGCCGGGCTGGCGCTGGGCGTCGTGCTCGCCGTCGGGCGGGACCTCACCGACACCCGCGTCCGCACCGAGGACGACCTGGCGGAGCTGACCGACCGGCCGCTGCTGGCGACGGTGGACAACCCCCGGCAGCAGGGCGACCGGCGCGAGCTCGTCGTCGTCACCGATCCGCGGGGACCGGAGGCCGAGGCGTTCCGTTCCCTCCGGACCGCCGTCCAGTTCAGCGCCCGCCCGGGCCGGCCGCTCTCCCTGCTGGTGACGTCGTCCCGTCCGGGGGAGGGCAAGTCCACGGTCGCGGCGAACCTGGCGCTGACGATGGCCGAGGCGGGTCTGCGGGTCGTGCTGGTCGACGCCGACCTCCGTCGGCCCTCGGTGGCGACCACCTTCGACCTGGAGGGGGCGGCCGGGTTGACGAACGTGCTGGTCGGGCAGGTCGACGTGGCCGACGTCCTGCAGGATCACGGCAGCCCTGGCCTGGACGTGCTGGCGGCCGGTCCGCTCCCGCCCAACCCCAGCGAGCTGCTCGCCGCGCCGGCCATGGCGGAGCTGGTGGCCCGGCTGGGCGAGGACCACGACGTCGTGCTCTTCGACGCCCCACCCTTGCTCCCGGTGACCGATGCCGCCGTGCTGGCCCGGCTGGTGGACCAGACCATCGTGGTGAGCGACGCGTCGCGGACCCGCCGGGGATCGCTGACCCAGGCGCTCGGGCTCCTCGCACGGGTGGAGGGTCGGGTCGTGGGGCTCGTGTTCACCCACGTGCGCCGCCCACGTACGGACCTCTACGGCTACGCGGCAGCCCCCGTCGGGCCGCAGGCGACACCCGCCGGGTCCGCGGCGAGGGCGCCCGAGCCGGTCGGCTCGGGGCGGTCCCGGGTGCAGGGGTGACCCCCGGTCCGTCACGTCGGGACACCAGGGTGCTGCTGGTCTGCACCGGGAACGTCTGCCGCTCACCGGCCGCCGAGCTGCTGCTGCGCTCGGCGCTGGACGCGGTGGGCGCTGCGGGTGTCGTGGTGACCAGCGCCGGCACCCGGGCGCTCGTGGGGGAGCCCGTCCACCCCCCGATGGCGCAGCTGCTGGAGGACGCCGGGGCGCCCACCGGGTCGTTCACCGCCCGCCAGCTGACGGCGCAGGACGTGCGCGACGCCGACCTGGTCCTCGCGCTGGCCCGGGAGCACCGCTCGGCCGTGGTGACGCTCGTCCCGGGCGCGCTGCGCCGCTCCCTGCTGCTCAGCGAGGCGGCGGCGGCCGCCGCGGCTGCCCAGCACGCCGGATGGCCGGTAGGTCCCGGGCACACCGCGGCCGCGCGCCTGGGCTCGCTGCCCGCGCTGGCGTCCCGGCACCGGGCCCCGGACCGGGCCGCGGCCGTCGACGTCCCCGATCCCTACCGGGGACCGGAGGAGGTCTACCGAGCCTCGTTCCAGCTCGTGCGCGACACCGTCGACCAGTTGGTGCGCGCCCTCCGCTGAGCGGCACCGGGTCCGACCCGGACGGGGGACGGGGAGCTCGTCGATCGGGTGAACCCCGCCCCGGACGCTCCCCTTCGTGACACATCGTCACTAACGTCGACAGCGAAGACGACGACATGGCCGACGAGATCGGCCAGCTCGTCACCGAGAGTGAGGGTCCTCGCCGGACAGCGGCCGCCCTCCACCAGCTGGAGGTCGGACTTGACCGTCATCGGCTACGCGCCCGGGGCCTACGACCTCTTCCACATCGGCCACCTGAACGTCCTGCGGCATGCGGCCGACCACTGCGACCACCTCATCGCCGGCGTCGTCTCCGACGAGATGCTGCTGCAGACCAAGGGCCGGTTGCCGGTGGTGCCGCTCGCCGAGCGCATGGAGATCGTCCGCAACCTGCGCTTCGTCGACGACGTGCACGCCGAGGTGGTGCCGGACAAGGTCGACACCTGGCGCGAGGTCGGGTTCGACGTGATCTTCAAGGGCGACGACTGGCGGAGCACCGCCAAGGGCGACAAGCTCGAGCGCGACTTCGCCGCGGTGGGCGTCCGGGTGCACTACTTCCCCTACACGATGCACACCAGCAGCACGATCCTGCGCAGGGCGCTGGCCGCGATCGACGCCGAGGAGCCGGTGGGCCGGGTGGCCCGCGCACTGACCTCCTGAGCGGGGCCGCGCCGGTCCGGCGCCGGGACTAACCTGGACGCCGGCCCCCGCGCGCACCCCGCGCGCCCTGCCCGATGCGGACCCCGCCGTCGGCGCAGGCACGGCTGGGCCGTCACGAACCAGGAGTTGCCTCCGTGAGCTTGCGCGGCGTGCTCGACGTCGTCCTGACCGACGCCGGTGTCGCCTCGGTGGTGGACCGGGCCGGCTCCGCCGAGCTGGCGGTCACCGCCCCACCGTCGGTGCAGCCGCTCGTCGCCGCCGCGCTGGCCGCCGACCGGCCCGGTGCCGGGGTGCCGGTGCTGGTGGTCACCGCGGGGGAGCGCGACGCCGACACCGTCGCCGCCCAGCTGCGCTGCTTCGTCCCCGACCGCCGGGTCGAGGTGTTCCCGGCCTGGGAGACGCTGCCGCACGAGCGGCTCAGCCCCCGCGCGGACACCGTCGGCCGGCGCCTCGCCGTGCTCCGCGACCTGACCCACCCCGGCGACAACGGCACGATCGACGTGCTGGTCGCCCCGGTCCGCAGCGTGCTGCAGCCGCTGGCCCCCGGGCTCGGCGACCTGGTGCCGGTCGAGCTGGCCCCGGGCCAGAGCGCCGAGCTGGACGTCGTCGCCCGGGCGCTGGCCGACGCCGCCTACACCCGGGTCGAGCTGGTCGAGAAGCGCGGTGAGTTCGCCGTCCGCGGTGGCCTGCTCGACGTCTTCCCGCCCACCGAGCCGCACCCGGTGCGGGTGGAGTTCTGGGGCGACGAGGTCGACGAGCTGCGGTACTTCTCCGCGGCCGACCAGCGGTCGCTGGACGAGCGCCCGGAGCGGCTCTGGGCCCCGCCGTGCCGGGAGCTGCTGCTCACCGACGACGTCCGGGCCCGGGCCGCACAGCTGGGTACCGATCACCCGGAGCTGGCCGAGGTCACCGGCAAGCTCGCCGAGGGCATCGCGGTCGAGGGCATGGAGTCGCTCATCCCGGCCCTCATCGGGGGAGAGCGGATGCAGCTGCTCACCGACCTGGTCGCCCGGGGCACCCACGTGCTGGTCTGCGACCCCGAGCGGGTGCGCAGCCGCGCCGCGGACCTGGTGCGCACCGCCGAGGAGTTCCTCGCCGCCTCCTGGCAGACCGCCGCCGAGGCCGGGCAGGCGCCGATCGACCTCGGGGCGTCGTCCTTCCGCGACCTCGAGGACGTCGCCGCGGCCGCCCGCGGCCGCGGCCTGCCCTGGTGGACGACGGGCGTGTTCACCTTGCAGCCGGACGACGACGCCGCGCAGGTGACCTTGGACGCCACCGGCGTCGAGCGGTTCCACGGCGACCAGCAGCAGGCGTTCGACCAGTTCCGCCGCTGGGGCCGCGACGGCTGGCGGGTGGTGCTCACCTTCGCCGGCCCGGGACCCGCGCAGCGCGCCGCCGACCAGCTCACCGAGGCCGACCTCGGCGCCCGCCTGGTGCCCGGCATCGAGACCGCACCCGAGACCGGCGCGCCGCTGGTCACCCAGGGCAACCTGGACGCCGGCTTCGTCTTCCCCGGCGTCGGGGTCGCGCTGGTGACCGAGCACGACCTCACCGGCCAGCGCGGCACCAGCATGCGCGATGCGCAGAAGATGCCGGCCCGCCGCCGCAACGCCGTCGACCTGGTGCAGCTGCAGCCCGGCGACCTCGTCGTCCACGAGCAGCACGGCGTCGGCCGGTACGTGGAGATGGTCAGCCGCACCGTGCACGGCGGGCAACGCGACTACCTGATCGTCGAGTACGCCCCGGGCAAGCGGAACCAGCCACCGGACCGGCTGTTCGTGCCCACCGACTCCCTGGACCAGCTGACCCGCTACGTCGGCGGGGAGGCCCCGGCGCTGTCCAAGCTCGGCGGGGCGGACTGGCAGAAGACGAAGGCCCAGGCGCGCAAGGCGGTCAAGCAGATCGCCGCGGAGCTGATCCGGCTGTACTCGGCGCGGATGGCGACCACGGGGCACGCCTTCGGTCCGGACACCGTCTGGCAGCGCGAGCTGGAGGACGCGTTCCCGTTCCAGGAGACCCCCGACCAGCTCGCCGCGATCGACGAGGTCAAGACGGACATGATGAACCCGGTGCCGATGGACCGGATCATCTGCGGCGACGTCGGCTACGGGAAGACCGAGATCGCCGTCCGGGCGGCGTTCAAGGCGGTGCAGGACGGCAAGCAGGTCGCCGTCCTCGTGCCGACCACGCTGCTGGCCAACCAGCACTTCAAGACCTTCGCGGAGCGGTTCGCCCAGTTCCCGGTCACCGTCGCCGTCCTGTCCCGCTTCCAGTCGACGGCGGAGTCCAACGAGACGCTGCGCAAGCTCGCCGACGGCGAGATCGACGTCCTGGTCGGCACCCACCGGCTGCTCCAGCCCACCACCCGGTTCAAGGAGCTCGGGCTGGTGATCGTCGACGAGGAGCAGCGCTTCGGCGTCGAGCACAAGGAGTACCTGAAGACGATGCGGACGGCGGTCGACGTGCTGTCGATGTCCGCGACGCCGATCCCGCGCACGCTGGAGATGTCGCTGACCGGCATCCGGGAGATGTCGACGATCCTGACCCCGCCGGAGGAGCGGCACCCCGTGCTCACCTACGTCGGCGCCTGGGACGACAAGCAGATGGCTGCCGCGATCCGGCGCGAGCTGCTCCGCGACGGCCAGGTCTTCGTGATCCACAACCGGGTGCAGTCGATCGACAAGGCCGCGGCGAAGATCCGCAACCTGGTGCCCGAGGCCCGGGTGGCGGTCGGCCACGGCCAGATGAAGGAGCACGAGCTCGAGCGGATCATGGTCGGCTTCTGGGAGAAGGAGTACGACGTCCTGGTCGCCACCACGATCGTCGAGTCCGGGCTGGACATCCCCAACGCCAACACCCTGATCGTCGACCGGGCCGACACCTTCGGCCTCTCCCAGCTGCACCAGATCCGCGGCCGCGTGGGCCGTGGCCGGGAGCGGGCCTACGCCTACTTCACGTACGACCCCTCCCGGCCGTTGACCGAGACCTCGGTCGACCGGCTGACCACCATCGCGCACAACACCGACCTCGGCGCCGGGATGGCGGTGGCGATGAAGGACCTGGAGATCCGCGGCTCGGGCAACCTGCTCGGCGGGGAGCAGTCCGGGCACATCGCCGGCGTCGGGTTCGACCTCTACGTCCGGCTGGTCGGCGAGGCGGTCACCGACTACCGCGCGCAGGCGACCGGGGAGTCGCCGCCGGTGGAGCCGGCCGAGGTCCGGGTCGACCTGCCGGTCGACGCGCACCTCCCGCACGACTACGTGCCCGGCGAGCGGCTGCGGATGGAGGCCTACCGCAAGGTCGCGAGCGTGCAGGACGACGAGCAGGCGCAGGCGGTGCTCGACGAGCTCACCGACCGCTACGGCGCCGCGCCGGCCCCGGTGCTCAACCTGCTCGCGGTGGCCCGGTTCCGCGCGGCCATGCGCCGGCTGGGCGTCACCGAGGTGTCGATGCAGGGGCGCAACGTGCGGGTCGGCCCGGTCGAGCTGCGGGAGAGCCAGGTGATGAAGCTGTCCCGGCTCGCCGAGGGCGCCACCTACAAGGAGGCGGTCCGCACCGTGTCGATCAAGGTGCCGGTCGGGCCGGACCGGCGCACCCCGCTGCGGGACGTCGCGCTGCTGGAGAAGCTGCACGCGCTGCTGTCCGCGGTGCTCGAGCAGCCGGTCCTCGCCGCTTCCTGACCTCCCGCGGACCGCTGTCCTGATCCGAGCCACCCCTCGCGTGAGGGAGACGCAGGTCACATGCCTGTGGGACGCTGCGGGGCGTGACGCCCCGCAGAGCCCTCGCCGTGCTCGCCGCCGGACTGGTCGCGGTCGCCCCGCTGGCCGGCTGCCGCACGGCACCGACGGTGGCCGCCTACGTCGGTGAGGAGCAGATCGGCGTCGCGGAGCTCGACGAGGCCGTCGACGCGCGGCTGGCCGACCCGGCGATCGCCGACTACGCGGCGGGGCAGCGGGCCGACTACACGCGGCAGGTGCTGAGCCTGCGCATCGACGCGCAGGTGTACGCCGAGGCGGCCGACCGGCTGGGCGTGGCGGTGCGCGACGGCGAGGTGCGCGAGCGCATCGCCACGCTGCTCGGCGGCAGCGACCCCGACGCCGTCTACGCCCAGGTGGCCCAGCAGCAGGGGGCCACCCCCGAGGACGTGTTCGCCAGCGTGCGCCAGGAACTGCTGCGCCAGCGGATCGCCGACGCGGCCGGGCGGGTGGACCTCTCCGAGGCCGGCTTGCGGGCCCGCTACGAGGAGCTCCGCCCGCAGCTGCAGCAGGTGGCCGTCGGCTTCGTCACCGTCCCGGACCAGGCCACCGCCCAGGCGGTGCTCACCCAGCTGGTGGCAGACCCGGCGAGCTACCCGGCGGTGGCGGCGCAGTACCCCGGCCAGGCCACGCTGCCGCAGGTGCAGACCACCACGCCCGACCAGCTGGCCGGGCCGCTGGCCGAGGCGTTCGCCGCCACCCCCGCCGGGCAGGGCTTCACGCTGCCGGTCCCCGAGGCCGGCGGGGTGGTCGTCGGGTTCGTCGCGGCCCGCACCGAGCCGTCCTTCGCCGAGGTCCGCGGCCAGCTCGCCGAGCAGGCCGGGGAGCAGGCCGGCGAGCTGGGGGCGGAGATCGTCGCGGAGGTCCGCGAGGAGCTCGACCCGGTGGTCAACCCCCGCTACGGCGTGCTCGAGGACGCCCGGGTGGTCCGCCTCACCGAGGGCGTCGTGCAGCCACCCGCCGACGGCGAGGCGGTGGCTGTCGGAGACTGAGCGGGTGCCGATCGCCCTGCTGGTCACCGTCAGCCCCCGCCTGCCCGGACTGCTCGCCCCCGCCGGCTGGCGGGCGGTCACCACCGCGCCGCTCGTCCTCGCGCTGCCCGGCGCGGCGGCCACCGCCGCCGCCCTGCGCGCCGACGGCGAGCCGGTCACCGACGTCGCCGGCCCGGCCGAGGCCGCCGCCGCTGCCGCCCCGGTGCCGGACACCGTGCTGCTGGCCACCCCGGAGGAGGCCGCCGGCTGGACCGTGGTGCCCCGGGTCGCCGGCGCGCCGGAGCCGCCCGGCGCCCGGCTGCTGGACGTCGTCTCGGTGATGGACCGGCTGCGCTCACCCGGCGGCTGCCCGTGGGACGCCGAGCAGACCCACGCCTCGCTGCGCGCGTACCTGCTGGAGGAGGCGCACGAGGCCTACGACGCGATCGTCGACGAGGACCCGGTCGCGATGCGCGAGGAGCTCGGCGACGTGCTGCTGCAGGTCGCCTTCCACGCCCGGGTCGCCGCCGAGGCGGAGCCGGGGTTCGACGTCGACGACGTCGCCGGTGACCTGGTCGACAAGCTGGTCCGCCGGCACCCGCACGTCTTCGGCGATCGCGTACCGGGCTGGGCACCTCTCGACGTCGCGGCCGTCGAGCGCGGCTGGGACGAGATCAAGCAGACCGAGAAGCAGCGCCGCTCGCCGACCGAGGGCGTCTCCCGCTCGCAGCCGGCCACCTCCTGGGGTGCGGCGCTGGCCGGGCGCGCGGAGCGCGCCGGGCTGCCCACCCCGCCGGCCGGTGAGCTGGCCGCCCGCGACGCCGAGGAGCTCGGCACCCTCCTGCTGGGGCTGGTGGTGGCCGCCCGCCGGCGCGGTTGGGACGCCGAGGACGCGCTGCGCGGCGCGGTCCGCCGGTACGCCGACGAGCTGGACGCGGCCGCGGCCGTGCAGTCAGGGCACCCGGGCGGGTGAGGTGACGCGGCGCGGCGGTGGGCGGACGCCCTAGCGTGGAGGGCTGGCCGAACACCCCTGCTGCCTGAGGAGGCGCCCGCGTGCTGACCACCCTGCTCGCCGCCGACGACGGCGCGGTGACCGAGGTGCTGCCGACGAGCACCTGGCTGCTGCTGCTCGTGGTCGCCGGTGCCGCCCTCGTCGCCTGGCTGATCGCGCTGGTCGTCGGGGTGGTGATCACCCGGTTCGCGCGCAGCTCACCGGCGCTGGCCGACCTGTCCCGCCGGGGACGCCGGCCGTTCCGGCTGTTCGTCGTGCTGCTCGCGCTCACCGTGGTGCTCGACGCGGCGCCCGGGGTGGGGGACTGGCGGGACGTCGCCGTCCGGGTGCTCGGGCTCGCGCTGATCGCCGTCGCCGCCTGGCTGGTCGCCGTCGGCGCGTTCGTGATCGAGGACATGGCGCTGGCCCGCTACGACGTCGACGTCGTGGACAACCGGCACGCCCGCCGGGTGCGCACCCAGGTCACCCTGGTCCGCCGGCTCACCGTGGCGGTGATCGCCGTCCTCGCGATCGCCGGGATGCTGCTCACCTTCCCCTCGGCCCGGGCCGCCGGCACCAGCATCCTGGCCAGCGCCGGGCTGCTGTCGGTGGTCGCCGGCCTGGCCGCGCAGACGTCGCTGGCCAACGTCTTCGCCGGCATGCAGCTGGCCTTCACCGACGCGATCCGGGTCGATGACGTGGTGGTCATCGAGGACGAGTGGGGGCGGATCGAGGAGATCACGCTGACCTACGTGGTCGTGCACATCTGGGACGACCGGCGCATGGTGCTGCCCTCGACCTACTTCACCACCACGCCGTTCCAGAACTGGACCCGCAAGGAGTCCGCCGTCCTGGGGTCGGTGGAGCTCGACGTCGACTGGACCGTGCCCTTCGACGAGATGCGCACCGAGCTGGTCCGGCTGGTCGAGGGCGACGAGCTGTGGGACCGCCGGGTGCAGGTGCTCCAGGTGACCGACGCCGTCGGCTCGGTGGTGCGGGTGCGGGTGCTGGTCAGCGCCAAGGACGGCCCCACCCTGTTCGACCTGCGCTGCCACGTGCGCGAGGGGCTGGTCCGCTGGCTGCAGCGCGAGCACCCCGACGGCCTGCCGCGGGTCCGGTACGAGGGCTTCGCCGGCTCGCCGAGCCCGGCCGCCGGTTCGCCGAGCCCGGCCGCCGGTCCGCCGGCCCCGACCCGGCCGGCGCCCGCCGAGCCGACGCCGGTGCCGACCCGGCCCACGCCGCTCCCCGTCGGCGACGGCGGCGACCAGGAGGGCCGCCCCGCGCCCGCGCCCGGGCCGCAGACCGGGTTGTTCACCGGCAGCGTCGAGGCTCTCGAGCGCTCCCGGGCGTTCACCGGCCCCAGCGAGGAGGAGCTGGCCGACCGGGCCCGCGAGGACGCCGACCGGCGGCCCGCCGGGGAGTGAGCGGCCCGCCGGGGAGTGAGCGGCCCGCCGGGGAGTGAGCGGCCCGCCGGGGAGTGAGCGGCCCGCCGGGGAGTGAGCGGCCCGCCGGGGAGTGAGCGGCCCGCCGGGGAGTGAGCGGCCCGCCGGGGAGTGAGCGGCCCGCCGGGGAGTGAGCGGCCCGCCGGGGAGTGAGCGGCCCGCCGGGGAGTGAGCGGCCCCCCGCTCAGCCGGCGCGGGTGGCCACCGGGTCGGAGCCGAGCAGCTGGGGCAGCCAGAACAGCACGGCCGCCGAGACCGCCGTCGCCAGCACGAAGCCGCCCACGCCGCTGTCCATCACGTAGGCCCACAGCAGGCCCACGCCGGGGGCGCCGAAGGGCAGCACGGCGTCGGCGCGTGCCTGCCGGAGCAGCCCCACCCCGCCCGCGGCCGGGTCGACGGGGGCCGGCCGCAGCTCACCGCGCGGCGGCCGGCGGCGCAGCCGTCCGGAGGGCCACAGCTCGGCACCGTCGAGGACCGGCAGCACCAGGCCGTCCCGGGCCGGGTCGCCGCGCACCTCGACCGCGGTGTCGGGGACCAGCCGGTCCACCTCCGGTGCCCAGTGCACCGGCAGCCAGCGCAGGCCGGCCGAGGTGGACAGCTCCAGCCAGCTGCGCACCAGCAGGCCCTGCCGCAGCACCAGGTGCGCGGCGGTGACCCGGGTGGCCGGGCGCCGGCGCAACCGGGGCCGGCCGAGCAGCCGGCCGGCGGTCAGCGCGGCCGCGACGAGCAGGACGACGGCGACCACGACCAGCCCGAAGACGACGTCGGTCAGGCCGGCGGAGGTGGCGTCGCCGTCGGCGTACAGCGGGACCGGGCCCTCGCCGTCCGCCGCCGACGCGTCGTACCGGACGGCGACCTGGGCACCGACCGGCACGTCCTGCGCCTGCGGCAGCTCCAGCCGGCCGGTCCGCTCGGTGCCGTCGGGGCCGGGGAAGCGCAGCACCAGGCCGCGCCCCTCGGGCGGCGCGCCGACGCCGGTGACCGTGGCGGCCACCGTCGTGTCGGCGGCGGCGAGCGGCGCCCGGAGTTCGGCCAGCCGCAGCCCCAGCAGCACCAGCGCGACGGCGCCGACGACGAGCACCGGCAGCAGGCCCAGCAGCAACTGGTGCACGGCCCGCCGGTGCGGGCGCGGCAGCGGGGGAGCGCTCATCGCGGCCATGCTCCCAGGCGTCGCCGCAGGTCCGGCGCGGGTGTGCACGACCGGGGGACCGGCTGGCTAGGCTGCTCCCCGTGGCCAGCATCGATGCAGTAGGCGCGCGGGAGATCCTCGACTCGCGCGGTAACCCGACCGTGGAGGTCGAGGTCGCCCTCGACGACGGCACGATCACCCGTGCCGCGGTCCCGAGCGGCGCCTCCACCGGCGCCTTCGAGGCGGTGGAGCTCCGCGACGGCGGCGACCGCTACGGCGGCAAGGGCGTGACCAAGGCCGTCGACAACGTCCTGGACGTCATCGGCCCCGAGCTCGTCGGCTACGACGCCGCCGAGCAGCGGCTGGTCGACCAGCGGCTCCTCGACCTCGACGGCACCCCCAACAAGGAGCGGCTGGGCGCCAACGCCATCCTCGGCGTGAGCCTCGCGGTCGCCAAGGCCGCGGCCGAGTCCGCCGGGCTGCCGCTGTTCCGCTACGTCGGCGGCCCCTCGGCGCACCTGCTGCCGGTGCCGATGATGAACATCCTCAACGGTGGCGCGCACGCCGACAGCAACGTCGACGTCCAGGAGTTCATGATCGCCCCGATCGGGGCGGCGACCTTCGCCGAGGCGCTGTCGGTCGGCACCGAGACCTACCACGCGCTGAAGTCCGTGCTGAAGAAGCGCGGCCTGGCCACCGGTCTGGGCGACGAGGGCGGCTTCGCCCCGTCGCTGCCCAGCAACCGGGACGCCCTGGACCTGATCGTCGAGGCCGTGCAGGCCGCCGGCTACACCGTCGGCACCGACATCGCCTTCGCCCTCGACGTCGCCGCCACCGAGTTCCACACGGAGGGCGGCTACGACTTCGAGGGGCAGACCCGCTCGGCCGAGTACCTGGTCGACTACTACAAGGGTCTGGTCGACGCCTACCCGATCGTCTCGATTGAGGACCCCCTCGACGAGGAGGACTGGGCGGGCTGGGTGGCGATGACCCAGGAGCTCGGCGACCGGGTGCAGATCGTCGGTGACGACCTGTTCGTCACCAACCCCGCCCGGCTGGCCGACGGCATCGAGAAGGGCGCGGCGAACGCGCTGCTGGTGAAGGTCAACCAGATCGGCACGCTGACCGAGACCCTCGACGCGGTCAACCTGGCCCACCGCAACGGCTACCGCTGCATGATGAGCCACCGCTCCGGTGAGACCGAGGACACCACGATCGCCGACCTCGCCGTCGCCACCGACTGCGGGCAGATCAAGACCGGTGCCCCGGCCCGCAGCGAGCGGGTGGCCAAGTACAACCAGCTGCTCCGCATCGAGGAGGAGCTGGACGACGCCGCCCGGTACGCCGGCGCCGCCGCCTTCCCGCGGCTGGCCCGCGGCTGACGACGCCGTGAGCACCGCCCGCACCCGCCGCGGCCGGCCCGGAGGCGCTCGCCGCCGGGCCTCCTCGCGGCCGGTGCGGGCGGCTGCCCGCGCCAGCGGCGGCAGCCGGCCCGGACGGCGCAGCACGCGCAGCTCGGCCCGCGCCGCCGCCGGGCGTCGCGGCCCCCGGGTCACCGGCCGCGCCGTCCTGCTCGGCGCCCTCGTGCTGCTGCTGGCGCTGACCCTGGCCGGCCCGCTGCGCCAGTACGTGGCCGGCCGGCAAGAGCTGGCCGAGCTCGCCGCCGAGCACGACGCGCTGACCGCGCGGGCCGAGCAGCTGCAGACCCAGCTCGACCGTCAGGCCGACCCCGCCTACATCGCCCAGCGGGCCCGTGAGCGGCTCACCTACGTGCTCCCCGGTGACCGGCTGGTGGTCGTGGGGGACGCCGGCGACCCCGGGGACACCGCCGACGCCCCCGCGGCGACGACGCGGCAGGACGAACCGGTGCCCTGGTACGAGGGCCTGCTCGGCTCGGTGGCGGCCGCCGACGCCGACCCCGCGGCAGCCGGCGACTAGCCCTTCCCGCAGACTCGTGGGGTGCACAGTCCTGACCCCACGCCGGTCTCCCCGCCCGTGACGGCCGAGGACCGCGCGGTGGTCGCCCGCCAGCTCGGCCGCCCCCCGCGCGCCCTGGTCGGCGTCGCCCACCGCTGCCCCTGCGGCCAGCCCGACGTGGTGGAGACCTCGCCCCGGCTGGAGGACGGCACGCCGTTCCCGACGCTGTACTACCTGACCTGCCCGCGGGCCAGCGCCGCCGCGAGCCGGCTGGAGTCGGCCGGCCGGATGAAGGAGTGGCAGGCCGAACTCGGCACCGACCCCGAGCTGGCCGCCGGCTACCAGGCCGCGCACGAGTCCTACCTGGCCACCCGCGACGCCCGGGACGTGCTGCCCACCCGGGCCACCGCCGGCGGGATGCCCGACCGGGTCAAGTGCCTGCACGCCCTGGCCGGTCACGCGCTGGCCGCCGGGCCGGGCGTGAACCCGATCGGCGACCGCGCGGTGGCCGGGATGGGGGAGTGGTGGGCGGCCGGCCCCTGCGCGCAGCCCGAGACCGGGGAGAGCGCCCGATGACCCGTGTCGCCGCCATCGACTGCGGCACCAACTCCATCCGGCTGCTGGTCGCCGACGTGCCGCCGGAGGGGGCGCACACCGACCTGCTGCGGCGGATGGAGGTCGTCCGGCTCGGGCAGGGTGTGGACGCCACCGGCCGGCTGGCGCCCGAGGCGATCGAGCGCACCCGCCTGGTGCTCGCCGAGTACGCCGCACAGGCCCGGGAGCTGGGCGCCGAGCGGGTGCGGATGGTCGCCACCAGCGCCACCCGGGACGCCGCGAACCGCGCCGACTTCGAGCAGATGGTGCTGACCACGCTCGGGCAGCTGCCCGACGTCGTCACCGGCGTGGAGGAGGCGGAGCTCTCCTATCTGGGGGCGACCGCGTCGCTGGCGGCGGCCGCGGCCGCGCACGGGGCCGCGGCGCCGCGCCCGCCGTTCCTGGTCGTCGACATCGGTGGCGGGTCGACCGAGTTCGTGCTCGGCGACGCCGCCGGCGTGCGGGCGGCCCGGTCGGTGGACGTGGGCTGCGTGCGGCTCACCGAGCGGCACCTGCACAGCGACCCGCCCCCGCCGGACGAGGTGCAGGGCGCCGAGGCCGACGTCCGCGCGGCGCTGGAGCTGGTGCGGGCGGCGGTGCCGGTGCAGGAGGCGGTCACCCTGGTCGGCCTGGCCGGGTCGGTGACCACCGTGGCGGCGCTGGCCCTGGAGCTGCCCGGCTACGACCCGGACGCGATCCACGGGTCGCGGATCCCGGTCGGCGCCGTCCGCTCGGTGACCGCCGGGCTGCTGTCGGCCACCCGGGCGCGCCGGGCGGCGTACCCGGTGATGCACCCCGGCCGGGTCGACGTGATCGGCGCCGGGTCGCTGGTGCTCCGGGTGATCATGGACGCGCTGGACTTCGACGAGGTCGTCGTCAGCGAGCACGACATCCTCGACGGCATCGCCCTCCGCCTCGCCCGTCCACCCCGGGCATAGGAGGCTTTGCACGCGGTCTGAACGCCAGAACCGGGTGCAAAGCCTCCTATGCCTCGCGCAGGAGGCTGTTCCTCAGGCGGCGCTGTCGGCGTTGACGCCGGGCGGCAGCTTGCCGGTCACCTTCTGGTAGACGGTGGCGGCCGCGTTGGCGGCGACCAGCCGGCCGGCGGCGTAGAGCGCACCGGAGACGGCGGCCCAGGCCAGCGCGTCGGGCCAGGTCACCCCCGGCGCGGCGGGGTTCTTCGGCGGCGGGTAGCCGCGCACCTTCGTCCAGGCGGTGTCTGCTGCCTTCTTCACCACGATGCCGGCCGGGATCGCCATCGCCGGACCGAGCAGCTTGTACAGGAGCGGGGTCTTCACCTTCTGCTTCTTGGCCACCCCGCGATGATGCCGCCCGGGCCGGTGATCCGCCGCCCCGGGCCTCGGTGGTGGACTGTCCGGGTGGCACTGGACCCCGACGGCTACCCGGTCACCCGCACCCCGGCGGGGGTGCGCCGTGGCGCGGCGGCCGCCCGCGACCTCGCCGTCCTGGACGACCGGGTCTCCGGCTGCCGCGCCTGTCCCCGGCTGGTCGGCTGGCGCGAGGAGGTCGCGGTGACCAAGCGGGCCTCGTTCCGGGACGAGGAGTACTGGGGCCGGCCGGTGCCCGGCCTCGGCCCGGCCGACGCCCGGATCGCCGTCGTCGGGCTGGCGCCGGCCGCGCACGGCGGGAACCGGACCGGCCGGGTCTTCACCGGCGACCGCAGCGGCGACTGGATCTTCGCCGCGCTCTGGCGGGCCGGGCTGGCCAACCAGCCCACCTCGATGGCCAGGGACGACGGCCTGGAGCTCACCGACGTGCGGGTGGCCGCCGCCGTCCGCTGCGCCCCGCCGGCCAACGCCCCGACGCCGGAGGAGCGGGACGCCTGCTCCCCGTGGCTGGCCCGCGAGCTGGCGCTGCTGCCCCGGCTGCGGGTGGTCGTGGTGCTCGGCGGCTTCGGGTGGACCGCGTTGTGGCCGGTGCTCGCCGAGGCCGGGTACGCGATCCCGCGTCCCCGCCCAGCCTTCGGCCACGGCGTCGAGGTGACCCTGACGGGCCCGCGCGGCCCGCTCACCCTGCTGGGCAGCTACCACGTCAGCCAGCAGAACACGTTCACCGGCCGGCTCACCGAACCGATGCTCGACGCCGTCCTGACCCGGGCCACGGAGCTGGCCGCGGGGTGATCGGGCGGGCCACCGGTTAGGGTCCGGCACGGCCACGCCAGGTCGGCCCCCGTAGCCCAATCGGCAGAGGCAGGCCCCTTAAAAGGGTCCCAGTGTCGGTTCGAACCCGACCGGGGGCACCGGCGGACGCGCGGGAACTACCGGGTGACCGATGGCGTTGGAACCAGCAGTGTGAGGTGCGAAGCTGCACCTCACGGTCCACCCAGTCACCTCGAGGAGATGACGATGCCCAGCAGCAACCCGGCCTTCCGGGGGTTCCCGGCGGCCGGCAACGGCCAGAACGTCGGCTGGGGTGCAGGCCCGCAGCAGACGTACGGCGGGGCGCCCACCCAGCACGACCCGTACTCCGCGCCGTCGCCGTACGCGGCGACCGGCCGCGCCTACATGACGATGGACGACGTCGTCACCAAGACCGGCGTCAGCTTCCTGGTGACGGTGCTCTCGGCCGCGGCCACGTGGGCCCTGGTCCCCGACGGCCTGGCGATGGGCCTGGCCCTGCCGGCCGTGCTCATCGCCCTGGTCCTCGGCCTGGTGATCTCGTTCAAGCAGATCGCCAGCCCGGTGGCCACGCTGTCCTACGGCGCGCTCTACGGTGTCGCGCTCGGCGCGATCAGCGAGGCCTACAACGACCAGTTCTCCGGCATCGTCGTCCAGGCGCTCGTCGGTACCTTCGGTGTCTTCGCCGGGATGCTGTTCGCCTACAAGACCGGCGCCATCCGGGTCACCCCCAAGCTGACCCGCTGGATCGTCGGGGCCCTGTTCGGCGTCCTGGCGCTGGTCATCGTGAACCTGGTGGCCGGCTTCTTCACCCCCGGCGGCCTGGGGCTGCGTGACGGTGGCCCGATCGCCATCATCTTCAGCCTGGTCGTGATCGGCGTGGCGGCGTTCACGCTGCTGCTCGACTTCGACATGGCCGACGAGGCGATCCGCCGCGGCGTGGAGCCGAAGTTCGCCTGGTACATCGCCTTCGGCCTGCTCATCACGGTCGTCTGGCTGTACCTGGAGATCCTGCGTCTGCTCAGCTACTTCCGCGAGTGAGCTGACACCGGTTCGAACGCACCGTGGCCCGGTCCCCGCGAGGGGGCCGGGCCACGGTCGTGTCCGGGGTCGGAACCCTCAGCTGAGCCGCTCGAGCACCATCGCCATGCCCTGGCCGCCACCGACGCACATCGTCTCCAGGCCGAACTGGCCGTCGCGGGCGCGCAGCCCGTTGAGCAGCGTGGTGGTGATCCGGGCGCCGGTCATGCCGAACGGGTGGCCGACGGCGATCGCCCCGCCGTGCACGTTCAGCCGGTCGAGGTCGATGCCCAGGTCCCGGTAGCTGGGGATGACCTGCGCGGCGAACGCCTCGTTGATCTCCACCAGGTCCATGTCCGAGATGGACATGCCCGCCCGGGCCAGCGCCTGCTGCGACGCCTCGACCGGGCCGTAGCCCATGATCTCCGGCGAGAGCCCGGTGACCCCGGTGGAGACGACCCGGGCCAGCGGGGTGATCCCGAGGTCCTGGGCCTTCCGGTCGCTCATGATCACCAGGGCGGCGGCGCCGTCGTTGAGCGGGCAGGCGTTGCCGGCGGTGACCCGGCCGTCGGGGCGGAACACCGGCTTGAGCGCGCTGATGCCCTCCAGGGTGGTGCCGGCGCGGGGGCCGTCGTCGGCGGAGACCACCGTGCCGTCGGGCAGCGTCACCGGGGTGATCTCCCGGGCCCAGAAGCCGTCGGCGATCGCCTGCTCGGCGAGGTTCTGGCTGCGGACGGCGAACTCGTCCATCTCCTGCCGGGAGACGTCCTTGACCAGCGCCAGGTTCTCCGCGGTCTGCCCCATCGCGATGTAGGCGTCGGGCAGCTCGCCGTCCTCCCGGGGGTCGCGCCACCCGTCCGCGCCGCTCTCGGCCGCCTTCACGACCCGGGCCTTGGCGTCGGCGAACACCGGGTTCTCGGTGTCCGGCAGGGCGTCGGAGCTGCCCTTGGCGAACCGGGACACCATCTCCACGCCGGCGCTGATGAAGACGTCGCCCTCGCCGGCCCGGATCGCGTGCAGCGCCATCCGGGTGGTCTGCAGCGAGGAGGAGCAGTACCGGGTGACCGTCGTGCCGGGCAGGTGGTCCATCCCCAGCAGGACGGCGACGATGCGGCCCATGTTGAAGCCCTGCTCACCGCCGGGGAGGCCGCAGCCGAGCATCAGGTCGTCGATGTCGGTCGGGTCCAGCTGTGGCACCTGGTCCAGGGCGGCGCGGACGATGGTGGCGGTGAGGTCGTCCGGGCGCAGGTCCTTGAGGGACCCCTTGAACGCGCGGCCGATCGGGGATCGGGTGGCGGCGACGATGACGGCTTCGGGCATGGGTCCTCCACGATGAGGATCGCCGCCGGGACGGCGGCGGACGTCGGGTCGCCCCCGAACCTACTCCCGGGTAGCGCTCGCGACCGACGCCGCCGGGGCTCAGCGGTCGACCGTCTCCCGGGCCTCGTCGGCCTGCACCGAGGTGGGCATCTCCGGCGGTCGCCGGCGGCGCAGCCGGGCCCACGGCCCGCGGGGTCCGGCGCCCTCGCCGTGCACCTCGGTCGGCTGGACCTCGGTGCCGGGACGGCCCGCGGCCCGGGCCGCGGCCTGCGCGATCGGGCGGACGGTGTCCCGGCGCAGCCCCAGGCCCCGGTCGGCCGCGGCCGGCCAGACGCCGAGGGAGTCGGCGATCGAGGGCAGCAGCACCGAGGCCGCCGCGGCGTAGCCGGCGGCAGACGGGTGGAACTCGTCGATGCTGAACAGCGTCCGGTCGCTGGCGAACGACGGGCCGAGCACCGAGCCGAGGGAGACGGTGCGCCCACCTTCGGCGACGACGGCGATCGTCTGCGCCGCGGCCAGCTGCCGGCTCCAGCGCCGGGCGAACAGCCGCAGCGGCTGCCGGATCGGCCGGATGGTGCCCAGATCGGGGCAGGTGGCGACGACGACCTGGCACCCGGTGGCGGCCAGCGCCCGGACCGCCTCCGCGAGGTGCCGGACCGAGACGGCCGGCTTCGCCCGGCTGGTGACGTCGTTGGCGCCGATCATGATCAGTGCCACGTCGGGCTTCTCCGCCAGCGCCTGCTCCACCTGGGCGGCGAGGTCGCGGGAGACGGCGCCGGAGACGGCGACCCGCACCAGCCGCACCGGTCGCTCGGCCAGCTCCGCCAGCGCGGCGGCGATCAGCACGCCGGGGGTCTCCGCGGCCCGGTGCACGCCCAGGCCGACGGCGCTGGAGTCACCGAGCACGGTGAAGACCAGCGGCTTCCCCCGGCCGCGGCCGTAGACGCCGTTGCCGGTGGGCGGGTCGGCCTTCGCCGTCCGGGCGACGACCCGGCGCCGGGCGGCGCGGGCCTCCTGGCGCAACAGCGTGACCAGGCCGGCGCCGGCCAGCCCGAGGCCGCCGCCGCCGTAGGCAGCGCCGGTCGCCAGTCGTCGCGCGCGGTTGGCTCGCGTCACCGGGCCGTCGCCTCCTGCCGTTCGTGCCTCGAGCTCGATCACCCGGGACCTCCCTGCAGGCTAGCCACCGCCGGAGCGCGGACAGGGCACCAGAGTGCGTCCGCCCGCCGGGCGGACCGTGCCCGTGGGACCTGGTCTACCTCCCCGGGGTGACGTGCAGGCGACGCCCAGGCGACCGGGAGGTCAGCGGATCGGCAGCTCGATGACCATGCCGCGGTGCGGCCCGACCGGCCGCAGGTCGTACTCGTCGGTGACGGGCGTGAAACCGATCCGCGCGTAGAAGCCGACGGCGGCCGCGCGGGCGTCGCACCAGACCAGGTCGCCACCGCGGGCGGCCACCCGCACCAGGCCCTCGGCGACCAGGGCGCGGCCGGCGCCGAGCCCGCGCACCCGCGGGTCGGTGGCCATGCCGCGCAGCTGCCAGGAGCCCTCGCCCTCGCGCCACGGGCAGTCGCGCGGGTGGAAGCGGACCACGCCGACGATCGCGCCGCCGTCGACCCGGGCGGCGAGGTGGATCGTGTACGGGGCGTCGTCCTCGTCGATCTCCACCGGTCGCCCCTGCCGGAGCTCCTGGGCGCGCAGCGGGTAGGTGGCCGCTGCGTCGACCTGCTCGATGGTGATCGTGCCGGTGGTCCCCGGCGCCCGGCCCGCCTCGGTGCTCACCGGTCCAGTGTCCCCGAACCGTTGCGGGTGCCCCGCGTGGCCTTCAGCTCACCGGGAGCGTCGCCCCCTGCGGGCCCGGAGGTAGTCGGCGACGACGTACTCCCCGAGCCGTTCGGTGTCCGGGGAGAACACCCGGCCCCCGGCGCGGGCGGTGATGTCGTGCACGAACTCCACCAGCCCGGGCTCCGGGTCCAGCGCGAACACGTTCAGCGTCGCCCCCGAGCGGGCCACCCGCTCCACCTCGGCCACCGTGCGGGCGATCGTCTCCGGCATCGGCGGCCAGCAGAAGTACGGCGTCCCGTCGTCCTCCAGGTGCGCGGTCGGCTCGCCGTCGGTGACCACGAGGACCACCGGCTCGGCGTCCCGGTGCCGGGCGAGGAAGCGCCGGGCCAGCATCAGCCCGTGCTGCAGGTTGGTGCCCTGGAGGGTGTCGACGCTCAGTTCGGCGAGGGTCTCCGGGCGCAGCACCTGCGCGGTGGAGGAGAAGCCGATGATCTCGATGGCGTCCTGCGGGAACTGGGTGGTCACCAGGGAGTGCAGCGCCATCGCGGTCGACTTGGCCGCCCCCCAGGTGCCGCGCAGCGCCATCGAGTAGGAGAGGTCGACCAGCAGCGCGACCGCGGCACCGGTGCGCCGTTCGGTCTCCACCACCTCGAAGTCCTCGACGGCGATCTGCACCCGGCGCTGCCCCTCCTGGCGGGGGGTGCCGGCGCTGCGCAGCACCGCGTTGCGCACCGTGCGGACCACGTCCAGCGGCTGCTCGTCGCCGAACCGCCACTCGCGCGACGCCCCGGTCAGCTCCCCGGCCGCGCCGGCGTCGGCGACGTCGTGCTCGCCGCGCCCGGTGGCCGACAGCTGGGCGAACACCCGGCGCAGCGCGGTGGCGCCCAGCCGGCGGACCGCCTTCGAGGAGAGCTCCAGGCGCCCCTCGCTGCGGTTGAGGTAGCCCTGCCGTTCGAGTTCGCGCTCCAGCCGGCGCAGCGCCTGCAGGTCGTCGACGGCCGAGCGGCCGAGCGCCTGCTCCAGCAGCTCCTCGTCGACGTCGGCCAGCGAGGCGCCCGCGTACCCCTGGGACAGCTGCTGGGACAGCGACTCCAGGTCGGCCAGCTCGGCGACCGCGGAGGTCGCGTCGCCCAGGCCGAGCCCCTGCTCGCCGTCCGGCACCGGGCCGCGCTGCCCCCAGGGCAGGTCCGGGCGGGCCTGGCGCAGCGCGTCGTTGAGGTGGGCCATCTCGCTCTGCAGGCCGAGGTCGCCCATCGCCTGGCCCATCAGGTCCTGCAGCTCGGCGCGCTGCTCGGGGGAGAGGCCGGCCATCATCCGCTCCTGGGCGGCGGCGCGGCGGGCGAGGGAGTCGATCAGCTCCTCGACCGACTGGGGGTCGTCGGGGAAGAACTGGCCGTGCTTGCCCATGAAGTCGGCGAACTGCTGGTCGGTGTCCTCCCCGCGGTTGTGCGCGTCGACCAGCGCCGAGAGGTCGGCCACCATGTCCTTGACCGCCTGCATCGCCGCGCCGTCGCCGTCCTGCATCTGCTGCAGGGCCTGCTTCATGCCCTTGAACGAGCTGTCCAGCACCTCCTGGCGGAGCAGCTCCTCGATCTGCTGGTACGCCTGCGCGGCGTCCGGCGAGCACCACTGGTGGTCCTTGAGCGCGCGCACCGCCCCGGCGGTGTCCGGCGGCAGCGCGTCGAGCTCGGCCTCGGCCAGCCGCGCGGCGTCGTCCGGGTCGGGGAACAGCGCCGTCCGCTCGGCCTCGACCGCCTGGTCCAGCAGCTCGCGGACCTGCTCCAGGGTGCCGTCCATCCGCCCCGCCTGCCGGGCCTGGCGGAGCCGGTCGCGGACGTTGCGGCGCAACGCGTCCAGGCCGCGGCGCCCGTCGGCGCCCCGGCGCAGCAGGTCGCGCAGCGCCTCGCGGACGCCGCTGCCGGCGAGCACCTGGTCGCCGATCTCGTCGACCGCCGCGGCGACGTCGTAGGGCGGCGCGAGCGGGTCGGGCCCGCCCCGCCACGGGCCGTAGCGGTAGCCCCGGGGGCGTCGACCGGCCACCGTCAGGCCCCGTACACCGTGCGGCCGCCGTCGGTGTCCTTGGCCAGCCGGCGGGTCAGGTACAGCCCCTCGAGGGCGAACTCGACCGCGGCCGCCGCCTGCTCCGCGGACTCCTCGCCCTCGGGCACACCGAGCCGGCCCAGCAGCTGGGCCAGGTTCGGCACCGTGCCCAGCTGGCCCAGCAGCGCCGCCGCCGGCACCAGGTCACCGGACTCGACGGTGTCCCCGCCGGTGAAGTGCTCCTGCAGCCCGGTGAGGTCCAGGCCGCCGCAGCGGGCGCGGAAGGTCTGCGCGGTCGCCTGCCGCAGCAGGTGCTCGAGCACCTCCAGGTCGCGCTCGTCGTCGGGGTCGCTGCCGGCGTCGGCGAACTCGACCTTGCCCCGGCTGGCCGGGACGATGCTCGGCAGGTCGACGACCCGGGCCACCGGCCGGGTCTCCCCGGCCACCGCGGCCCGCCGGACGGCGGAGGCGGCGACCGTCTCCAGCCCGGCGATGGCGAACCGGGCGCTCACCCCGGAGCGCTGGTCGACGTGGCTGGACTCGCGGACCAGCCGGGTGAAGCGGGCGACGATCTCCACGAGGTGCTCGGGGACGAGCGGGGCCTCGGCGCCGGTGCCGCTGAGCCACCCGGTCCGCGCCTCCTGCTCCAGCAGCCGCACCTCGTCGGCGAGCTCGATCGGGTAGTGGGTGCGCACCTCGGCGCCGAACCGGTCCTTGAGCGGGGTGATGATCCGGCCGCGGTTGGTGTAGTCCTCCGGGTTGGCGCTGGCCACCAGCAGCAGGTCCAGCGGCAGCCGCACCCGGTAGCCGCGGATCTGGATGTCGCGCTCCTCGAGCACGTTGAGCAGCGCCACCTGGATCCGCTCGGCCAGGTCGGGCAGCTCGTTGACGCTGAAGATGCCGCGGTTGGTGCGCGGGACCAGCCCGTAGTGCACCGTCTCCGGGTCGCCCAGCGTGCGGCCCTCGGCCACCTTGATCGGGTCGACGTCGCCGATCAGGTCGCCGACGCTCGTGTCGGGGGTGGCGAGCTTCTCCCCGAACCGCTCGCTGCGGTGCAGCCAGCCGACCGGGGTCTCGTCGCCGTGCTCGGCGATCTGCCGGTGCGCCCAGACGCTGATCGGGGCCAGCGGGTGCTCGTTGAGCTCGCTGCCGACCAGCACCGGGGTCCACTCGTCGAGCAGGCCGACCAGGGTGCGGATCAGCCGGGTCTTGCCCTGGCCCCGCTCACCGAGCAGCACCAGGTCGTGGCCGGCGATCAGCGCCCGCTCGACCTCGGGGACGACGGTGTCCTCGAACCCGACGATGCCGGGCAGAGAGGGCTGCCCGGCGCTCAGCCGGGCGAGCAGGTTGTCGCGGATCTCGGCCTTGACCGGCTTGGTGGTGGCGCCCTGGGCGCGGAGCGCACCGAGCGTCGTGGGAGCGGGGGGAGCCGGGACCTGAGCGGTCCCCAGCGGTGCGGCGTCCGTCACCTCGACCACGGTACGACGGGGATGTGACAGCCGGGTGCTTCCCCGCCCCGGAGGCGGCCGGCTGCGAAGATCGTCGACGTGGTGGTCCCCGGTGCAGTCCCCCTGGTCAGCGGAGCCGACGTCGAGGCGGCCGCCCGGCTGCTGGACGGCGTCGTGCGGCGGACGCCGCTGGAGCACTCCCGCGCGCTCGCCGAGCGGGTGGGTGGCCCGGTCTGGCTGAAGTGCGAGAACCTGCAGCGCACCGGCTCGTTCAAGATGCGCGGCGCCTACACCCGGATCTCCCGGTTGAGCGCCGAGGAGCGGGCCCGCGGCGTGGTCGCGGCCAGCGCCGGCAACCACGCGCAGGGCGTCGCGCTGGCCGCCCGGGAGCTGGGGACGACGGCCACGGTCTTCATGCCGGTGTCCGCGCCGCTGCCCAAGGTGGCCGCCACCCGCGGCTACGGCGCCGACGCCCGGCTGGGCGGGGCCACCCTCACCGAGGCGATCGCCGCGGCGCTGGTCCACGCCGAGGAGACCGGCAAGGTCTTCATCCACCCCTTCGACCACCCCGACGTCATCGCCGGGCAGGGCACCGTCGGGCTCGAGCTGCTCGACCAGTGCCCGGAGGTGGCCACCGTCGTGGTCTGCACCGGCGGGGGAGGGCTGGTCTCCGGCGTCGCCGCCGCGGTCAAGGCCCGCCGTCCCGACGTCCGGGTGGTCGCCGTGCAGGCAGCGGGCGCCGCCGCGTTCCCCGCCTCGCTCGCGGCCGGGCACCCGGTGCCGTTGACCACGATGAGCACGATGGCCGACGGCATCGCCGTCGGCGCGCCCGGCGACCTCACCCTGGCGCACGTCGCCGGCCTGGTCGACGAGGTGCGCACGGTGACCGAGGGCGACCTGTCCCGGGCGCTGCTGTTCTGCCTGGAGCGGGCCAAGCTCGTCGTCGAGCCGGCGGGGGTGGCCGCGGTCGCCGCGCTGCTGGCCGATCCGGAGGGCTTCCCGGCACCGGTGGTCGCGGTGGTCTCCGGGGGCAACATCGACCCGGTGCTGATGATGAAGGTGGTCCAGCACGGCATGGCCGCCGCGGGCCGCTACCTCTCCCTGCGGGTGCAGGTGCCCGACCGGCCCGGGTCACTGGCCGCGCTGCTGCACGAGCTGGCCGGGCTGGCGGCCAACGTGCTGTCGGTCGAGCACGAGCGGACGACGGCGCGCCTGGACCTGGGCGAGGTGGAGGTCGCCGTGCACCTGGAGACCCGGGGGCCCGACCACGCCACCGAGGTGCTCGCCGCCCTCGCCGCGGCCGGGTACGCACCGCGCACGGACTGAGGCCCCCTGTTCCGGCGCCGATGAGTTCCGCCGGTGGCGGCGGTCTGTCCGGTGGGCCGCCGTGGCGGTCCGTCACGGTCCGTCGTCGTCTGGAGAAACCCCGTGCACGCCGCTGAGCCCGGAGCGAAAAGCGCTCGGATCTGTCGTACCCCGGCCCTACGGTCGCGGGCATGAGCAACGCCATCGTGGTCGAGGGTCTCGTCAAACGGTTCGGCGAGAACACTGCGCTCGGTGGGGTCGACCTCACCGTGTCCGAGGGCACCGTCCTCGGGCTGCTCGGGCCCAACGGGGCCGGCAAGACCACCGTCGTCCGGGTGCTCAGCACGCTGCTGCGCCCCGACGCCGGGCGTGCGGAGGTGGTGGGGCTCGACGTCCTCACCCAGGCCGACCAGGTCCGGGCCACCATCGGGCTCACCGGTCAGTACGCCGCGGTCGACGAGTACCTGACCGGCCGGGAGAACCTGGAGATGGTGGGCCGGCTCTACCGGCTCGGTGGCCGGGAGGCCCGGTCACGCGCCGGCCAGCTGCTGGAGCGGTTCGACCTGACCGACGCGGCCAACCGGCCGGCCAAGACCTACTCCGGCGGCATGCGCCGGCGGCTGGACATCGCCGCCTCGCTGATCGCCCGGCCGCGGGTGCTCTTCCTCGACGAGCCGACCACCGGCCTCGACCCGCGCAGCCGGCTGGGCATGTGGGAGTTCATCGCCGACCTGGTCGGCGAGGGCACGACGATCCTGCTCACCACCCAGTACCTGGAGGAGGCCGACCGGCTCGCCGACCGGATGGTGGTCATCGACCGCGGGCAGGTGATCGCCCGCGGCACGGCCGACGAGCTGAAGGCCCAGGTGGGTGGTGAGCGGCTGGAGCTCACCGTCGCCTCGGCCGAGCAGCTGGACACCGCGGTCGACTGCCTCGCCCCGCTGGCCGCCGGCGAGCTGCACCGCGACGCGCAGACCCGCCGGCTCACCGTGCCGGTCACCGGCGGCACCGGCGTCCTCGCCGAGGCGCTGCGCCGGCTCGACGCCGGCGCCGTGCACGTGCTGGACGTCGGCCTGCGCCGACCCGACCTGGACGACGTCTTCCTGACCCTGACCGGGCACGCCGCCGAGGACGACGCGCAGCCCGACGAGACCACCGAGGCCGACGGCGACCGGCCGCTGGCCCGCACGGGAGGAACGACCCGATGAGCGCCCTGGCCGCCACCGCGTCCGACAGCTGGACGATCACCAAGCGCAACCTGATCAAGGTCAAGCGGGTGCCCGACCTGATCGTCTTCGCGACGCTGTCGCCGATCATGTTCGTGCTGCTGTTCCGCTACGTCTTCGGCGGGGCGATCAACGTCCCCGGGGGGCTGCCCTACGCGGAGTTCCTGCTACCCGGCATCTTCGCCCAGACCGTGGTCTTCGGGGCCACGGTCACCGGCGCGAGCATCGCGGAGGACCTGCAGAAGGGGCTGATCGACCGGTTCCGCTCGCTGCCGATGTCCCGCTCGGCGGTGCTCATCGGCCGCACCGTCGCCGACCTGGGGCTGAACGCCATCTCCATCGCGGTGATGGCGCTGACCGGGCTGGTGGTCGGCTGGCGGGTCCGCAGCTCGGTCGGGGAGGCGATCGCCGGGTTCCTGCTGCTCCTGCTGTTCGCCTTCGCCGTCTCCTGGGTGATGGCGCTGGTCGGGCTGCTGGTGCGCACCCCGGAGGTGGTCAACAACGCCAGCTTCATCGTGATCTTCCCGGCGACCTTCGTCGCGATCACCTTCGTGCCGCTGGAGGCGTTCCCCTCGGTGCTGCGCCCGATCGCGGAGTGGAACCCGGTGTCGGCGGTGGTGCAGGCCTCCCGCGAGCTGTTCGGCAACACCCTGCCCGGCTTCCCGCAGACCGACGCCGGGTCGCTGGAGAACCCGGTGGTCTACACGCTGATCTGGATGGTGGCGCTGCTCGTGGTGTTCGTGCCGCTGGCGGTCCGGCAGTACCTGCGCACCTCCACCCGCTGACGGCGGGGCGGGCCCGGTCGGCCGCCGGGTGACGGCCGACCGGGCCCGGGGGTGAAGATGAACGCGATGAGCACCGTTGACCCGGCCACCTCGCCGGCCCCCGCTTCCCTGTCCCCGTCGAACCCGCTGGCCGTCCCGTCGGCGCTGCCCTACGAGCTGCCGCCGTTCGCCGACATCACGCTGGAGCACTGCCGGGAGGCGCTGCTGGCCGGGATGGCCGGGCAACGGGCGGAGGTGGCGGCGCTGCTGGCCGACCCCGCCGAGCCGACGTTCGAGAACACCGTCGTCGCGCTGGAGCGCTCGGGCCAGCTGCTCGGCCGGGCCGAGGCGGTCTTCTGGAACCTGTCCTCGTCGATGTCGAGCGACCGGCTGCGGGAGATCGAGCGGGAGGTCGCCCCGCTCTCGGCGGCCCACTCCGACGCGCTGCGCCTGGACCCGGCGCTGTTCGCCCGGATCGACGACGTCCACGCCGGCCGGCACCAGGCCGGCCTCGACGAGGAGGCCGTCCGGCTGGTCGAGCGCTACCACCTGGACTTCGTGCTGGCCGGGGCCGGGCTGGACGACGCCGGCCGCGATCAGCTGCGCGAGCTCAACCAGCGGCTGTCGGCGCTGTCGACGACCTTCGGGCAGAACCTCGTGGTGGCCACCGAGGCGGCAGCCGTCCTGGTCACCGACGAGGCGGAGCTGGACGGGCTGAGCCCCGCCGAGGTGCAGGCCGCCGCCGGTGCGGCCGCCGAGCGCGGCCACGAGGGCGGGTACCTGCTCACCCTCGTGCTGCCCAGCGGCCAGCCGGCGATGGCCAAGCTGCGCAACCGGGAGCTGCGCCGCCGGCTGCACGAGGCGTCGCTCACCCGCGCCTCGGCCGGGGAGCACGACAACGGCCCGATCGCGGCGGAGCTGGCCCACCTGCGGGCCGTGCGCGCCCGGCTGCTGGGCTTCGACACGCACGCCGACCTGATCGCCGCCGACCAGACCGCGCAGACCTCCGCCGCCGTCGACGAGCTGCTCGGTGCCCTCGTGCCGCCGGCGATGGCCAACGCGAAGGCCGAGGCCGAGGTGCTCGCCGAGGTGGCTGCCGCCGACGGGGTCGAGCTGGCCCCCTGGGACTGGTCGTTCTACTCCGAGCGGGTGCGCGCCGAGCGCTACGCCGTCGACAGCGCGGCGCTGCGGCCGTGGTTCGAGCTGGACCGGGTGCTGGTCGACGGCGTCTTCCGCGCGGCCGAGCTGCTCTACGGCCTCACCTTCACCCCGCGCCCGGACCTGCAGGGCTACCACCCCGACGTCCGGGTCTGGGAGGTGTTCGCCGACGGCCGGCCGGTCGGGCTGTACCTCGGTGACTTCTACGCTCGGGAGGGCAAGCGCGGCGGGGCCTGGATGAGCTCCTTCGTGCACCAGTCGGGCCTGCTCGGCACCGGGCCCGTGGTGTTCAACTGCCTCAACGTCACCCGCGGGGCGGCCGGGCAGCCGACCCTGCTGACGCTCGACGAGGTCACCACGCTGTTCCACGAGTTCGGCCACGCGCTGCACGGGCTGTCCTCGGCGGTCACCTACCCGCGGTTCTCCGGCACCAGCGTGCCGCGTGACTTCGTGGAGTTCCCCAGCCAGGTCAACGAGATGTGGGCGCTGTGGCCCGAGGTGCTGGCGCACTACGCCCGGCACGTCGAGACCGGTGAGCCACTGGCGCAGGAGACCGTCGAGGCGATCGAGGCCGCCGCGCTCTGGGGCGAGGGGTTCGCCACCGTCGAGTACCTCGGCGCCACGCTGCTCGACCAGGCCTGGCACCGCATCGGGCCGGAGACCGAGGTCACCGACCCGCAGGCGTTCGAGGCCCGGGCCCTGGCCGAGGCCGGCGTCGCCTTCGACCTGGTGCCGCCGCGCTACCGGACGACGTACTTCCAGCACGTCTTCGCCGGCGGCTACTCGGCCGGCTACTACTCCTACATCTGGTCGGAGGTGCTCGACGCCGACACGGTGGAGTGGTTCAAGGAGAACGGCGGCCTGCGCCGGGAGAACGGCGACGTCTTCCGCGATCGCCTGCTCTCCCGCGGCGGCTCGGTCGACCCGCTGGGCGCCTTCGCCGCCGTCCGCGGTCGCCCCGCCGACACCGCCCCCCTGCTCCGCCGCCGCGGTCTGGCCTCCGCCGCCTGACCCGGAACGCAGTACGGCCCCGCGGACGTCGTCCGCGGGGCCGTACTGCGTGTGGGGCGCCGACCCGCCGCCGCGCGGGATCTGCGTTGTCGTGGCATCAAGCGCCGAGAAGCCCCGAGATCGCAGAACTCGACAGCCGGAGCCGCTGCTCCGGCCCCGGGTGGGCGGCTGGTCGACTCACAGCCAGGGAAGTGAGAGCACCAGGTCCAGGTCGTCGGGGGCATCGCCGTCGCGGACGAGCCGGTTGGGCTGGCGGTGGCCGCACTGCGTGCAGCGGTGCACCACCTGCCAGCCCTTGCCCGACTTCTCCACCAGCCCGATCGGCTCCATCAGCGCCCGGCACTCGCTGGCCCGGTCGCCGGGCAGCTCGTCGACGTGCAGGGACCACAGGCACCACGGGCAGTGGTTGCGGTAGTGCCCGTCGGTGTTGGCCGGCACCGGGGTCGAGCAGTGGCCGCAGACGAAGGTGGTGTTCTCCGCCCGCCGGCCCCGGGTGTGCCCGCCGTCCACCGTGCTGGTCACCGCTGGGTCAGGGGACGAACGGCTCGACGGCCAGGACCTTCACGGAGATGTCCTTGCCGTTGGGCGCGGTGTACGTGACCGTCGACCCGGGCTTCGCGCCCACGATGGCCGAACCGAGCGCCGACTCGGGGGAGTAGACGGTCAGCTCCGTCGTGCCGGCGATCTCCCGCGAGCCGAGCAGGAACTTCTCGGTGTCGTCCTCGTCGCCGTCGAAGGCGATGGTGATCACGGTGCCGACGGCGGCCTTGGTCGCCGTCGTGGGCGGCTCGCCGACCCGGGCCTTGCGCAGCAGGTCGGTGAGCTGGCGGATCCGGCCCTCCTGCTTGCCCTGCTCCTCGCGGGCCGCGTGGTAGCCGCCGTTCTCCTTGAGGTCGCCCTCTTCGCGGCGGTCGTTGATCTCCTTGGCCATGGCCGGACGGTTCGCCACCAGCTCATCGAGCTCGGCGCGCAGCCGGTCGTGGGCCTCCTGCGTCAGCCAGACGCCCTGGTCCTGCTCGTCGGTCGGGGTGGACAAGGATGACTCCCGGTGCTCGTGTTGCGACCCCCTGTCGTGGGGGCCACCGTGCGGTCAATCAGAGCAACGTAACACCGGAACGTGACCGCACGCACTGTCCTGACGTCGAGGGGGCGCGTGACGACGCGCGCCGACGGGGGATGATGGTCGGCGTGAGCGAACCGGATCAGCTGCGCCTGCTCGCGGTGCACGCCCATCCCGACGACGAGTCGAGCAAGGGCGCCGCGACCATGGCCAAGTACGTCGCCGAAGGTGTCCGCGTCATGGTGGCCACCTGCACCGGGGGGGAGCGTGGCTCGGTCCTCAACCCCGCGATGGACCGCCCCGAGGTGTGGGAGCGGATGACCGAGCTGCGGATGGAGGAGATGGCCCGGGCCCGCGAGATCCTCGGGGTCGAGCAGGAGTTCCTCGGCTTCGTCGACTCCGGTCTGCCCGAGGGCGACCCCCTGCCGCCGCTGCCGGAGGGCTGCTTCGCCCTCGTGCCGATCGAGGAGGCCGCCGCCCCGCTGGTCGCGCTGATCCGCCGGTTCAAGCCCCAGGTGGTGACCACCTACGACGAGCGCGGCGGCTACCCGCACCCGGACCACATCAAGACCCACGAGATCTCGGTGCACGCCTTCGAGGCCGCCGGCGACCCGGACCGGTACCCCGACCTGGGTGACCCCTGGCAGCCGAGCAAGCTCTACTACCACATGAGCTTCACGCTGCCCCGGACCAAGGCGCTGCACGAGGCGGTGCTCGCCATGGGGGCCGAGTCGCCCTACGCCGAGATGCTGGAGAACTGGGACCCGGCCAAGGACATCTCGCACCGGGTGACCACCCGGGTGCAGTGCGCCGAGTACTTCCCGGTGCGGGACGCGGCGCTGATCGCGCACGCCACCCAGATCGACCCCACCGGGCGCTGGTTCTCCATCCCGATGGACGTGCAGGCCGACACCTGGCCGACCGAGGACTACGAGCTGGCCCGCTCGCTGGTCGACTCCCCGCTGCCCGAGGACGACCTCTTCGCCGGCGTGCGCGCGTCGGAGCCCGCGGCGTGACCGGGCTGGTGCTGGCGGCGGTCCGCCCGTTCGTCGACCAGGGGCCGGAGCAGGCGCCCGAGGACGTCGGCAAGTCCGGCCCGATCGGCCTGCTGCTGATCGTCGTGCTGCTGATCGCGATCCTGCTCCTGGTCCGGTCGATGACCACGCACCTCAAGCGGCTGCCGAACAGCTTCGACTCCGCCGACCGGGTGCCCGACAGCCCGGCCTCGCTCGTCGACGAGACCCCGGCCGCGGCCGCGGCGCCGGGGCAGGCGCTGCTGGACACCTTGCGGCGGGCGCCGAGGGCGATCGAGCCGCCGCGGGACGTCGACCGGGGCTGACCCGGACGGGGGAGTGCACCGGCGTCCCGGCCAGTCGTCGGGACGCCGGTCGGCCATCATCACCTGATGGCCCCCGCGCGCGCCCGCGACCCCGAACGACGTGACCACATCTCCGGGCTCGGGCGGTGGGGGACACGGCTGCTGGAGTGGGCGGAGAACCTCGTCTACGCCGGGATCGCGCTGTTCCTCGTGGTCACCGCGCTGGTCCTGCTCGTCCTGGCCGGTCGCACCACCTGGCAGCTGACCAGCGACTTCTCCCAGGCGCCGATCCTGGAGCTGCTCGACGTCCTGCTGCTGGTCTTCATCGTCGTCGAGCTGCTCTTCGCCGTCCGGACCACCGTGGAGCAGCGCCAGCTGGTCGCCGAGCCGTTCCTGCTGGTCGGGGTGATCGCCTCGATCAAGGAGATCGTGGTGCTCTCGGTCGAGGCGGCGAGCGCGCTGGGCCGCGGTCCGGAGTTCGACGACCGGATCACCGAGATCGCCGTCCTGGGCGTGCTCGTCGTCCTGCTCGGCGGAACGGCCTGGCTGCTGCGGCGCAAGGAACGCGAACCCGACGAGGGTGAGGCGGAACCCGCGCGCGGCTGAGGGGCTCCCAGGTCAGCGCGTCACCAGTGGTGGGCGACGTCCACGACCACCCGGGCGCCGTGCGGGGACCCCGGGGCGCCGTCGAGCACGAACACCCGGAAGGGCAGTCGCGCGCGGGTGCCGACGGCCAGCGACGTCTGCCCCTCGAAGGACCCCGCCCAGGCGACCTGCTCGAGCGTGCGCGCGCCGCGGACGTCGGCGACCCGCGCCGGGTCGGCGGGCAGGTAGGTCACGCCACGGGTCTCGTCGTAGGCCGGTGCCCGGACGACGACCTGCAGGACGGCGCCCCCCTCGACCGGCACCGGTTCGCCCGACCCCTGGGCGCTGACCTGGTCCACGTACCGCACGTCGTAGCCGGCCGGGGCACCTGACTGCAGGTCGACGACCAGCCGGTCGAAGCAGGGGTGCTGCCCGGCGCGGACGTCGGTCACCTGGCCGACGGGCGGGGCCGGGGTCGCGGTGGTCTCGGGGAGCGAGCCCCACCAGATGCCGCACCACGGGTCCTGGCCCGCGGACGCGGGAAGAGGGGCGCCCAGCACCACGAGGGCCGTCGCGACCGCCACCAGGGCGCCGCGTGCTCGGATGAACGTCATCGTCGACCTCCTCGTCGGTCCCTGGTGGGTGCTCCGTCGGGCCCCCCGCGAACCGCGGTACATCGGATCGTCATGTCCCGGCCGTGTCCGCTCTCGGCGCAGGCGCTCATCGCCGCACCAGCTGATTACACGATTACAGTGGTGCCTGTCGTCGTTTCTCCGAGGAGGACACCGTGCACGCTCACCACCACCGCTTCCCGCCCGACGGCTTCCCCGGCCGCGGCCGCGCCCGGGGGCGCGGCGTCGACGCCCCGCCGCCCGTCGACCGCGCCGAGGTGGCCGGCTGGTTCGCCGGCCGGCTGCCCGACGACTGGTTCACCGCCCCCGTAGAGCTGACCATCGACCGCGACGAGATCACCGTCGTGGGCGCCGTCCCCGAGCCCGACGCCGGTGCCGGCGACCCGGCGGCGGCCCGCGCCGGGCGGATCGCCCGCTTCCGGGAGCAGACCCGCCAGCAGCGGATGGCGATCGCCGACGCCGCCCAGGCCCGCTACGGCCGGTCGGTCGCCTGGGGCGCCACCTGCGGCGACGTCCGCGAGGTCTTCACCACCGTCTCCGTGCCGGTGATGACCCGGCTGCGCCAGCCCGAGCGGCTGGTGCTCGACACGCTGGTCGACGCCGGGGTCGCCCGCTCCCGCTCGGAGGCGCTGGTCTGGGCGGTGCGGCTGGTCGGGCAGCACGCCGACGAGTGGCTGGCCGAGCTGCGGGCGGCGATGGCGGCCGTGGAGGAGGTCCGCGCGCGCGGCCCGCAGTAGCCGGGGGCCACTCCGCGATCGGGGACACTGGGACCGTGTCGACCACCGCGCAGCCCGCCGAGACCGACGTCCTCGTGGTGGGGGCCGGGCCCGCGGGCTCCGCGGCGGCCGCCTGGGCGGCGCGGTCGGGTGCCGAGGTGGTGCTCGCCGACGCCGCCGTCTTCCCGCGGGACAAGACCTGCGGTGACGGGCTGACGCCGCGTGCGATGGCCGAGCTGGACTCGCTCGGGCTCGGTGACTGGGTGCGCTCCCGTGGCCGCAACCGGGGCCTGCGCGCGGCCGGGTTCGGCCAGGAGCTGCTGCTGCCCTGGCCCGGCGGCGCGCTGCCCGACCACGGCGGGGCGGTGCCGCGCACCGAGCTGGACGCCCGGATCCGGGACGTCGCCGTCGACGCGGGCGCGGTCCCGCTGGACGGTGCCCGGGCGGTCGACGTCGAGCGCGACGGCGACCGGGTGGCAGCGGTGGTGTTCCGCCGTCCCGACGACACGACGACGACGGTCGCCTGCCGTCGGCTCGTGGTCGCCGACGGGGTGCGTTCCCCGCTGGGCAAGGTGCTGGGCCGGGAGTGGCACCGGGAGACCGCCTACGGCGTGGCCGCCCGCGGGTACGTGCGCTCCGGTCGCAGCGACGACGAGTGGATCTCCTCCCACCTGGAGCTGCGCGGCGCCGAGGGCGAGCTCCTGTCCGGCTACGGCTGGGTCTTCCCGCTGGGGGCGCAGGCGGGCGAGGTGAACGTCGGCGTCGGCACGCTGGCCACCGAGAAGCGGCCCGCCGACGTCCGGCTGCGCAGCCTGCTGGAGCTCTACACCGACCAGCGGCGCGAGGAGTGGCAGATCGAGGGCCCCGTGCGGGCGCCGGCGAGCGCGCTGCTGCCGATGGGGGGTGCGGTCTCCGGGGTGGCCGGGCGGAACTGGGCGTTGATCGGGGACGCCGCCGGCTGCGTCAACCCGCTCAACGGCGAGGGCATCGACTACGGGCTGGAGACCGGCCGGAGCGTGGTCGAGCTCTTCGACGAGGCCGACTGGTCGCAGGCCTGGCCGGCGACGCTGCGGCAGCACTACGGCGAGGCGTTCTCCATCGCCCGCCGGCTGGCCGGGCTGCTCACGGTGCCGCGGTTCCTGCCGGCCGCGGGGCCGGTGGGGATGCGCTCACGGGTGCTGATGACGGTGGCGCTGCGGGTGATGGGCAACCTGGTCACCGAGGCCGACCAGGACGTCGTCGCCCGGGCCTGGCGCACCGCCGGCAAGCTGTCCCTGAAGCTGGACTCCCGCCCTCCGTTCGCCTGAACGGCTCAGGTGTACGGGCTGTTGTAGATCACGAAGTAGACGGCGATGTAGTGGCAGATGGCCGCCACGATCGTCATCGCGTGGAAGACCTCGTGGTACCCGAAGGTGCCCGGCCAGGGGTTGGGCCGCTTGCTCGCGTAGGCGATCGCGCCGACGCTGTAGAGCAGGCCCCCGGCGGCCAGCAGCACCAGGGCGGTGACCCCCGCCAGCTCGAGGATGTCGACCAGCACGAACACCGCCGCCCACCCCAGCGCCAGGTAGATCGGCACCCCCAGCCACCGGGGCGCGGTCGGCCAGATCACCTTCAGCGTCACGCCCAGCGCGGCCCCGGACCACACGGTGAGCAGCAGCCACCAGCCGGTGGGCTCGGGCACCGCGAGCAGGGCGAACGGCGTGTACGTGCCGGCGATGAACACGAAGATCATCGAGTGGTCGGCACGCTTCATCAGCTTCCAGCCGCGGGGTGACCACCGGCGCCGGTGGTACAGGGCGCTGACCCCGAACAGCCCGAGGATCGTGACGCAGTACAGCGCGACCGACCAGCCGGCTCGGGCACTCTGCGCCGCGGCCAGCGGGATCAGCACCGCCCCGGCGACGATCGAGCCGAAGAAGGCGAACAGGTGCAGCCAGCCGCGCAGCCGGGGCCGGGTGTCGGGGTGGTCGAAGTCCACGTCGCCGTAGTCGGCGACCTCCCAGCGGCCGTCCTGCTCGATCGCCTCGACGTGTTCGCCCTCGGCCCGGACGGCGTCGAGGGTCTGGTCGAGCGGGCCCTCCACCTGGGCTCCGTCGGCCTGCACCCGTGCGGGTCCGCGACGGTCGGAAGGTGCGCTCATGTGCCGAGGTTACGAAGCCGTAGGTCCGCCGTCACCTCCAGGCAGCTGTGACTCCGGCGGGCCCTCGCCCTCGGTGCCGGGTGTGCACCCAGCCGCGGGGCGTCCCGGGTCCTAGGGTGAGCGCCGTGGGGGTGCGAGCGAGGGTCCGGAACGTGCTCACCGCCGTGTACGAGCGCCGGCTGGCGCGTGGGCTGGTCGGGGCCGACACCCCCCGGCACGTCGGGGTGATCATCGACGGCAACCGCCGGTGGGCACGCGCGATCGGCCTGGAGGACGTCAGCGAGGGCCACCGCCGCGGCGCGGACAAGATCGCCGACCTGCTCCGCTGGTGCGACGAGGCCGGGGTGGAGGTGGTCACCCTCTTCCTGCTCTCCACCGACAACCTGCAACGGCCCGAGCCGGAGCTGACGCCGCTGCTGCGGATCATCGAGGGGGTCGCCTGCGACCTGGCCGGCCCGGACCGGCGCTGGCACCTGCGGGCGGTCGGCGCGCTCGAGCTGCTGCCCGCGGAGACCGTCGCGGTGCTGAAGCAGGCCGAGGAGGACACCCGCGACCGGCCGGGTGCCTCGGTGAACCTGGCGGTCGGCTACGGCGGCCGGCGGGAGATCGCCGACGCCGTCCGGTCGCTGCTGGCCGAGCACGCCACGCGCGGGACGACGCTGGACGAGCTGGTCGAGGTGCTCGACGTCGAGCACATCGCCGAGCACCTCTACACCCGCGGGCAGCCCGACCCCGACCTGGTCATCCGCACCAGCGGGGAGCAGCGGCTGTCCGGGTTCCTGCTGTGGCAGACCGCCCACTCGGAGTTCCACTTCACCGACGTCTACTGGCCGGAGTTCCGCCGCGTCGACCTGCTGCGGGCGCTGCGGGCGTACGCCGCCCGGCACCGCCGCTTCGGGAGCTGACGGATCCGGCTGAGAGACTGCCGGGCATGACCGCCGGAGCTCTCGACGTCCCCCTCGAGTACGTGCGGCTGGGGTTGCGCTTCGACCGGCTGGAGCCGGGCTTCGTCGACGCCTACACCGGCGACCCGCGGCTGCGGGCCCAGGTCGCCGACGAGCCGGCCCCCACCCCGGCCGGCCTGCGCGACCAGGCGCGGGCCCTGCTGGCCGAGCTGGACTCCGCGGCGCTGCCCACCGCGCGCGCCGAGTTCCTCCGCGGCCAGCTCACCGGGCTGGAGTGCTCCGCCCGGAAGCTGGGCGGGGAGCCCGTCGGCTACCTCGCCGAGGTGCGCGCCTACTTCCAGGTCGACGTCGCCCTGGGCGACCCGGCCGAGTACGCCGTCGCGCACGAGGCGCTGGGCGAGCTGCTGCCGGGCAGCGGCACCCTGGCCGAGCGGTACGCGGCCCACCGCCGCCGCGAGGAGTGCCCGCCGCAGCGGCTCGAGGCCGCCGTCCACGCGCTCTCCTCCGCGCTGCGCGACCGGGTGCGCGGCCAGTACGGCCTGCCGGAGGCCGAGACGGTCCGCTACGAGGTGGTCACCGACAAGCCGTGGTCGGGCTTCAACTACTACGAGGGCGGCTACCGGTCCCGGGTGGCGATCAACGCCGACCTGCCGCACCGGATGGCCCAGCTGCCGCACCTGGTGGCCCACGAGTCCTACCCCGGGCACCACACCGAGCACTGCCGCAAGGAGCGCGGCCTGGTCGAGCGCGACGAGCACCTGGAGCACACGGTGTTCCTGGTGAACACCCCCGAGTGCCTGATGGCCGAGGGGCTCGCCGACCTGGGGCTGGAGGCCGCGGTCGGCGACGGCTGGGGCGCCTGGTCCGCCGAGGTGCTCGGTGACCTGGGGCTGCGCTTCGACGGCGAGCTGGCCGAGCGGGTGGCGGCGGCCGCGGCACCGCTCAACCGGGTCCGGCAGGACGCCGCGATCCTGCTGCACGACCGGGGCGCCGAGGCCGACGAGGTGATCCGGTACCTGCAGCAGTGGGCGCTGGTCGGCCACGACCGGGCGGTGCAGCAGCTGCGCTTCCTCACCGACCCGCTCTGGCGGGCCTACATCACCACCTACGTCGAGGGCTACGACCTGCTGGCCGGGTGGCTGGCGGCGCGGCCGGCGGAGCAGCCGGTGGCCGACCGCTTCGTCCGGCTGCTGGACGAGCCCCTGACGCCGGCGGTGGTCACCACCGAGCTCGCGGCCGCCTGACCGTGCCGACGGGAGCGGCCGCGCAGGAGCGGCGGGTGCTGGGGTTGTGGACGGCGGGTTGGCTGTTCGTGCTGCTGGCGGCCGGGCTGCTGTGGCTGGGCGACCTGTCGCTGCAGTGGCCGGTGCTGCTGGTGCCGGTGGTCTGGGCCGTCGTCTCCGTCCGGCCCCGCCGGGAGGCCTGACCGGCGGGGGTTGTTTCCGGCAGGAGAACAGCCGATGGCGAACGCCCCACGAGTCACCCCTTCGCGTGTCATGCCGGCGCTTCCGTCGGTGGGAGGGCCTACCGTCCGAAGTGGACGGGGAGCCCGCCTCGCCGTCCTCGGGAGGCCCGGTTGGTGCGACAGCGATCGTCGACCAGAGGGGCCGAGTCCCGGCCCCTGCGCCGGGACCCGGTCACCCTCGAGCCGGGGCGCGCCTTGTCACCAGGGCGGCGCCCCACGGGAGTCGATCCGTGAGCACTCGCCGCCGCACGTACGTCCTCGACACCTCCGTCCTGCTCTCCGACCCCGGCGCGCTGCTGCGCTTCGCGGAGCACGAGGTGGTGCTCCCACTGGTCGTCATCGGGGAACTGGAGGACAAGCGCGACCACCCGGAACTGGGCTGGTTCGCCCGGCAGACGCTGCGCCGGCTGGACGACCTGCGCGTCCAGCACGGCCGGCTCGACGCCCCGGTGCCGGTGGGTGAGGACGGCGGCACCCTGCACGTCGAGCTCAACCACAGCGACCCCGCGGCGCTGCCGGCCGGTTTCCGCAACGACAGCAACGACTCCCGGATCATGGTGGTCGCGCTGAACCTGCGCGCCGAGGGCCGCGACGTCTGCCTGGTGACCAAGGACGTGCCGCTGCGGGTGAAGGCGGCCGCGGTGGGGCTGGCCACCGAGGAGTACCGCGGGCTGGGCATCGTCGACGCCGGGTGGACCGGCATGACCGAGCTGTCGCTGGACGTCGCGGAGATCGCCGAGCTGTACGACGCCGGGTCGGTGTTCCTGCGCGCGGCCGCCGAGCTGCCCACGCACACCGGACTGGTGCTGCTGTCCTCCCGGGGCTCGGCGCTGGGCCGGGTCACCCCGGACAAGCACGTGCGCCTCGTGCGCGGCGACCGCGAGGCATTCGGGCTGCACGGGCGCTCGGCCGAGCAGCGGATCGCGCTGGACCTGCTGCTGGACCCCGAGATCGGGATCGTGTCGATGGGTGGGCGGGCCGGCACCGGCAAGTCGGCGCTGGCGCTGTGCGCGGGCCTGGAGTCGGTGATGGAGCGGCGGGCGCACAAGAAGGTGGTCATCTTCCGCCCGCTGTACGCCGTCGGCGGGCAGGAGCTGGGCTACCTGCCCGGCAGCGAGGGCGAGAAGATGGCGCCCTGGGCGCAGGCGGTCTTCGACACGCTGGGCGCGCTGGTCTCCGGCGACGTCGTGGAGGAGATCCTGGCCCGCGGCCTGATCGAGGTGCTGCCGCTGACGCACATCCGCGGCCGGTCGCTGCACGACTCGTTCGTGATCGTCGACGAGGCGCAGTCGCTCGAGCGCGGCGTCCTGCTGACCGTGCTGTCCCGGCTGGGCACCAACTCGCGGGTCGTGCTCACCCACGACGTCGCCCAGCGGGACAACCTGCGGGTCGGCCGGCACGACGGCGTGACCGCGGTGATCGAGGCGCTCAAGGGGCACCCGCTGTTCGCGCACGTGACCCTGACCCGCTCGGAGCGCTCGCCGATCGCCGCCCTCGTCACCGAGATGCTGGAGGACCTGCCCATCTGACCGGAACGCCGCATCCCACGCCCTCCGGCCGCTCCTCCCGCGCACCAGCCCGGGGGAGCGGCCGGAGAGCGGGGGACGCCGCACCGGCACGGGGCCGGAGTGGTGTCAGGGAGCGGGGGCTGCTCGGGTGCGGGTGCGGGTGCGGGTGCGGGTGCGGGTGCGGATGCCGGCTCCGGCGCGGGCCGGCGGGCCGGGGTGGCCGCCCAGACCACCAGCCCGACGGCCACCCAGCCCGCGCCCAGGCACCACAGCACCCGGATGAGCACCTCGTCGGTGGTCAGGTCGCCCCGGAACCCCAGCACCAGGACGGGGATGGCCAGCACGAAGCCGGTCACCAGCACGTCCTTGCGCAGCGGCCCGATCACGCCTCCAGCTCCTCCAGCCGCTCGCACAGCAGCGAGGCCCAGCGGTGGGCGGTGGCCCGAGCGCCGTCGATCAGCGCCACCGGCACCTCGAGGTGGCCGAGGACGGCGGCCGGGTCAGCGGTCGAGTCGGTGTCCTGCACGACGACCGCGTCGACGCGGGGCAGCCCGTCCAGCCACGGCACCAGGTCCTCGGGCTTGCGGGTGGAGTCGAGCACGGCCCACACCGCCGTCGGCGACCAGACGGCCAGCATGTGCTCCAGCCACGGCCCACCGGCCGTGCGCAGCGGCGCGTCGACGGCGACGATCGTGACCGTGCCGGCCGAGGCGCTGGACCGGCGCCGTTCGAGGGCGGCCTCCAGCGAGCTGATCCGGCTGGCCTGCGGGGCGAGGTGCGCGAGCGCCCCGGAGCTCGCCCACTGCACGCTCTCGGGGTCCAGTCGCAGGGTGAGCGCCAGGGCGCGCGCCGTCGCGAAGGTCTCCGCGCCCGGCCCGACGACCAGCAGCACCTCACCCGGCTCCGAGGGGAACCGCGGTGCCGGCGGCAGGTGGTCGGTGAGCGTCCGGGTGAGCGCCGCGTACACCCCGCGCGCGGCGACGTCGGCGAGGAAGTCCGGGCCCAGCAGCGTGTGCGGCACGCCGAGGGTGAGCAGCCGGACGACGAACTCCTCGGAACGGCTGGCCGCGTAGGGCTCGAGCTCGGTCGACCGGACCGGCACGAGCCGGGTCACCGTCGCCAGCCGGCCCTCGGGCTCGGCCTCGGGCGCCGGGGCGGCCGGGGGCGCGGCGGTCAGCTCCATGCGCACCGGCCGGGTGACCAGCGGCAGCCGGCTGCCGGCGGGGCGGGCCGGGGCACCGGCGGGCGGCCGCCGCGGACCGGGGGAACCGCCGGCCGCGCCCGCAGCAGCGGCTGGCCGTCGAACCCGCCGGACCGCTGCGGGGGCAGCAGGGACAGCGGCGGGAGCACGGTGGTGGCGTCCAGCGGCAGCGGAGCGGGGTCGCTCGCGGTGCGGGCCAGCGCCGTGGAGACCACCGGGGCGGTCATGTAGAACTCCTCGACGGGCTGCGCCTCCCGGGCGACGGTGCGCCGCGGCTCCTCGACCACGCGGGGCGCCTCCTCCACCAGGACGGCGTCGACGACCCGCTGCGGGCCGGTCGCGGCCGGCGCCCAGTCGCCGTGCGCGTCGGTCCGGTAGGCGCCGGTGTCGTAGGCGCCGACCTCGTCGACGTCGTCGGCCTCGGCGGGGCCGTAGGCCCAGGGCTGCGGCACGTCGCGGACCGGGGGCACCGCGGGGCGCGCACCGGCCAGCCCGGGCAGCGCGAACTCGGTCGTGGCGGGGGCCTCGAGGTGGCCGGCGGCCTGCTCGGGGAAGCGGTGCCGCCCGCGGCCGGAGCCGTTGGCGGCCAGGACCTGCTCGAGCAGGTCGGCCAGCTCGTCGTCGGCGCTGCGCACCGAGTCGACCATGGAGTGGGGGGCGGCCCGGCGTCCGGCCTCGGCGGCGGCCTCGGCCTCCGCCGCCTCGCGGGCGGCCTCGGCCGCGGCACGCGCCGCCGCCTCGGCGGCCTCGGCCTCGGCCTGGGCGCGCGCGGCCTCCAGTCGCGCGGCCTCCAGCTGGGCGGCCTCGACCCGGGCCGCCTCCAGACGCGCGGCCTCGGCGGCGGCAGCGGCCTCCGCCTCGGCACGGATGCGGGCCGCCTCGGCCGCGGCCTCGGCGGCCGCGGCCTCGGCCTCGGCGCGGATGCGGGCGGCCTCGGCGGCGGCTTCGGCCTCCGCCTCGGCGCGGATGCGAGCTGCTTCGGCAGCCGCCTCGGCCTCGGCCTCGGCGCGGATGCGAGCGGCCTCGGCGGCGGCAGCGGCCTCGGCCTCGGCGGTGATCCGGGCGGCCTCCAGGCGCGCGGCCTCGGCCGCGGCGGCCTCCAGCTTGGCGGCCTGCAGGCGGGCGGCCTCGGCTGCCACGGCCTGGGCGGCGGCGGCCTCGATCCGGGCGGCCTCGGCGGCCGCTGCCCCCGGCGGGCGGCGTCGGCGGCCTCGGCCTCCAGGCGCGCCGCCTCCGCGGCGGCGGCCTCGGCCACGGCGACGTCGGCGACCGCCGACTGCACCTGCGCGTCGCTGGACACCATCCGGGTGAGCGCGGCGGCGAACGGCGAGGGGCTGGCGCCGGTGGCCGGCTCCTGGTCCTGCGCGGGGGGTGCGGCGAGCTCGTCGGGCGACAGCATCAGGGTGTGCCGGGCGGGGGTGAACGGCGTGGCGGCCGGCTGCGCGGACCGGCGCCCGCCGGACGACGCGGTGCCGGACGACGCGGTGCCGGACGACGCCGGAGTGCGCGGAGCCGTGGCGGCGCGGGAGGACGCGGACGTGCGGGACGACGGCGCCGCGGTCCGGGCCGGCGCCTCCGGCCGCTCCGTCACGGCGGTGCCGAACAGGCCGGCGGCGGGCCGGGCAGCGGGCACTGCGGCTGCGGGCACCTCGGCCTGGGGGGCACCGGCGCGGGAGTACAGCCCCACGGCCGGCTCGGCAGCGGCGCCCGAGCCGAGCAGGTCGGAGAGCTCGTCCATGCGGTCGGCCAGCGAGGGCTGGGCGGCCCGGGCGGCGGCCGCGGCGGTGACCCGGCGCGGGGCGTCGGGGGCGGCGGGGGCCTCGGTGGCCTTCGGCAGCTCGACCTCGGCGACGTAGCGCTCGGAGGCGAAGAAGCCGAACATCCCGCCGCTGCGGATGCGGCGCACCCCGACGACGCGGGCGGTGGGCCCGAACTCCTCGCGGGCGGCGGCGATGGCCTCGTCCCGCGTGGCGGCCTCAACGGATCGCGACGGCACCGCTCACCACTCCCAGTGACTCGATCTGGGCCGTGCGGGACACCTCGTTGTAGGAGATGACCGACAGCCGGGGCAGGACCTGGCGGACCAGGCGGGACAGCGCGGCTCGCACCTGCGGCGAGCACACGAGGACAGGGGAGAGGTTCATCCGGTCGGCCTCCTCCAAGAGGTCGGCGCAGCCGCGGACCAGCGCGTCGACGGTGTTGCCGTCCAGCGCCAGCACCTGACCGTTCTCGGTCGGCCGCACCGCCTCCAGCAGCCGCTGCTCGAAGGTGGGGTCCAGGGTGATCACGTGCAGCCGCTCGTCCGGGGTGACGTAGGGGTGGCTGATCGCGGCGCCCAGCGCCGCGCGCACCGCCTCGACCAGCCCGTCCAGGTCGGTGGAGAGCTTGGCCCGCAGCGACAGCGCCTCGAAGATCCGCACCAGGTCACGGATCGAGACGCCCTCGTCCAGCAGCGCCTGCAGCACGCGCTGCACCTCGCCCAGGCTGAGCAGCGTCGGGGTCAGCTCCTCGACGACGGCCGGGTGGGTGCGGCGGACCATCTCCACCAGCACCTTGACGTCCTCGCGGCCCAGCAGCGAGGAGGCGTTCTGCCGCACGACCTCGGCCAGGTGGGTGGTGATCACCGAGGAGCGGTCGACGACGGTGGCGCCGGCCATCTCGGCCTGCCGCTGCAGCTCGGCGGGCACCCACTTGGCGGCCAGGCCGAAGACCGGCTCACGGGTGGCCTTGCCGGGCAGCCCGTCCAGGTGGTCGCCGATGGCGAGCACGGTGCCGGCGGGGGAGGTGCCCTTGGCCGCGGGGACGCCGTTGAGCCAGATGACGTACTGGGAGGCGGGGAGGTCCAGGTTGTCGCGGGTGCGGACCAGCGGGATGACCAGCCCGGTCTCCATCGCGACCTTCCGGCGCAGCGCCTTCACCCGGTCCAGCAGGTCGCCGCCGCGGGCGGTGTCGACCAGCTCGACCAGGTCGAAGGCGACCTCCAGCTCCAGCGGGTCGACCCGCATCCGGTCGGCGATGGCCTCGGGGGAGTCCGGCTGCGGTTCCAGCGCCGCGGCGTCGCCCGGCGTGCTCTCGTCGTCGTCCTCCTCGACCTTGTCGGTGAGGCGGGTGGAGATGAACAGGACCAGGCCACCGATGAGCAGGAACGGCAGCTTGGGCAGGCCGGGGATCAGGCACAGCGCCAGCGCGGCGATCCCGGCGATGCGCACCGGCTGCTTGTTGCGGCTCAGCTGGCTGATCAGGTCCGAGCCCATGTCGCCCTGCGAGGCCGAGCGGGTGACGATCAGACCGGTGGCGGTGGAGATGAGCAGCGCCGGGATCTGGGAGACCAGGCCGTCGCCGACCGACAGCAGCGAGTAGGTGGTGACGGCCTCGCCCGGGGCCATGCCCCGCTGCAGCACGCCGATGGCGAAGCCGCCGATCAGGTTGATCAGCGTGACGATGATGGCCGCGATGGCGTCGCCCTTGACGAACTTGCTGGCGCCGTCCATCGAGCCGTAGAAGTCGGCCTCGGCGGTGACCTCGCTGCGCCGCTTGCGGGCCTGCTTCTCGTTGATCAGGCCGGCGTTCAGGTCGGCGTCGATGGCCATCTGCTTGCCGGGCATCGCGTCGAGGGTGAAGCGGGCGCCGACCTCGGCGACGCGGCCGGCACCGTTGGTGATGACGACGAACTGGATGATCGTCAGGATCACGAAGATCACCAGGCCGACGATCATCGAGCCGCCGATCACGAAGTGCCCGAAGGCCTCGATGACCTTGCCGGCGTAGCCGTCGGTGAGGACCAGCCGGGTCGAGGAGACGTTCAGCGCCAGGCGCATCAGCGTCGCGATCAGCACCAGGGACGGGAAGATCGCGAAGTCCAGCGGCCGCTTGATGTTCATCGCGACGAGCAGGATCAGCAGCGACCCGACGATGTTGAGCGCGAGCAGCAGGTCCAGCACGGGTGCCGGCAGCGGCACCACGAGCATCAGGACGATGGAGACGACCCCGATGGGGACGGCTGCCTTCGTCAGCTTGCCCACGAGACCTCGTTCCTGTGCTGTCCGTTGCCGGCGGTGACCGGGGACGCCGCAGCGCCCCTCCACCGCCGTTCTCGGCAGTCCCCGGAACGGCCGGTACCGGTGTGCCGGCGGCGGCACCGCCCGTCACAACCGCGTCGTCAGCCTCACCCGTGGCCCGGCCGCCGGCCCTCAGCGGCGCCGCCCGGCCTTCGGCAGCCCCTCGATCGAGGGCGCCTCGAACCCCGGCCGGTGCATCCCGCCGCGCACGCCGCGCGCCGACAGGTGCATGACGAAGGCCAGCACCCGGGCGACGGCGGTGAACAGCTGGGGCGGCACCTCCTGCCCGATCTCGCACGACCCGTGCAGCGCACGGGCCAGCGGCACGTCCTGGACCATCGGCACCCGGCACTCGTCGGCCCGGGCGCGCAGCCGCGCGGCCACCTCGCCGGCGCCCTTGGCGACCACCCGGGGCGCGCCCTTCATCGGGTCGTACTTCAGCGCCACGGCCACGTGCGTGGGGTTGACCAGCAACACGTCGGCGTCGGCCATCTCCGACATCATCCGGTTGCGGGACATCGACAGCTGGGTGGCCCGGCGCTGGGCCTTCATGTGCGGGTCGCCCTCGGACTGCTTGTGCTCCTGCTTGATCTCGTAGACGCTCATCTTGAGCTTGCTCATCGTCTGCTTGCGGACGACGAGGTAGTCGGCCACCGCGATGACCAGGCCGGTGATCCCGACGACGCGGAACATCAGCACGGCCGAGTCGGTGAACACCCGGGTGATCTCCGACAGCGGCAGCGCCCCGGAGGCGGAGACCAGCTGCTGGGCGTCCTCCGAGGTCATCACGATCACCACGGCGAGGGCGATGGTCTTGATGACGGCCTTGGCCGCCTCCCACAGTCCGTGCGTGCCGAACATCCGCTTCATCCCGGGGAACGGGTTGAGCTTCTTCAGCGTGGGCTTCATGCCCTTGGTGGCGAGGGTGACCCCGCCCTGGGACGCCGAGGCCAGGGTGCCGATGAGCATCATGGCCAGCGCCGTCGGCAGCACCGTGGTGAGGAACGCCGTCAGGGCGCGCCCCATCAGCTCCGACAGGGCCGCCGGCTCCGGGTCGTCCGCCACCGCCCCGATCTGGACGAAGAGCTCCTGCACCGAGTCGAACGCGCTGCCCACCAGCATCGGCAGCAGCACGCTCGCCGCCGCCGCCCCCAGCCACGTGCCCAGTTCCTGGGTGCGGGGGATCTGCCCGTCCTTGCGGGCCTCCTTGAGCTTCTGCGGTGTCGGCTTCTCTGTCTTCTCACCGCCGGGCCCGTCCTTGGCCATCAGTCCTCACCTCCCGGGGCGTGCACTAGCCGCTCCGCAACGAGGTCATCGCCCGGACCGCGGTCTCCATGAGGGAGTCCAGGGCGGGTGGGAGCAGGGGGAAGGTCAGACCGAGCAGCGTCAGGGTGACCATGATCTTCACCGGGAACCCGATGGCGAAGATGTTCAGCGCCGGGGCGGCGCGGGACAGCAGGGCCAGGGCGACGTCGGCGAGCAGCAGCACCGCCACCATCGGCCCGGCGATCTGCAGCGCGGCCAGGAACATCATCGAGAACGCGGTGACCAGCGCGGAGCCCAGCTGGTCGGTGGGCAGCGTGCCGCCCACCGGGAGCCCCTGGTAGGAGGTGGCGAACCCGCGCACCAGCAGCAGGTGCCCGCCGCTGGTGAACAGCAGGGTGATCGCCAGCAGGTAGTGCAGCTTGCCGATCGAGGCGTTCGTGGTCAGCGCGAGCGGGTCGTAGGCCGGTTGCAGCGAGAAGCCGCCGGCCAGGTCGATGAGGTCGCCGGCCAGCTGGACGGCGGTGAACAGCACCTGGACGACGAAGCCGAGCGCCGCCCCGATGACCGCCTCGAGGACCGCGGAGACGACGAGGAACCCGGCCGTGATCTCCGGCAGCGTGCCCGACAGCTGGGGGAACACGACCAGCGAGAGCGCCAGGGCGAGCGCGCCCTTGACCGGCAGCGGGATGCCGTTGGAGTTGAACGGCGGGGCCAGTGCGACGAACCCACCGGCGCGCACGGTGGCCAGCAGGAGCGCGGCCAGCGTCGCCGAGGGGACCTGGAGGTCCACCGCGGCTCAGCTCCTGCCGAGCAACCGCGGCAGCGACTCGAACAGGTGCTCGGTGAAGGAGACCAGCTCCGCGAGCACCCAGTTGCCGGTCACCAGCAGCGCGATCGCCACCGCGATCATCTTGGGCACGAACGACAGCGTCGGTTCCTGGATCTGGGTCGCCGCCTGGAACAGCGAGATCATGAACCCGACCAGCAGGGCGGTGAGCAGGATCGGGGCCGCCACCTTGGCCGCGACGAGCATCGTCTGGGTGGCGATCTCGGTGACGTCGGCGTCAGACATGCCGGCCCCCCGTCAGCCGGGCGCTCACGAGTACGACCCCACGAGGGCGGTGGTGATCAGCGCCCAGCCGTCGACGATCACGAACAGCAGCAGCTTGAAGGGCAGCGAGACCACCGTCGGCGGCACCATCATCATGCCCATCGCCATCAGCGAGGCGCTGACCAGCATGTCCAGCACCAGGAACGGGATGAACACGACCAGCCCGATGATGAAGGCGCTCTTGAGCTCGGACAGCACGAACGCCGGGACCAGGGTCGTCATGCTGACCGCGGCCGCGTCGGCCGGGGCCTCCTCGCCGGAGAGCCCGACCATCAGCTTCAGCTCGTCGTCGCGGGTGTTGTCCAGCAGGAAGGTCTTCAGCGGTTCGACGCCGGAGTCGTAGGCCGCCGAGGCGGTGATCGCGCCGTCCAGGTAGGGCTGCACCGCGACGTCGTTGATGTCGCTGAACACCGGGCCCATCACGAACAGGGTGAGGAACAGCGCGATCCCGGTGAGCACCTGGTTGGGCGGGGAGGTGGGCAGCCCCAGGGCGTTCCGGGTGAGCGCCAGCACCACGAGGATCTTGGTGAACGAGGTGACCAGCAGCAGCGCCGACGGCGCGATCGACAGCGCGGTGATCGCCAGCAGCAGGGTGACCGCGGTGCTGGGGCTGTTGCCCCCGATGTTGATGTCCAGCCCGCCGTTGTCGACCACCGGGGCGACCGGCGCGACCGGGTCGGTGGGCGCGGTCGGGGCGGCCAGCGCGGGGCCGGCCAGCAGCACCGCCGCGACCAGCGCCAGCACGCCCAGCAGCAGCACCAGGCCGGCCCGGCGGCCCCAGCGCGCCGGCACGACGCGGGGCGCGGGCGCGGCGAGCGCGCTCACGACCGGCGCACCGTTCGGTCACGCAGTTCCTGCACCGCCGTCGTCCACGTGCTGCGGTCGAGCACCGAGCCGGCCAGCGGGCCGGAGCTGGTGCGGGCCATCGCCGGCACCCGCGCGGGCAGCTCGCGGGTCTCCCCGTCGGCGGTGACCGCCTGCGGGCGGGGCTGCGCCGCCAGGGCGGTCTGCAGCTCCTCGTCCTCGAGCTCGGCGAGCAGGGTCACCTGCTCCTCGGTCGACCCGACCACCAGCACCCGGCCGGCGACCCGCAGCACCGAGACGCTGCTGGCGCGCCCCATCCGCTGCCGGCTCACCACCTCGATCACGCCGGTGGCCTGGCCCAGGCCCTTCTTCTTGGCGATCCGGGCGGCGAAGAGCAGCACCGCGGCGACGAAAGCCAGCGACAGCACCAGCCGGATGACCATCCACGTCATCGCTGCACCCCGGTCGTCGGGGGGCACGTCGTCGGGGTGGGCGTCATGCGCTCGGCCGCCCGTACTCGCCGGCGTCGGTCACGATCTCGCTGATCCGCAGCCCGAAGTCCTCGTCGACCACGACGATCTCGCCGCGGGCGATCAGGGTGCCGTTCACCAGCAGGTCCGCCGGGGCGCCGGCGGCGCGGTCGAGCTCGATGACCTCGCCGGGGTGCAGCGACAGCAGCTCGGAGACCGTCATCCGGGTGCGCCCGATCTCGACGGTGACCTCCATGGCCACGTTGCGCAGCAGGTCCAGGCTGCCCCGCCGCTCGCGCGGCTGGGGCAGGGTGACCTGCAGCGCCAGGGTGGCCGAGACCTCCCCGCCGGCGGCCAGCGGGACGGCGAGGAAGACGCCCTTGTCCCGCAGCCCGTCCAGCGCCGCGACGACGTCCTCGGTGCGTTCGGCGGCGACCCGCACCCGGCCGAGGGCGGCCGCGGCGGCCTCCAGGGCCGGGCGGAGCGCCGTGGGCACGTCCATCGGCCCGACCGGTGAGTTGGTCAGCGCGGCGACGATCTCGGCGGAGAGCACCAGCACGATGTCGCCGCTCACCTCGCCGCCCAGGGCGGCGGTCACCGCGACGCCCGGCTCGGCCGGGAGAGGGACGGCCTCCGGGTCGCTGACCGGGTCCCCGGCGCGCAGGTCCAGCTCCGCGGGGAGGGCAGCCGCAGCGGCCTGGGCCGCGGCGGCGACCGCTGCGGCGATGGTCTCGGAGTCCGACGAGCGGTCGGTGCCGTAGGCGGTGGTCATGCTGGGTCCTTTCCACCGGTCGCGGTGACGGGGACGATCTCGGCGGCCAGGCGGCGCCGGTGGTTGCTGGGCAGGGCGTGCGCGAACGTGACGTCGTTGGTCGTCACCTGCAGCGGGCTGTCCTGCGCGTGCCGCAGCAGCAGGACGTCGCCCACCGCCAGGGACAGCAGGTCGCCGGAGGGCACCTCGATCGGGTTGAACCGGACGCTCACGTCCACCGGGACGTCGTAGAGCCGCTCGGTCAGCGCCTCGAACGCCTGCTGCCGCTTGTGCCGTGCGGACTCCGACAGCTGCGGGGAGGCGGCGTTGTTCAGCGGGCCGGCGAACGAGGAGAAGGGGAGCACCAGCGTGGCCTCGGGCTCGCGGCTGCCCAGGCGCATGCTGTAGGTGGCGACCATGACCGTCTCCGAGCCGGAGGCGGCCTGGGCCAGCTGCGGGTTGTACTCGACGCTGTCCAGCGCGGGGGTCAGCGCGGTCACCGGGGCGAACGCCTCGCCGAGCTCGTCGAGGAGCCGGTCCAGCAGGTGGCCGGTGATGGCGCTCTCCATGCCGGTCATCGGCCGGGCGGGCTGCTCACCGCCGCCGGAACCGCCGAGCATGTGGTCGACCATCGCCATGGCGGTGTCCAGCGGCCAGGCGAGCACGCCCTTGCCGGCCAGCGGCTCGAGGGTGAAGGTCGCCACGAAGTGCGAGCCGGGCAGCGTGGCGATGTAGTCGTCGTAGGAGAACTGCTCGATGCCGACCAGCTCCACCCGCACCCCGGTGCGCAGCAGCGAGGTCAGCGTGGTGGTCGCCTGGCGGGCGAAGGACTCCTGCGTCATCTGCAGGATGCGGACGTGCTCGCGCGAGAGCTTCGTCGGCCGCCGGAAGTCGTAGGTGCGGGGCTCACGACGACGCGTGCGGCCCTGCCCCTCGGGGTTCCGGGGGGCCGCGCTGGGGGCGTCGGCCACGGTGTCGGACAGGCTCACGCATGTCCTCATCGGCGGGGGACCGCCGGACCCTGACCAGCCGGTGCCGGAACTCCGGCACCGGCTGGCACGGGTGTGACCCCAGGAGGTCGGTGGGGGAGGAGGCGCCCCGTGAGGCGCCGGGTGCTGCTACTGGGTGACGTACTCCGTGTAGTTGATCTCGTAGACGTCGCCGTGGTACGCCTCGACGATCTTCTCCTGGAGGGCGGCCTTCATCGCCTCCCGGTTGTTCTGCACGTCGGCGAGCGCGGCCCCGGAGAAGTGCGCGATGGCGATGTCGGTCGCCTTCGAGCCGTCGGGGGTGGCGCCACCGCCGTGCCCGCCGCCGCCGGCGTGCTCGTCGTAGGCGAGGCTGAACTGCAGCGCGAACCCGAGCTTCAGGTAGCTTCCCCCCGCCAGGTTGATCGCCACGGAGTCGATGGGCAGCACCACCGCGCCCGCCTCGGGCGCCGGCTCGGCCTCGGCCTCGCCGGAGCCGCTGAACAGGAAGAAGTAGGCGCCACCGCCGATCGCGAGCACCGCCACCAGGGCGATGATCAGCAGCTTCTTCTTGCCGCCGCCGCCGGCGGACTCGTCGTCCTCGACGTCGGCCTTCTTCTTCTTGGCCATGGTGACTGCCTCCTCGGTGGTGCTGTGGTCGGGTGCGGGTGGGGTGGGGTCCGTTGCCGAGCGCCTGGGCGGCGGCTCAGTTGCCGAGCGCCTGGGCGGCGGCTCAGTTGCCGAGCGCCTGGGCGGCGGCCTGGGCGGCCGCCTCGATCCCCGGCAGCAGGGCGTTGGCCCGGGGGGAGCCGGTGGACAGCAGGATCACGTCGACCCGCCGGTTGACGGTGACGTAGCTCGGGTCGCTGTCGGGCACCAGCGGGCGGGTGCTGCTGTAGCCCGCCGCGGACAGCCGGTCGTCGGGCAGCCCGTCGGTCTCGGTGAGGTGCCGGAGCACCGTCGTCGCCCGGATCGCCGACAGCTCCCAGTTCGACGGCCAGGGGCCGCCGGGGGTGACCGGCAAGGAGTTGGCGTGCCCCTCGACCTCGATCTGGTTGGGCAGCGCGGCCAGCGTCGGGGCCATCGCGTCGAGCACGACGGCGCCCTGCGGCTGGAGCACCGCGGACTCGGGGGCGAACAGCACCGGGTCGGAGACCACGTGCACCACCAGGCCGCGCTCGTCGATGACGAACTCGGCGGCGCCGGACATGCCGGCGGCGGCCAGGGCCTCCTGCAGTGCTGCCCGGGCGGCGGCGAGCTGGTCGTAGGCGCCCTGCGCCTCCGCGGCGGTCTGCCGGGCCTGCTGCTGCGCGACCGCCTCGGCGGCCGCCTGCTCCGCCGCGGTCTGCTCGGTGCCGTCGATGGCGGCGTCCGCGGCCACCTGGACGGGCTTGAGCGGGCTGTCGTTCTCCACCGGCGCGTCGATGGCGGCGCCGTCGTTGAGGATGGTCACCGGCGCGCCGGCGCCCTCCCGGGCGCCGTTGGCGAAGGCGGTGAACTTGGCCAGGTCGATCGAGCTCATCGCGTAGAGCACGACGAACAGCACGAACAGCAGCGTCATCATGTCGAAGCCGGAGACCAGCCACCGTTCGTGGTTCTCGTGCTCCTCGTGCTCCTCGTGCTTCTTGCGGCGGCCACCGCCGTGGCCGCCGTGCCCGCCGCTCTTGCTCATGCCGCCTCGCGTTCCTGCTCACTGGGCGGCACGAGGGAGGTGAGCTTGGCCCGGACGGTGCGCGGGCTGGTGCCGGCCTGGATCTCGGCGATCCCCTCGACGAGCAGCTCCATCTGGGCGGCCTGCAGCTCGCTGACCCGGGCGATCTTGGCGCCCATCGGCAGGAACCAGAAGTTGGCCGCCATGACGCCCCACAGGGTGGCGATGAACGCCGCGGAGACCATCGGGCCCAGCAGCTCGGGGTTGCTGAGGTTCCCCATCACGTTCATCAGGCCGACGATGCAGCCCAGGATGCCGATGGTCGGCGCGTAGCCGCCCATGGTGGTGAAGAACTTGCTCGCGACCTTGTCCTCGGCCTTCTTCGCCGCGATCTCGCCCTCCAGGATGGCCCGCAGGTCCTCCGGGTCGGTGCCGTCGATGCTCATCTGCAGCCCGCGCTTGAGGAACGGGTCGTCGATCTCCTTGACCTGGGCCTCCAGCGCCAGCAGGCCCTCCTTGCGGGCCTTCTCGGCGAGGCTGACCATCGTCTGGATCCGCTCGGTGGCCGGGGGCACCTTCGCCGGCAGGACGGCCATCTTGAACCAGACGGGGATCTTCTTCAGCTCGGCCATCGTCTGGCTGGCCAGCGCGGCACCGAAGGTGGCGATGATGACCAGGACGATCGCCGGCAGGAAGATCAGCGACGTCGGGTCCGCGCCTTCGAGGATCATGAAGACGAAGAACGCGATCAGCGAGATGGCGAACCCGATCAGGGTGGCGGGATCCATGCGTCAGCGCTCGTCTCGGCTCGGGAAGGGCACGACCGAGGAGTCGTCGGTGCCCTGCTGGTGGTAGGGGGTGGTGAGGTGGAGCTCGCCCCGATCCATCCGGAACGAGGTCGCCCGGACGCTGGCGTGCCAGGTGCGGATCTCCTCGACGACCTCGTCGACGGTCTCGGTGACCACGTACTTGGTGTCGTCGGCGAGGGTGATCACGGTGTCCGGGTGCCCCTCCACGCGCTGCACCAGCTCCGCGTTGAGCACGAAGTGCTTCCCGTTGAGGCGGGTCAGACGGATCACGGTGGAGCTCCAGTGGTCGTGGGTGGCGGTCCGCCGGGGCGCGCGTCGTCGCGGCGCACTGCTGTCATCGGCGGTCGGGAGAGGCTGCTTGAGCCGAACGGACCGGCCACCCCCGGTGGGGTGACCGGTCCGTCCGTGCTGCTCAGGGCTGTGCGGGTCAGGCGCGCGATCAGCGCTTGAGCTGGACCAGGTCCTGGAGGATCTCGTCGGAGGTGGTGATCACGCGGCTGTTCGCCTGGAAGCCGCGCTGGGCCACGATCAGGCCGGTGAACTCCTCGGCGAGGTCGACGTTGGACATCTCCAGCGAGCCCGCGGAGAGCTGGCCGCGGCCACCGGTACCGGCCTGGCCGACCACCGGCTGGCCGGAGTTGTCCCCGGCGCGGAACGAGCTGTTGCCCGCCTTGGACAGGCCGCCGGGGTTGACGAAGGTGGCCAGCGCCAGCTGGCCGAGGGGCTGCCGCAGTCCGTTGGAGTACAGGCCGACGATCGTGCCGTCGTTGCTCAGCGAGTAGCTCTCCAGCGTGCCCAGCGCCGAGCCGGTGTTCTCGTTGGCCTTGCCGGCCGCGGTGCTCGCCCCGCCGAACTGGGTCAGCCCGCCCAGGTCGAGGGTCACGGCACCACCCCAGCTGGCGTACCCGGCGGTGGCCGGGGTGAAGGTGGTCGAGCCCGCGGGGGTGACGAGCTGGCCGGTCGTCGGCGCGGTGCCGGAGAAGGTCAGCGCCAGGGCGTTGACCACCGGCGGCTGGCCGGCCTCCTGCACGGTCAGCGACCAGGTGTTGGTGCCGGTGCACTCCATGACCACGGACATCTCGTGGGCGTTGCCCAGGTCGTCGAACATCCGGATCTGCGAGGTCACCTGGGTACCGGGGACGGGGGCGGGCCGGCGACGGCGGCGGTGGCGCCGGCGGAGAGGTTGCCCTGGATCTGCGCGCCGCTGGTGGCCACCGGCGCGAGCACCTGGCCCTGCGGGATGCGCAGCGGCACGAGCGGGCCCTGCGGGTCGATCGTGCCGTCGAGGGTGGCCATCCAGCCCTGCAGGATCAGGCCGTCGGGGGTGACCAGGTTGCCGACCCCGTCGGTGTCGAAGGAGCCGGCCCGGGTGTAGAGGTTCTCGTTCCCGGACTTGGTGATGAAGAAGCCGTCGCCGGTGATCATGAAGTCGCTGGAGCGGCCGGTGCTCTGCGCCGAGCCCTGGGTCCAGTTGGTGGAGATGCCGGCGACCTTGACGCCCAGACCGACCTGGGCCGGGTTGGAGCCGGCGGTCTGCCCCTGCGGTGCGGAGCCGTTGCGGATGATCTGGGACAGCGTGTCCTCGAAGACGGTCTGGCTGCCCTTGAAGCCGACGGTGTTGACGTTGGCGATGTTGTTGCCGGCGACGTCGAGCTTGGTCTGGTGCGCCTTGAGGCCGGAGATGGCCGAGAACATGGAACGCAGCATCGGGGGAGCTCCTGGGGTCGGGGGTGGTCAGGCGGTCGGCTGGGTGGCGCCGGGGGTGGTGGCGGTCGGCAGGGTGACGGCGGTGACCCGGCCGAGCGGCACGGTGACCCCGTCGACGACCGCCTGCGGTTCGGTCTCCGCACCCGTGCCGGCGATCCGGACGGCGCTCACGACCCCGGTCCTGGTCTCGCCGGTGGTGTCGGTGTAGGTGACCTGGTGGCCGACCAGCGCACCGGCGCTGAGCGACCGCTGCAGCCCGACCAGGGCCTTGTTCTGCGCGGCGATCTCCTCGAGCTTCTCCACCTGGGTGAAGGTCGCCGTCTGCGCCATGAACTCGCTGCTGCTGGTCGGGTTGCTCGGGTCCTGGTAGCGCATCTGCGCGACCAGCAGCTTGAGGAAGACGTCCTTCCCCATCTGGTCGCCGCGGCTGACCGAGGTGCTGGCGGGGCCGGTCGCCGGGGCGCTGACCCCGGGGATCGGTGTGGTCATCGTTCCTCCGTCTCAGGCGAGGACGTCCACGCCGGATGACGCGGACTGGTCGGTGGCGGGCAGGACGGCGGGGCCACCGGCCTGGTCGGCGGGGGAGTCCCCGCTGCGGGGCCGGCCGTCGTGCTGGCCGGGCTGGCCCTGCTGCCCGGCCGTCTGCTGACCGGGGAACTGACCCTGCTGGCCGGTGCGGGCGTCGAGCAGCTGCTGGGTCGAGCGCTGGGCGTTGCTCAGGTCGGCGGTGGCCGGGTCGACGGCGAGGCGGCCGAGGGTCAGCCCGGCGCCTTCCAGCTCGCGGCGGAGACCGGGCAGCGCGTCGGTCAGCGCGTGCCGCCCGGCGTCGGAGCCGCCCTGCAGGGTCAGGTCGAGGCTGCCGTCGGTCACCGTGACCTGGATGGAGACCGGGCCGAGCTCCTCCGGCGTGATCACCAGCGTCATCGTGGAGCTGCCGTCGGGTGCGTTGCTGAGCACCGCCAGCTGGCGGCCCAGCTGCTGGGCGACCGGCGGCTCCGCGGTGGGCGGTGTGGCGCTGGCTCCGAGCGGGTCGGTGCGGACGGCGGTGGGCGCGGCGGTCGCGGCGCCGACGAGGCCCACCGCGTCCGGCTCGGTGGCTGCGCCACCGTTGCCCGGACCGGTCTCGGTGCCGGTGTCGGGGGTGTCGCCGGCGGCCACCGGGACGACCACCACGGACAGGTCGGCGGGGAGCCCGGCGGGACCGGCCCCGGTGGTCCCCGGGGGAGCGGTGGCCGGGTGCGCGGCGAGCGGGCCGGTGAGCCCGAGGGCGGACAGCAGCGCGGCCGGCGTGCCGGGCGCGGGTGCCGTGCCGGCCCCGACGCCGGGACGGTGGTGGCCGGCGGGACGGTCGGGTCGGCCGCGGGCGGCTGCCCGCCGAACGACGGCACGGCGAGCGGCTGTCCGCCGGCGACCGCGGTACCGGTGACCGCGCCGATGAGCGCGGCGGCGGCAGCCGTGGCCTCCGGCTGGGCGCCGGTCGAGGTGACGAGCGGCGCCCCGGCGGCGAGCAGCGCCCACAGCCCCGGGGGCAGCTCGGACGGGACGGCGACCGGGGGAGCCGCCGGGGCGCCGTCGGCACCCTCGTCGGAGGCCCCACCGGAGGCGTCCCCGGAGTCGGTCCCGGGCCGGCGGGAGGGGTTCCCGGCGCCGTGCAGGGCGTCGTCCAGGGCGCTGGCGAAGCCGGCTGCCTGGTCGGCCGAGCCGGTGGTCGAGCTCCCGCCGCCGCCCGGGCGACTGGCCGCCGGGGTCATCGGCAGGGCGGACATGGGCGCTGTCATCGGTAGGCCTCCGCGGCGCTGGTCACCTTCTGGACGTAGGACCGGGTCTCGCTGATCGGCGGGATGCCCCCGGCGCGCTGCACCGTGCCGGGGCCCGCGTTGTAGGCGGCGAGCGCCAGCTCCGTGGAGCCGAACTGCTCGGTCAGGCTCGCCAGGTACCGGGCGGCGCCGTCGATGGCGGACGCCGGGTCACCCGGGTCGACGCCGAGGCTGCGGGCGGTGGCCGGCATGAACTGCATGAGCCCCCGCGCACCGGCGGGGGAGACCGCCGTGGTGCGGAAGTTCGACTCGGTCTTCGCCATCGCGGCCAGCACGGCCGGGTCGACGCCGTGCCGGCTGCCCGCGGTGCGGAACAGGTCGGCGTACGGGACGCCGCCCAGACCGCCACCGCCCGTGGCCGCGGCGGGGGCGGACGCGGCGCCGTCGGGCAGCACGCGGCGGATCACCGTCGGGTTGCCGACGTCCTGCACCTTGACGACGTCGCCCTCCTGCGGGGCGGCGATCATCTTGCCGCCACCGATGTAGAGCCCGACGTGGTCGATGCCCGGCCGGCTGCTGGTGTTGTCGAAGAACACCAGGTCACCGGGTCGGGCCTCGGCGAGCGAGGCGACCGGGCGGCCGGCGGTGGCCTGCTGCGAGGAGGTGCGGGGGATGCTGACGCCGAGGTCGGCGTAGACGCGCTGGGTGAACCCGGAGCAGTCCAGCCCGCTCTTCGGGTCGGTGCCGCCCCAGCGGTAGGGCACTCCGAGGTACTTCTGCGCCGCGCCCACGACCTCCGCGCCGGTGGCGGTGGCCGCGAAGCCACCGAGCCCGGTCGACGCCGTCGCCGCGCTCCCGGTGAGGCCGGCTGCCGAGGCGGCGCTGGACCACGCGGCCTCCTGCGTGGGCGGGGTGCGCAGGAAGCGGGAGTGGATCTCGCTGATCCGGCTGTGCACCGCGGTCAGTCCCTCCACGTCTCCTCCTCCGTCGTCCCCGTCATGTGGTGCTCCGTCGTGTACCGGCCGGTCACCAGGTCGTCGACCGCGCGTTCGGCAGCCGCCTCGGCGGCGGTGCGGGCGGCTTCCAGGTGCCGCTCGCGCAGTTTCTCCAGGCCCTTGGTGCGCTGGGCCGCCGCCGTCCAGCGGGCCCGGACCAGTTCGGCCTGTTCCGCGTGGGCGACGGCGAGCGCCCGTGCAGCTGACACATCGGCAGCCGCGGCCGACGATGCGACCATCGCGGCGACGAAGGAGGCCCCGGAGACGGCCGAGGGCGGCCGGCGGGCCTGCAGCGCCAGGGCGTCCTCCTCGGCCCGGCGGGCGGCGTCGGCCGCCTCACGGGCGGCGGCGGCCGCGGCCAGCGCGGCGGCGCGCTCCTCGGTGCGGCGCAGCCGCAGCACCGGCTCCAGCCGGAAGGCGGGCTGCTTCACGCCGCGGACACGAGGCCGTGCAGCCGGGCCCACGCCTCAGGGGGCGGCGTGGAGTCCGACGTGGCCTGGCGGAGGAACGCGTCGATGTCGGGCAGCAGCCGCCGGGCCCGGTCGACCAGCGGGTCGGTGCCGGTCTGGTAGGCGCCGATCTCGATCAGTTCCCGGACGTCGCGCAGCGCCCCCAGCATCCGGCGCAGTTCGCGCGCGTCGGTCATCTGCGGCGGCGGCACGACCGCGGTGGCCACCCGGGAGATCGACTCGAGCACGTCGATCGCCGGGAAGTGGCCGGCGGTGGCCAGCCGGCGGCTGAGCACGACGTGCCCGTCGAGGATGGAGCGCGCGGTGTCGGCGATCGGCTCGTTGTGGTCGTCGCCGTCGACCAGCACGGTGTACAGCCCGGTGATCGAGCCGGTGGTGCTGGTGCCGGCCTTCTCCAGCAGCTTCGGCAGCATCGCGAAGACGCTCGGCGGGTACCCGCGCGTGGCCGGCGGCTCGCCGGCGGAGAGGCCGACCTCGCGCTGCGCCATCGCGGTGCGGGTGATCGAGTCCATCATCAGCAGCACGTCGCGGCCCTGGTCGCGGAAGGCCTCGGCGATCCGGGTGGCGACGAAGGCCGCCTTCAGCCGCACCAGCGGTGGTTCGTCGGAGGTGGCGACCACGACGACGCTGTTCGCCAGGCCCTCGGGGCCGAGGTCCTCCTCGATGAACTCCCGCACCTCGCGGCCACGTTCGCCGATCAGCCCGATCACCCGGATGTCGGCGTCGGTGCCCCGGGTGATCTGGGACAGCAGCGTGGACTTGCCGACACCCGAGCCGGCGAAGATGCCCAGTCGCTGACCGCGGCCGGCCGGGACCATGGTGTCCAGCGCCCGCACCCCGGTGGCCAGTGGCCGGCGCACCCGTTCCCGGGTGAGCGCGTTCGGCGTCTCGCTGGTCAGGTCGACCCAGGACACCAGCGAGCCCAACGGGGGACCGCCGTCCATCGGTCGGCCCAGCCCGTCGAGCACCCGGCCCAGCAGGGCCTCGCCGACCGGCACCTGCAGCGGCCGCCCGGTCGGGCGGACCCGGGCGCCGGCGCGCACGCCGGAGAGGTCGCCCAGCGGCATGCAGGTCATCCGTTCCCGCTGCACCGCGACCACCTCGGCCAGCAGGGGACGCCGGCCGGAGCTGACCTCCACCAGGTCACCGACGGCGGCGGGCACGCCCTCGACGCTGAGGGTCAGGCCCATCGCGCCGGTCACGACGCCGGAGAGCTCCGGGCCGGCGGCGCCGCGCGCACGGGCGAGCAACCCCCCGGTGAGCACGGTCACGAGCGCAGCACCGAGCGGACCCGTTCGAAGGCCGCGCCGAGCTGGGCGTCCACCCGCAGGGTGCCGGCCTCGGCGAGAGCGCCGGCCCGTTCGACGCCGGGGTCGCCGATGACCCGGACCGACGGGGGCAGGTCGGCCAGCGCGGCCGGGGGCACCTCGGCGAGGTCGTCGGGGTGCAGCCGGACGACGACGGGCACGTCGTCCGGGCACAGGGTCAGCGCGCGGCGCATCGCGTCCAGCCCGGCGGCGTCGGCGGTGGCCACCTCGCGGGCGAGGAGGTCACCGACCAGCGTCACGACGGCGTCCAGCACGGAGTCCCGGAGCTCGTCGACCACCGGGGCGGCCGTGGCGTCCAGCCGCTCGACGGCCGCGCCCATCGCCGCGGTGGCCGAGGCCAGCCGGCGCTCCCAGCGGGACTGCACGTCGGCCAGCCGCTCCTCGGCCGCGCGTTCGGCGGCGGCGACCACCTGCTCGGCGGCGACCAGGCCCTCGGCGTGCCCGGCGGCCCAGCCCTCGCGGCGGGCCTCCTCGCGCAGCCGGGCGAGCTGCTCGGCGTAGACCTCGCCCAGGCGCGGGCCGGTGCGGGCCGCGGTCTGCTGGGCGACGGTGTCGACCGGGGTGACGGCCGGCGCCCACGGGCGGGCCTGCGCCGGGTCGCCGGTCAGCGGGAGGCGGGGGTCGACGGGAGGGGCGGCCGCCTGGGACCGCCCGACGGCGGCGTCGACCGCCGCGTGCACGGTCGCGGCAGCTGCCGGCGGTACGGCCGGCAGGGAGCCGACCGGCAGGGGGTCCACCGGTGCGGCCGGCGCGGGCACCACCGGGGGAGTGGTCCCCCGCTGGTCGCGCGCGCGGCGTCCCCACGGCGCGCCGTCGCCGGTGCGCTGGTAGGGGACGGCGTCGGCCGCCGACGAGCCGCGCAGCAGCAGCGACTCGCGCGATCCGGACGGGGCGTCAGGCGACGAAATCGTCCTCACCGCCCCGCGCGATGGTCAGCACGCCCTGCTCCTCCAGCGTGCGGATGACCGCGACGACCTTGGCCTGCGACTCCTCGACGGTGCGCTGGCGGACCGGGCCGAGCAGCTCCATCTCCTCGAGCAGGTTCTCGCCGGCGCGCTCGGAGAGGTTGCGGACCACCTTGTCCCGGACGTCCTGCTTGACGCCCTTGAGCGCCGTGGCCAGGTCGTTGGCCTCCACGTCGCGCAGCACCAGCTGCAGCGACCGGTCGTCGATGGTGACGATGTCCTCGAAGACGAACATCTGCGAGCGGATCCGCTCGGCGAGCTCGGGGTCGCTGTTGTCCAGCCACTCGAGGATGGAGCGCTCGGTCGGGCGGGGGGAGCGGTTGATGATCTCGACCAGGGTGTCCACGCCGCCGACGGTGGCCATGTCCTGGTAGGCCAGCAGCGAGCCCATCCGGCGGCCGAGCTCCTCCTCGACCATCCGGACCATCTCCGGGGCGGTGCGGTCCATCATCGCGATCCGGTAGGCGACGTCGGCCTGCTGGTCCGGCGGGAAGCCCGAGAGCACCTCGGCCGACTGCGGGGCCGGCAGGTGGGCCAGCACCAGGGCGATGACCTGGGGGTGCTCGTCCTTGAGGAAGGTGACCAGCTGGCGCACGTCGCTGTTGCGCAGCGAGGCGAAGGGCAGCTCGGTGTAGACGACGTTGAGCCGGGACAGGATGCCGTCGGCCTTCTCCTCGCCCAGACCGGCGGCGAGCACCTCGCGGGCGAAGTCGACGCCGCCGGTGCCGACGAACCGGCGGGCCATCATCAGGCCGTGGAACTCGCTCAGCACGTCGTCGACGTCCGAGCCGCTCACCTTGTCCAGGCGCATCAGCTCGCTGGTCAGCTGCTCGACCTCCGAGGGCCGCAGCTGGGCGAGGATCGTGCCGGCCTCCTCCTTGGTCAGCTGGGCCAGAAAGAGCGCCGCCTTGCGGATGCCGGGCATGTCCGTGCGGGCGACCGGCGCCTTGGTCCGGACGGCCGGCGGCATGCCCGCCATCTGCTCCACGCTCGCGATGCTCACTGTCGGATCTCCCCGGTGCTCTCGGACGCCGGCGTGGCGTCCGCTCCCGTCATCGGCAGTCCCGGGCCCCGTCGGTGTGCGACGGGGCCCGGGAGGTGGGTCACTTGGACTCGGCGAACCAGCCGCGCAGCATGGTGGCGACCTCGTCCGGGCGGTCGCTGACCATCTCGGAGATCTCGCCGCGGACCTTCTCCCGCTGCGCGGACTCCAGCCGGGCCTGCTGGTCGTCGAGCTCGGGGTCGCGGATGCTCTCGACCTGGATCCGGGCCTGCTCCAGCGCGTCGACCTCGTCGTCGTACTCCTCGTACTCCTCGCGGTTGCGGCGGGAGCGGAGCCAGACGACGAGCACCAGGAGCGCGATGCCGAGCGCGATGCCGCCGGTCTTGATCATCGACCACATGGCGGCGGTCTTCTCGGCCTCCTCCGCGGCGGCGAGGTCCGCGGCCGCCTGGTCGGCGGCGGTGGTGTCGAAGGGCATCGCGGCGACGGTGATCGCGTCGCCGCGGGCGACGTCCAGGCCGACGGCGTTGCCGACCAGCTGCTGCACGGCGGCCTGGTCGACGGCGATGCCGGCGTCCATGACCACCGAGACGGTGAGCCGGTTGACCGTGCCGGGGGAGCCGGTGATGGTCTCCACGGTCTTGTCCACGGCGTTGTTCGAGGTGGTCGATTCCTTCTCGTAGGTCGACTCACCCTGGCCGTTCACCGCGAGGTCCTCCGCACCCAGCACGCCACCGACCGCACCGCCGGTGCCGGTGTAGTTCTCCGTGGTCGTCGACTCCGACAGCGCCGGGGTGCCCTCGTTGTACTGGTAGCTCTCGGTGGTGGAGTCGCGCTTGGAGAAGTCCAGGTCGGCGCGGACCTTGACCACGGCCTTCCCGGGGCCCGCGACGGTGTTGAGGATCTGCTGGGCGTTGTCGGCCAGCCGGGCCTCGTAGGTCTGCTCCATCTCGGTCCGCGCGTCGCCCCCGGCGCCCGTGACCTCGCCGGCGGCCGAGAGCACCGAGCCGTTGGCGTCGGCGACGGTCACCCCCTCGGGGGCCATGCCCTGGACGCTGGAGGAGACCAGGTGGGTGACGGCCTGGATCTGCTCACCCGACAGCGTGGTGCCGGGCTTGAGGTCCAGCAGGACCGAGGCGGTCGGCTCGCCCTCGTCGGTGGCGAACACCTCGTCCTTGGGCAGCGCGACGTGCACAACCGCGGTGCGCACGCCGCTGATGGACTTCAGCGTGCTGGACAGCTCGCCCTCCAGCGCCCGCTGGTAGGAGATCTGCTGCTGGAACTCGCTGGTGGTGATGCCCTGCTCGTCGAGCAGGGCGTAGCCGGTCTCGTTGCCGGCCGGCAGGCCCGCGCCGCTCATCGCCAGCCGCAGGTCGTACACCTTGTCCTGCGCGACCATGATCGTGCCGCCGCCGTCGGCCAGCTCGTAGGCCGCGCCCTGCGCGTTGAGCTCCTCCACGATCGCCGAGGCGTCGGCGGAGGACAGGTTGCTGAACAGCGGCGACATGGTCGAGGCGGTGACCCAGCGGGTGAAGACGAAGCCCCCGAGGAGGAGCCCGGCCAGCAGCAGACCGATGACGATCTTCTGGCCGAGGCTGATCGTCGACAGCGTCGAACGGACCCGGTCGAGCGGGCCGGCGAGAGCGGCGGGCATCAGATCTGCATCCTCATGATCTCGGTGAAGGCGGCCACCGCGGAGTTCTTCAGGGTCACCACGGTGTCGGTGGCCAGCCGGGCCTCAGTGCTGGCGATCATGTAGTCGTGGGCGTCCTGCAGGTCGCCGGTGGCGGCCTGCAGGGCGAGGGAGTCCGCGGTCGACTGCACGGCCTGCAGGTTGTCCACGGCACCGGTCAGCACGGCGGCGAACCCGCCGGCCCCGTTGGTCGACGGGACGGCGGCGGCCGAGGCGATGCCGGCGGTGCCGGTGAGGTCCTGCACGCCGGTGACCCCGGCGGTGGGCATGCCGAAGGAGATGGGGGCGATGGGGGAGGTCACGGTCAGCCCTTCCCGAGCTGCAGGGCCTGCTGGTAGGCCGAGGTGGCGCGCTCGATGGTGGCCAGGTTGGCCTGGTAGCCGCGCTGGGCCATCAGCAGCTGGGTCATCTGCTCACCCAGGTCGATGTCGGGGTAGCGCACGTAGCCGTCGGCGTCGGCCATCGCGTTGTCCGGCTCGTAGACCAGCCGGCCCTCGGCGCTGCCGAGCTCGGTGCGGGCCACCCGCACGCCGCCCTCGCCGGAGCCGTACTGCACGGCCTCGGCGACGATCATGCGTTCCTGGAAGGCGTCCTCGCCGGCCGGGCGGACGGTGTTGATGTTGGCCATGTTGTCCGCGACCGCGTCCATCCACTTGCGGTGGACGAACAGCGAGGAACCGCCGATGCGCAGCGTGTCGAAGACGCTCATCACTGCGTCCGCAGGGCAGAACGCAGCAGCGCGTACTTGCCGTCGAGGGCGTTGATGGCCAGCTGGTAGCGCAGCCCGGTCTCCTGGGCGATCACCGTCTCGGTGTCCAGGTTGACGTTGTTGCCGTCCATCCGGGTGGGGTCCATCGACCGGGTCACGGAGCCCTGCCCGACCCGGGCGGCCTCCCCGTTGGCGATCTCGCTGCGCAGGGTGGACTCGAAGTCGACCCGGCCGGCGAGGTAGCCCGGCGTCTGGACGTTGGCGATGTTGTCGGCGGTCACCCGCGAGCGCTGCTGCAGGCCGGTGAGCGAGGCGTGCAGGGCCGTCATGGTCGAGTCGGTGATCACCGGACGCCCAGCGTGGAGCGACGGAGCACGAGATACCTCCGGGTACGGCGGGTCGCGCGCACAGGTGAGCCTGCGCGCGTGGGGAGGGGCCGCCGATCCATGGCGAGGTGGTGCATTCCGTGCACTGCAGTCATCGGCAGTACGGGCCGGCCACATGACCACGTGCACCCGTTCGTGCACCGTCAGTCACACAACGCACACGTCCCCCGGAACAGAAGTGGCCGCTTCTGTCCCGGGGGACGGGGGTGGCGCGTGGGAGGGGACGGGCTGGGTGGGATGCGGCGGGCTGGGTGGGAGGGAATCGCCTCAGAGGGCCCGGTCGATGAAGGAGGCCACCGGTCGTGACGGTGCGTAGCTCATCCGGGCGGCGACGTCGCGCTGCTTCTGCGACTGGGTGATCCGCTCGACGAGCGCCTCGGCCACGGCCAGCTGGTGCTGCAGCAGCCGGGCGGCGCGCTCGCGCAGGTCGTCGGGGACCGGGCCCAGGTTGCTCGGCGGGATCCAGTCCGTGGACCGCCGCCCCCAGGCCGCGATCTCCTCGGCCCGGCCACGGGCGAGGGTCTCCTCGGCGTCGTGCACGTCGCCCTCGAGCGCGTCGAGGACCGCCGGCCAGGTGCGGGCCTGCTCCACCAGCGCGGGGAAGTCGCCGACCCGGTTGCGGGCGGGGCCGTCCCCCGACCGGGCGCCGATCATGCGGGTGCCGACGCCAGGGAGGCCGCGGCCTCCCGCCAGGCGTCCCGCAGTGGCTCGACGACCTTGCGGCAGTCGCCCACCCGGCGCAGGTCGCCCTTGACGGCGGCCTGGCCGAGCTCGGCGATCAGCCAGTTGTAGAGGGCGGCCAGCCGCGGGGCGCCCTCCCACGCGTCGACCTGCAGGCTCTCCAGCAGGCTGAAGACGATGTCCTGGCCGTGCTGCAGCTGTTCCTGCGCCGCCTGCCGGTCGCCGTTCTCCAGTGCGGCGTGGCCGCGCTCGAGGTCCAGGGCGAGCCGGTCGTACAGCATCACCAGCAGGCGCTGCGGGGAGGCGGTGGTGACCGTGTCGCCGAGGTAGCGGGCGCGGAGGGAAGCGGTGCTCATCGGGAAGATGCTCCAGGTCGTTCGCGGATCGGCGGGGTCAGGACTTGGCGGACTTGGACCAGGATGGGAGACCGGCGATCTGCGAGGCCAACCACGAGGACTGGTTCTGCAGGGTGCCCAGCGCCGTCTCCATCGCGGTGAACTGACGGGTCAGCGTCTGCTTGCGCAGTGCCAGCCGGATGTCCCAGTTGGCGATCCGGTCCTGCAGGTCCCGGGCGGTGGTGTCGCTGCCCTTCGCCAGCAGGGTCAGCGACCCGGTCGTCGTGTCGGAGGCACCCTTGGCCAGCGCTTCGAGCTTCGCGACCAGCCCGACCGGGGTGGTGACGTCGTCGGCGTTGCCGCTGATCCCGTCGGCGCCCGGGCTGACGATCGTCTTCTCGGTGAGGAAGGTGCGGACCTTCGCCGGGTCGTCCGCGAGCGCGGTGGTGAAGACCGCCTTGTCGAACGTCAGCGTGCCGTCCCGGGTCAGCTGGATGCCGACGGAGGAGGCCGAGGTGCCGCCGATCCCCGCGGAGATCGTGCTGAGGACCTGGCTGGTGAGTCCGCGCAGCGTGCTGTCGCCCTTGAGGATCGCCGTGCTGCTCTTCGGGTCGGTGTAGGAGGCGATCGACTCCAGCAGTCCGTTCGCCGCGTCGACCAGGCTCTGCACCTTCGCAGCGGCGGCCGAGGGGTCGTCGGTCACCGTGACGCTCACGGGCGTGAAGGGATCGGCCTTGGTGACGGTCAGGGTCACGCCGGGGACCAGGTCGGTGAAGGTGTTGGTGGCCGAGGAGGCGACCAGGCCGCCGCCGAGGTCGAGCTCGGCGTTGCGCCCTTGCTGGGTGAGGACGAAGGCCGCCGAGGTGCCGCCGCCGGGTGGGATCACGTCGAAGACGCCCGCGGCGCCACCGGTGGCGGCGGTCAGCTGGAGCCGAACGTCGCCCTGGGCGACCTGGATGACCGAGGCCTTGACGCCGAGCTCGGCGGACCTCGCGTTGATCGCCGCGACCGCCTCGGTGAGCGTCGCGCCGGCGGGGACGTCGACCGTCCCGACCGTCGTGCCGTCCCGGGTTATCGTCAGCGGCCAGGCCTGCTGCGGGCTGGCGGCCGGGTCGCCGGCCGAGGCCCACGTCGCCCCGCTGACGACGGCGTGCGTGGCGGCCAGCTGGGTGACGGAGAAGGAGACCTCGCTGCCGGCCACCGCGGTGCTGCCCGCGCTCACCGTGACCGTGGTGCTGGAGCTGGCCACCTTGGTGGCGCCCCAGGCGGCGTCGGTCTGCAGGGCCGCGGCGGCGGAGCGCAGCGCGTCGAACCGGGTGTTCATGGCCCGGTAACTGGCGGCGTCGGCCTGGACGGCGGAGAGCTTCTGCTTCAGCAGGGTCTGCGGGTTCGCCTCGACCTGCATGAGCTGGCTGATCAAGGTGCCGGTGTCCATCCCGGAGATCAGGCCGGTGCTCAGGCTCATGCCTGCCATGCGGGGGTCCTCCGGTCTCGGGGTGGGGGTGGAGCAGTGAGGGGGGAGGCCCGGGGGCCTCCCCCCTCACCGGGTGGTGCTCAGGTGGTGCGGGTGGATCAGCCCAGCAGCTTCAGGATGCCCTGCGGGGCCTGGTTGGCCTGGGCCAGCATCGCGGTGCCGGCCTGGGTCAGGATCTGCGTGCGGGTGAAGTTGGTCATCTCCTGGGCCATGTCGGTGTCGCGGATCCGGCTCTCGGACGCCGACAGGTTCTCGACGGCGACGTTGAGGTTGTTGATCGTGTGCTCGAACCGGTTCTGGATGGCACCCAGGTCGGCGCGGGTGGTGCTCACGATCTTGATGGCGTCGTCGAGCAGGCCGATCGCCTCGGAAGCGCCCGAGGCGGCGGTGAAGGTGACCTCCGCGTCGGCCAGCTGCTGGGCGGTCGGGGTGGCGCCGGGGGCCGTGCCGGTGAAGGTCAGGCCGGTGGCGGTGGCCCCGGCGGTGACCGCACCGGTGCCGAAGGTGGCGTCCAGCGCCGACTGCACCTTGGTGAGCTTGTCGCCGGCGGTGTCGGCCGAGGTGAACTTGACCGAGGCCAGGTCCACGCTCTTGCCGTTGTAGGAGATCGACCCGTTGAGGCCGTCGAACCCGGCAGCGGTGGTGTAGTCGTTCGCCGCACCGACGGTGGACACCGAGGCGGTGCTGGCCGCGGCGTTCGTGGTCTGCGTGCCGGTGGTGGCCGTACCCGCGGCCGAGACGTCCACGTTCTGGACGCCCAGGCCCTGGGCGCCCATGGCGGTCGCGATGCTGACGCCGATGGTCTCCCCGGCGTTGGCACCGACCTGGAAGGTGGTGTTGTAGTTGCCGTCCAGCAGCTGCTTGCCGTTGAAGTTCGTCGTGGTCGCGATCCGGTCCAGCTCGCTCTTGAGCTGGGAGATCTCGGACTGGATGTTCTTCTTGGCGTCGCCGTTCAGCGAGCCCTCGTTGGACGCCTGCACCGACAGGTCGCGCATGCGCTGCAGGATCGAGTGCGTCTCGGTGAGCGCACCTTCAGCGGTCTGCACGACCGAGATGCCGTCCTGGGTGTTGCGGACGGCCATCTTCAGGCCACCGATCTGCGAGCGCAGGCCCTCGGAGATGGCCAGGCCGGCGGCGTCGTCGGCGGCGCGGTTGATGCGGAAGCCGGAGGAGAGCTTCTCCAGCGACTTGCTCATCTGGGTGTCGGTGACCGACAGGTTGCGGTACGAGTTCATCGCCGCGATGTTGTTGTTGACGCTCAGACCCATGGTGTTCCTCCGTGGACGTGGGTTTCGGGTACTCCGCTGCATCCGTGCTGCGGGGTGTTGCCTTACCGGGATCGGCGGGTGGCAACGGGTTCTTGACCCGAAACGTCGACCATCTCGCGGCGGTACCAGGGAGAGCGTCCAGCGTTGGCCGGCAGGTGCCCCGGTGCGCCGGTGAGGGGGGAGGTCACGCCTCCCCCCTCACCGGGTGGTGCTCAGGTGGTGCGGGTGGATCAGCCCAGCAGGCGCAGGATGTTCTGCGGGGCCTGGTTGGCCTGGGCCAGCATCGCGGTGCCGGCCTGGGTCAGGATCTGGGCGCGGGTGAAGTTGGTCATCTCCGCGGCCATGTCGGTGTCGCGGATCCGGCTCTCCGATGCGGTCACGTTCTCGATCGCGACGTTGAGGTTGTTCACCGTGTGCTCGAACCGGTTCTGGATGGCACCCAGGTCGGCGCGGGTGGTGCTCACGGTCTTGATGGCGTCGTCGATCTTCTTGATCGCCTCGGAGGCGCCCGAGGCGGCGGTGAAGGTGACCTCCGCGTCGGCCAGCTGCTGGGCGGTCGGGGTGGCGCCGGGGGCCGTGCCGGTGAAGGTCAGGCCGGTGGCGGTGGCCCCGGCGGTGACCGCACCGGCGCCGAAGGCGGCGTCCAGCGCCGACTGCACCTTGGTGAGCTTGTCGCCGGCGGTGTCGGCCGAGGCGAACCTGACCGAGGCCAGGTCCACGCTCTTGCCGTTGTAGGAGATCGACCCGTTGAGGCCGTCGAACCCGGCAGCGGTGGTGTAGTCGTTCGCCGCACCGACGGTGGACACCGAGGCGGTGCTGGCCGCGGCGTTCGTGGTCTGCGTGCCGGTGGTGCCGGTGCCGGCGGCGGACACGTCGACGCCCTCGACGCCCAGGCCCTGGGCGCCCATGGCGGTGCCGATGCTGACGCCGATGGTCTCCCCGGCGTTGGAGCCGACCTGGAAGCTGGTGTTGTACTTGCCGTCCAGCAGCTGCTTGCCGTTGAAGTTCGTCGTGGAGGCGATCCGGTCCAGCTCGCTCTTGAGCTGGGACACCTCGGACTGGATGTTCTTCTTCGCGTCGTCGTTGAGCGAGCCGGCGTTGGACGCCTGCACCGACAGGTCGCGCATGCGCTGCAGGATCGAGTGCGTCTCGGTCAGCGCGCCTTCCGCGGTCTGCACGACCGACACACCGTCCTGGGTGTTGCGGACGGCGACCTTGAGGCCACCGATCTGCGAGCGCAGGCCCTCGGAGATGGCCAGGCCGGCGGCGTCGTCGGCGGCGCGGTTGATGCGGAAGCCGGAGGAGAGCTTCTCCAGCGACTTGCTCATCTGGCTGTCGGTGACCGACAGGTTCCGGTAGGAGTTCAGCGCAGCGATGTTGTTGTTGACGGTCAGACCCATGGTGGTGGTGCCTCCTTGGACGGGGCCTCGGCGCCCACCACGTCCGTGCGGTGGGCTCTGGCCCCCTCAACGGCGGCTGCCGGGAGGCTCTTGAGCGCCGCTGCGGAGGATCCCCCTCCCGGGGGAGGTCAGCTCAGCAGGCGCAGCACCCGGGGGGCCGACTGGTTGGCCTGGGCCAGCATCGCCGTGCCGGCCTCGGTGAGCACCCGGGTCCGGGCGAGCTGGGTGGTCTCCTGGGCCATGTCGGCGTCGCGGATGCGGCTCTCGGACGCCGCGGTGTTGGTCAGCGCTGTCCCGAGCTTCTCGATGTTGTGCTCGAGCCGGTTCTGCACCGCGCCGACGGCCCCGCGGATCGTCGACACGTGACCGATCGCCGCGTCGAGGGCGGCGATCGCCGCGCGCGCGCCCGAGACGGGGGCGTCCGGGTCGGTCCGCACGTCCACCGCGGCCACGCCCAGCCCGCTGGCGTCCATGGCGGGCCCGAGATCGATCGCGATGGTCTGGCCGACGTCGGCACCGATCTGGAAGCCGGCCCGGTAGCTCCCGTCGAGGAGCGGCCGGCCGTTGAACCGGGTGGTGCCGGCGATCCGGTCCAGCTCGCTGGTCAGCCCGGTGATCTCCGACTGCACGGCTGTCCGGGCGGCGTCGTCGAGAGCGCCGGCGTTGGCCGCCTGCACCGACAGGTCCCGCATCCGGTGCAGGATGCCCTGCGTCTCGGTCAGTGCCCCCTCGGCGGTCCGCAGCACCGAGATGCCGTCGTGGCTGTTGCGCAGCGCGACCCGCAACCCGCCGATCTGGGCCCGCATGTTCTCCGAGATCGCCAGGTTGGCGGCGTCGTCCGCCGCCCGGTTGATCCGGCTGCCGGAGGTCAGCCGCTCGAGCGAGGTGGTCAGCTGGCGGTCGGCGACCGCCAGGGCGCGGTGGGAGTTCAGGCCGGCGATGTTGCTGATGACGAGGCTCAAGGGACCCTCCGTGGACCGAGCGCGGTGAGCAGGCCCACCGCAGTCGTGCGTGGGCCTCCTCACCTACGGTCCGCCCGCTCCGGTGTTGAGCCGAAACGGGTGGGGTGCCGGGTGCTGCTGTGACTCAGGCCGGCTGGGCGGCGGCCTCGCGTTCGGCGACCTGCCAGCCGTACCGCTGGCGCACCCGGGCGGCCGGCGTCGGCACCGCCGTCCGGGGTGCCGCGGGGGCCGGGACCGACGGCCGCGCCGCCTCCCGGCCGGCACCCTGCGCAGCGGCTACCCGGTCCACGTAGGCGCGCTGCTGGTTGCGGGCGCGCACCCCGCCCTGCGCCGTCACGGGCGCGCCGTCCCACACCTCGCTCATCGCCGCGTGCAGCAGGGTGAGGGCGCGGGCCCGCATCTGCGAGACCCGGGACAGGGTCACGCCGAGGGAGTCGGCGATGTCGGTCAGCGACTCGTCACCGAAGAAGTTCCGCTCCACGACCTCGTCGAGGCGGTCGGGGAGGGCGCGGATCGCCTCGTGCAGGTGCCGGGCCCGTTCGGAACGCAGCAGCGCGCGCTCGGGGGAGTCGCCGGTGTCGGGCAGGTCCAGGGAGGTGCCGTCGACGCCGGTCTCGGCGTCGATGCTGACCATCACGGCCCGGTGCACGTCGACCTGGAGGGAGTCCAGCTCGGCCCGGCCGACCCCCAGGCTGGCGGCGAGCTCCTCGCGGGTGGGCGGCCGGCCCAGGCTCATGGTGAGGGCGTCGGCGGCGGCGTCGGTGCGCCGGGCGGCGGCGCGGACCGAGCGGCTGGCCCAGTCGCCCGAGCGCAGCTCGTCGAGGACGGCGCCCTGGAGGCGGGGGAGGGCGTAGGTCGCGAACGTCGCCCCGGCCGTCGGGTCGAACCGGCGGGCCACCTCGACCAGCGCGACGCGGGCGCAGGCCTGCAGGTCCTCCCGGCTGACGTGGCTGGGCAGCGAGATGCGCGAGGCCACCGCGTTCACCGCGAAGTGCGTCAGCGGCAGATGGGTGGTCACCAGTGCGTCGACGTCGGGGTGTCGGCGTTCGCCCCCGGCGACGGGGGTGGGGCTGGCTGCGGTCACGAGGTCTCTCTCGGCGGGCCGGAGCCGGACCGGGACCGGCTGGCGCCGATTTCTGTGTGACCGCGCCGCTCGGCTTGACCGGACGCCGGCCGGTGCCGATGGAGGTGCGTCGGCAGGCCCACCCGGGCACGTGCCGCGGACGGAGACGACGACGAGGAGGGCGGCCGGCATGGACCACCAGCACCTGTCGACGTTGCTGTGGCGGGAGCACGAGCTCCTGGACCTGCTGCTGTTCAAGGCCGAGGAGAAGCAGTACCTGATCCTCACCGGGAAGAGCCGCTGGCTGCCGCGCATCGCGCACGAGATCGAGGTCGTCCTGGAGCAGCTGCGCACCCTCGAGGTGGAGCGCGCCGCCGCGACCGAGCAGATCGCCGGCCGGCTCGGGCTGGAGGCCAACCCCTCGCTGCGGCAGCTGGCCGACTCGGCGCCCGCGCCGTGGAACGACCTCTACGCCAAGCACCACGAGGCGCTGCTGACGCTCGTCACCGAGCTGCGCAGCCTCTCCGACGCGAACAAGGAGCTGATCGAGAGTGGGCTGTCGGTGATCGGCGACGCGCTGCTGTCCTCCCGCACGGGGACCGCGTCGGGCACCTACACGCATAACGGCCGCAGTGCGGGCAACGCCTACCGCTCGGTGACCCTGGACGGTGCCCTGTGAGTGGCACGTTCGGCGGTCTGAACACCGCGACGTCGGCCCTGTGGGCCCAGCAGCGCGGACTGGACGTCACCGGGCAGAACGTCGCCAACGTCAACACCGAGGGCTACAGCCGCCAGCGCGCCGAGCTGCAGTCGGTCGGGGGCAACCCGGTGCCGGCGATCTGGTCGGTGAGCAAGGACGTCGGCCAGGGCGTCAACGCCGACACCGTCATCCGCATCCGGGACGCGTTCCTGGAGGCGCGCGCCCAGGCGGAGAGCGGCAGGACCGCCTCGCTGACGGTGCACGACACGACGCTCGCCCAGATCGAGCAGGCGTTCCGGGAGCCGGGCGAGACCGGCATCCAGGCCAAGCTCACCGACGTCTTCAAGTCCTGGGGCGACCTGGCGAGCAACCCGACCGAGGACGGCGCCCGCACCGCGGTGCTGCAGAAGACGGCCACCCTGGTCGCCGAGTTCCGCACCACCGACGCCGCGCTCGACAAGGCCTGGACGCAGACCCGCAGCGCGCTCGACGTGCTGGCCGACGACGTCAACACCACCATCGCGCAGGTGGCCCAGCTCAACACCGCGATCAAGAAGGCGACCCAGACCGGGCTGCCGAGCAACGAGCTCGCCGACCAGCGCGACGCCCTGGTACTGAAGCTGTCCCAGACGATCGGCGCCACCTCCTCGAAGGGCGACTTCGGCACCGTCGACGTCGCGGTGGGCGGTGCGACGCTGATCTCCGGGAGCTCCTCGACCGGTCTCCGGGTCGTGGGGACCAGCGACCCGCTCGCGGTGACGGGCACCGACCCCCGGCTGGTCACCGACCCCGGGGGGACGACCGTGACCCCGGGCGGCACGGGCGGCGGCCAGCTCACCGCGCTGCGCGAGACCATCCCCGGGTACCGGGCCCGGCTGGACGGCGTCGCCCAGCGGCTGGCCGACGAGTTCAACTCCGCGCACACCGCGGGGGTGGACAAGACCGGCGCCCCCGGCGGCGCGCTGTTCGACGACGGGGCCGGCGCGTTGACCGGCATCACCGCCAAGACGCTCACGCTGGCGATCAGCGACACCCGTCGGCTCGCCGCCGCCGACGGGTCCACGGCCCCCACGCCGACCACCGACAACCGCAACGCGATGGCGATCGCCAAGCTGCAGAGCTCCCCGGACGGCACCGCGGTGGCCTACCGCCAGCTGATCGTCCAGCTGGGCGTCGACGCGTCGGTGGCGACCGGCAACCTGAAGACCCAGACGGTGGTGGCCAGTCAGGTGGAGGCCTCCCGCGAAGCCGTCTCCGGGGTGAACCTCGACGAGGAGATGACCAACATGCTCCGCTTCCAGCACGGCTACTCGGCGGCGGCCCGCATGATCACCACGATCGACGAGACGCTCGACGTGCTGATCAACCGCACCGGCCGCGTGGGGCTGTGACCCGATGAGGATCACGCACAAGGCCGTCGTCCAGACCAGCCTGCAGGGGCTGAACCGGAACATGGACGCGATCCAGAGGCTGCAGCAGCAGCTGACCTCCGGCAAGACGATCAACAAGCCCTCGGACGACCCGGCCGGCACCAACGCCGCAATCCTGACCCGGCAGGAGCTGGCCACCGCCACGCAGCACGCCCGCAACATCAGCGACGGCATGGGCTTCCTCGATGCCACCGACTCGACCCTGCAGAACATGATCTGGCAGGTGCAGAAGGTGCGGGACCTGACCGTCAAGGGCCTGAACACCGGGGCGATGGGCGAGGACTCGCGGGCCGCCATCGCCACCGAGGTCGCCGGCATCCGGGAGAGCCTGCTGGGGCTGGCCAACCGGACGGTGCAGAACCGGCCGATCTTCGGCGGCATCACCGCCGGACCCGCCGCCTACGACGTCGCCTCCGGTGGCTACGTCGGCAGCGGGGACGGCGGGACGCCGATCAACCGGCAGGTCTCCGACGCCGACGTCATCCGCATCGACATCACCGGCCCGGAGGTCTTCGGCGTGAACGACCCGGGGGCGACCCCGCCCACCCGCGACCTGTTCGCGATCGTCGGGGACATCGCGGGCGACGTGGTCGCTGACCCGGCCGCGCTGGAGGGTCACCTGGCGGCGCTGGACGAGGCGCTCAGCCGGATGCTCAAGGGTGCCGCCGACATCGGCACCCGCACCTCCCGGCTGGAGACCGCCAAGCAGGTGAACGCCGACCTGCAGCTGTCGCTGACCAGCCGCTCGGCCGACATCGAGAACGTCGACCTGGCGAAGACCATCATGAACCTGCAGATGCAGCAGACCGGCTACGAGGCGGCCCTCGGGGCCACGGCGAAGGCGATCCAGCCGAGTCTGCTGGACTTCCTGCGCTGAGCAGGGGCGGGTCGGTCGCCGGTCCGGCGGCCGACCTGCCGAGAAGGGAAGTGCGGGACGTCGCCTGACGGCGTCCCGGTCCCGCACCCGCGCGGGGCACGCCACGGATGGCCACACACACCCATGGAGGGGTCAACGACATGCTCACACTCACCCGCAGCGTCGGCGAGAGCATCCGCATCGGCGAGGACATCGAGGTCTACGTCGTCGAGGTCCGCGGTGGCACCGTGCGGCTGGGCTTCAAGGCCCCCCGCGAGGTGGCGATCCACCGCGAGGAGGTCTACCGGCAGATCGCCGAGGCGAACGCCCTCGCCGCCGAGGTGGCCGCCGATGCGCTGGGCGCCTTGGCAGCATTCGCGCCAGAGTCGGAGCAGGCATCCAGCAAGAAGTGACAACGGTCTGGACATTTCGGGCCAACTAGCGCTCGACTCGTCCGCCTCAGTAGTCACAGGGCGGCGAGTCTTGCCGTCGGTCAATCGGGCACTGCGCAACTCTTCCCCTACCGCGCCAGTTACAGGGGGAGACCAAGATGGCACTCAGCGCACGCACCACGAGCACGGTCGAGGCGGTCGACCTGCTCGCCGACAGCACCCTCGCCGACGGCACCGCCGACAGCACCCCGGTCGACGCCGGCTGGTCCGACACGGTCGTCGTGCACGTGCAGCTGCGCCCGCGTCGCTCGGCCACCCGCCGGTGCCTCGCCGCGCTCACCGCGCTGGCCGCACGGCACGAGTCGGTCGCCTTCGCGCTGACCGGCCTGTCGGGTGACGCCCGCGCCGTGCGGGTGACGGTCGGCGTCGAGCTGGGCCCGCGCGACCAGATCGCCCGGTTCTCCCCCGAGGCGCAGGCGGCCTACGCCTTCGTCGACGCCCTCTTCACCGACCTCTACGACTTCATGCCGGTCTACGTCGGGGAGCCGAACGAGGCCGAGCGGGCGGCCGTGGCCGGCGTGCTCGACGCCGTCGGCGGTGCGCGGACCCCCGCGCCCCGCGCGCCGATGCCCCGCATCCCCACCCCGCGCACCCCGTCCTCCGTCGTGGGCGCGCCGGTCGCCGGCCTCCGCGGCATCCCCGTCCCGGCCTGAGCCCGGACGGCGTCCCCCCACAGCAACGACTGTCCCTCCGCACCAACGCTGGTGCAGGGGGAAAGGCATTGATCAGGTCACCTGATCGACGCTGAGAGGCCAGCCGGCCACCCGACACCCCGCCCACCTGCACTTCCCCTCAGGAGGACCCGGTGCCCCAGCACACCACCACCGCCGACACGACCACCACCGCTGACACGGCCACCACCGTCGACAGCACCCTCCTCGACAGCACCCCGGTGACCGACGACGAGCGCGGCCGCGGCCGCGAACCGCTGGTCTTCGGCGGGCTCCCGGAGGCCGAGGGGTGGGCGCTCGCCCCGATCACCCCGCGCGACCGGGTGCACTTCCGCACCGACCGCGAGATCTCGCTGGCCGACTTCCGGGCCGCCCTGCCCGCCGGCGTCGAGGTCAGCTACGACGAGGGCGAGGGGCTCTACCGGGTCGACGGCCGGCCGGGCACGGGGGAGGCGCTGGCCACCCTGGTCCGCAACTGGTGCGCCGGTGAGGGGATCGCCACCGTCGGGCTGCGCCCGGAGGCCGGCGTCCGCCGCCGGGCACCGCGCGACCTGCCGCCGGCGTTCCTCGCCGACCTGTGCCGGCACTACTGCCGGGTCAGCCTCAAGCGCCTGCAGCGGAACATGAGCACCATCCGGCTGCACCTGCCGGACAACGACGACATCGACCAGCAGGTGGCCGAGTGGGTGCTCAAGGCGGTGTCCACCTACGACGAGACGAAGTCGGTGCCCTTCGGCGCCTACCTGGCCACCCAGCTGTCCAAGTGGGTGCACGACCTGGGCCGCAACGCCTACGGCCGCACCGCCGCCGACACCGAGAACAAGCAGCAGAAGGCGGTCGCCGCCTTCACCGCCGAGCACCAGCGCCGGCCCAGCGAGAAGGAGCTCGCCGCCTACATGGGGCAGAGCGTGGCCACGCTGCGCCGCAACTCCCAGACCGTCGCCACGCTCACCGGCCTGCGCAACCTGCAGTCGCTGGACGGCGGCGCCGACGCCGTGGAGTTCGTGCTCCCGGACAGCTCCGAGGTGCCCGACGAGATCATGGGCGAGGCCGAGCAGACGCTGCTGTCCCACGCGCTCACCGCCGCCTGCGCCCCCGACCCCACCGCGCGGCGTGACCAGCGCGCCGCCCAGCCCAACGTGCTCGGCTGGGCGACCTGGTACCTGACCACCTGGGGCGGCAAGACCAAGACGCAGCTGTCGGCGGACCTGGGCACCTCGGTGCGCAACATGAACGTGCACGCCGACCGCGCCGAGAAGGCCCTCAAGACCCGGCTGACCGAACTGGGCGGCTGACCCCGTTCCTCGCCCGGCGACCGCCCGGCCACCCCGACCCGGGTGGCCGGGCGGTCGCCGTTCCGGGACGTGACGATGTGGCAAATGTGCCGGGCTACGGGTCGAACTCGCCGCCGACCTGCCGATATCCCTCTCGTGACCGCCCCGTACCGCGCCCGCCGCACCGCGCGGGAGCGCCGGGGGAACGGCTCGTGAGCGTCCCGCCCGCCGAGGACACCGACCAGTCCGTCCTCGTGCCGCACTGGCTCGACGCCGCCGACCGGGGCGAGGTCGAGCGGGCCGTGCAGGCTGCCCTCGACGGCGAGCCGGTGCACCCCGTGGCCGCCGTCCACCTCGGTGACGTGCTCACCGAGCTGCACGTGGCCGCTGCCCGGGAACTGGTCTGGCCGGCCTCGGTGGCCCGGGTCCGGAGCGCGACCGGCTGGGGGGACGACGTCGTCCCGGTCCGGTTGTCGGCCGTGGAGCTGGCGAGCGTGCTGTCGCTCACCGGCCTCGCCCCCGTCGCCCGGGCCGCCCTGACCACCGGGCGCAGCCGGTGACCGACTCGCCCTTCGGGTCCCCGGCCGGGCTGCTGCGCCGGCTCGTGCGCACCGAGGTCGATCCCGACGACGTCCGCGACGCCGTGGACCACCTGGCCGGGACCGCGCCGCTGCCGGGGCTGCGGCTCTCGGTCGCCGACGGGCCGCGCGGGGAGCTCCTGGTCGTCGAGGAGGCCGGCCGGACGAGCCGGGTGCTGATCGGTGAGCTCGCCGCGCAGATGACCCGGGCACGCGTCGCCGGCACCCCCGACGAGGTGCTGGCCGCGCTGCGCCGCTGGCTGGACCACCGGCCCGTGCCCGACGCGGTTGCCGCCGCGGCCGGGGTGGCCGTCCTCGACTGGGCCGAGGGACGCGCCGGCGCGCTGGGCTGGCGGGTGGTGGTCCGGCGGGCCGGCCTGCTGGTGCCCTGGCGCCCGTCCCGGAACGCGTCGCTGCCCGACGTGCACCACACCCGCTCGGCCGCCTGGGACCGGTCGCTCGCCGTGGAGGGAGCGCTGCGGGTCGAGGGGCCGGTGGGCCTGTGGACCACCACGAGCGTCCCCGGCGCCGACTCCGCCGTCCTCGTCGCCCCCGGCCGGTTGCTGGGCGAGATGCGGGCGCGCGGCATGCGGGTGCGCGACGTGCACGCGGTGGTGACGCCGGGGCGCCCGGTCGCCTGCGCGGAGGCGGGCGTGGCCCGCCGGCTGGTGGCCGAGGCGGCCGACCTGAGCGTCGTCCTGCCCTGGCGGCGCATCCCCGACCTCGGCTGGAGCTGACCGCACCTCCCGCCGGCCCGGTCAGGCCAGGGCGCCGTACTCCCAGTGCCAGGGCTCGGGGTTGCTGCCGCCGGCCTGCGCCCAGTCGGGGTGCACCCAGCCCCAGCGGCCGGCGTTCGCCTGCATCCAGGCGCTCTGCACCGTGCCGAAGCGGTTGATCCCGCCGCACAGGTCGACCGCCAGGGCCCAGCCGTGGTTGGACGTGCCCGGGACCGCGGTGATCCGCGGCTTGCGCGCGTGGGCGTCGATCTGCGCGCTCAGCGACCGGTAGGAGTCGGTGATGCACAGCGGGCCGCCGAAGGTGGCCTGGTAGGCCGCGGACATCGCGGTGTAGGCAGCCGCCGCGTCGCAGCGCAGGCGGTGCGGGTAGCCGATCGAGCACAGCTGGTCGGCCGGGATGCGCCCGTTGGCGAACCCGCCCCAGGCCGGGTCGACGGGTGCCCGGTCGCTGCCCGGTGCCGGCACCGGGGCGCTGCAGGTGGGCGCGGTGGGTGAGGCGGCCGGCAGCGGCGCCGGGGTGCCGGTCGGCACGGTGACCCGGACGGCGGCGCGCAGGTCCGGGACCTCGCGCACCGCGACCTGCCAGCGGTCGGCGGAGGCGGACAGCACGCTGCGGCCACCGACGTAGATGCCCACGTCGTCCACCGTGGTGCCGCCGACGGTGGTGAACACCAGGTCGCCGACCTGCAGCTGCCCCTCGGGCACGGGGGTGCCCTGCGCCCACTGGGCGGCCGGTGCGGCCGGCAGGCCGAAGCCGCCGTGGGCCCAGACGGCGGAGGTGAAGCCGCCGCAGTCGAACCCGTCGGGGCCGCTCCGCCCGGGCAGGTAGGGCCGGCCCAGCAGGGCGAACCCGGCGCTGACCGCCGCGACCGTCTCGGCGGGCAGCACGGTGATCGTCGAGCCGGCGGCGTAGGTCAGGGCGACGCCGGGCACCGGAGTGCCGGCGGCGTCCCGGAGGGCGGCCAGGCCGGTCGGCAGCGAGTCGGGGTCGGCCAGCTCGGCGGCGGCGGGCGGCGTGACGCCGGCGACGGCGAGCCGGGTCAGGTACTCCTGCCAGCCGGTCACGGCGGCGGCGTTGTCGGCCGCCTGCGCGGGGCTGGCGGTGGCGCCGGCCGACCCGGCCCAGGACGCGGCGGTGAGCGGGTCCAGGTCGGTGACCAGAGCCCGCACCTCGGCCAGCACCTCGCCGGACTCCCGTCGCGCCTCGGCGGCGCGTGCCTCGGCCGCGGTGGCGGCGTCGGTGTACTCCGCGGCCCGCACGGCAGCCGAGGCGACCCGCGCCACCCGGGCGTCCCGGTCGTCGGTGAGCTGCTCGGCGAGGCCCTGGGCGTGCAGCACGTCGCCGGTGGTGCCGGGGGAGTGGAGCGAGAGCTGGGCCAGCGGCCAGCGCTCGTCGGCGCTGCGCTGGTAGGCGGCCGTGGCGATCTCGCCGACGGCGACCCGGTCGGCGGCGACCTCGGCCAGCACGGCTGCCCCGGCGTCCCGGGCCTGCTGGGCCTGGGCGGCATGGCGCGCGGCGGTGTCGGCGGCGGTCCGGTAGCGGGCGGCGGCGTCGGCGAGCTCGGTGGCGGTGCCGGGTGCCTGTGCCTGGCCGGCGACCTGGCCGGCCTCGGTCGGCGGCTGGGCGATCGAGCCCAGCAGCGCGACGATCGTGGCGGTGGCCCCGGTGACCACGGCCAGCCGCCGCCACCACAGCCGCAGGGACCGGCGGGCGGGAGGCTTTCCGGGGGACCGGCGGGCACCGGCGGGGCGGGGGCGGCCCGAGGTCCGGGGCCGCCCGGTGCCGGGGTTCCGGCGCTGAGCGGTGGGACGGGGCCGGTGGCCCCGGCGGGGCGGCCGGTGCGGTTGCCGGGGACGGGGCGCTGACGGGGGCTCTGGGCGCGAGGCCGTGGCGCAGCGGACTGCGCGCGCGGTGCGGGCACCGGGGTCCCCCTCGGGTCGTCGGCCGGGTCGTCGGGCCGCCGGGTGGCGACCTGCTCCGATCCCATCGACGTCCCCCGCCGGGGGGTGGAGGGTCCTCACGCGTTCGGGGGGTGCACCTCACCCCATCGGGGGGGGTGTCCCTATGGGTCCGGTCAAGCCGGTCGGGCGGACCGGGTCTCGTAGAGGGTGCCTTCGCGGAGCATGGCGAACAGGACGTCGACTCGGCGTCGGGCCAGGCAGATGAGGGCGGCGTTGTGTCGTTTCCCGGCGGCGCGCTTGCGGTCGTAGTAGGCCCGTGAGGTTGGGTCGGCCAGGGCGGCGAAGGCGGAGAGGAACAGTGCCCGCTTGAGCTGCTTGTTGCCTCCCTGGGGCGGGTGCTCGCCGCGGATCGAGGAGCCCGAGCGGCGGGTGACCGGCGCCAGGCCGGCGTAGGCAGCCAAGTGCCCGGAGGTCGGGAAGGCGCTGCCGTCACCGACTTCGAGCAGGATGCGGGCTGCGGTCCTGACCCCCACGCCGGGCATCGAGGTCAGGACCTTGGCAAGAGGGTGGGCATCGAGGATCCCTTCCACTTCCTCGGCGATCTGCCGCCGTTGGGTGAGCACTTGGGCCAGGGATTCGGCCAGCCGCGGCAGCACCTTCTCCGCGGCTGCGCTGCCGGGAACGACCACTGTCTGCTCGTCGAGTGCGGCGAGCAGGTCGGTGACCAGTTGCTCGCCAGCGCGGGGTGCGGCCTTGCGGGCAACGGTGATCAGTCGCCGCTTGCCGGCTGCGCGAAGTCCGGCGGGGCCGCCGAAACGGGAGAGCAACTCCAGCACGACCGTGGTGCTCACTCGAGGACCGAGCACTCGCTCGGCGGCGGGGTGGATCTGGGTGAGCAGCCCGCGGATGCGGTTGCTCAGCCGGGTGGCCTCGGCGGCCTGGTCATCGTCGAATCCGATCAGCACGCCGAGCTCGGCCAGCACTTCTTCACCGGGATCAACCTGGCGCAGTGTGCGCGGCATGGTCCGGGCGGCCTCGGCGATGACGTAGGCGTCCCGGGCGTCGGTCTTGGCCGACCCCGGGTGCAGGTCCGCGATCCGGCGCATCGCCAGCCCGGGCAGGTAGGCGACCTGGCATCCCACGTCCCGGGCGACCGCGATCGGCAGCGCACCGATTGTGGCCGGCTGATCCACGACCACCAGCACGTCGCCGTGAACCTGCAGGCCGGTGAACAGTTGGCGCAACCGCTGCTCGTCTTGCGGTAGCGCCCCGTCGTGCAGCCGCTTCCCGTCAGGGTCCAGTGCCACCGCGTGATGGGTGCCTTTGCCGACGTCCAACCCGCAGAAGATCGCGTAGCCGAGATCGCTCATCGATGTGCCTCCCGCACCGATGCCCGTCCTGGCCAGTCGAGCACCGGTTGCCGGCAGCCACGTTACGAAGACCTACCCGAAGGCAGCCATGTCCCTATCAGCGGTCCACCAGTGCCACCAGGCCCGGTGACAACACCCCCCGGATCATCAACGACAGGGGCAGTCAGTCATGCCGGACCTGGTGACCAGGAGCCCCCTCAGCGGGGACGCGAGGAAGGTAACGGGGGGGATACCCACACATGACCGAGCCCCCGCCGTCCGGGTGGACGACGGGGGCCGGTGAGGTGTTGGCGCGGGCGGGACTACCGCTGGGCGATCTCCAGGAAGGAGCGCTCGGCCGGGCCGGTGTAGACCTGCCGCGGACGGCCGATCTTGGTCGCCGGGTCCTCGATCATCTCGCGCCACTGGGCGATCCAGCCGGGCACGCGACCGAGCGCGAAGAGCACGGTGAACATCCGGACCGGGAAGCCCATCGCCCGGTAGATGAGCCCGGTGTAGAAGTCGACGTTCGGGTAGAGCTTGCGCTCGATGAAGTAGTCGTCGGAGAGGGCGATCTCCTCGAGCTGGCGGGCCAGGTCGAGCAGCTCGTTGTTGCCGCCGAGCTTGCTCAGCACGGTGTCGGCGGTCTGCTTCACGATCGCCGCGCGCGGGTCGTAGTTCTTGTAGACCCGGTGACCGAAGCCCATCAGCTTGACGCCGGGCTCCTTGTTCTTGACCCGCTCGACGAACCGGGGGATGTCGCCGCCGTCGCGCTTGATCGCCTCCAGCATCTCCAGCACCGACTGGTTGGCCCCGCCGTGCAGCGGGCCGAACAGCGCGTTGATGCCGGCGGAGACCGAGGCGAACAGGTTGGCGTGCGAGGAGCCGACCAGCCGCACCGTGGAGGTGGAGCAGTTCTGCTCGTGGTCGGCGTGCAGGACGAAGAGCATGTCCAGTGCCTTGACCAGCTCCGGGTCGGCCTCGTACGGCTCGGCCGGGAAGCCGAAGGTCATCCGGAGGAAGTTCTCCACCAGGCCCAGGGAGTTGTCCGGGTAGAGCATCGGCTGGCCCACGGACTTCTTGTAGGCGTAGGCCGCGATCGTCGGCAGCTTGGCCAGCAGCCGGACGGTCGAGAGCTCCACCTGCTCGGGGCTGAACGGGTCGAGCGAGTCCTGGTAGAAGGTGGACAGCGCGCTGACCGCCGAGCTGAGCACCGGCATCGGGTGGGCGTCCCGCGGGAAGCCGTTGAAGAACTGCTTGAGGTCCTCGTGCAGCAGGGTGTGCCGGCGGATCCGCTGGTCGAACGCTTCCAGCTGGTCGGCGGTGGGCAGCTCGCCGTAGATCAGCAGGTACGACACCTCGAGGAAGCTGGCCTGCCCGGCCAGCTGGTCGATCGGGTAACCCCGGTACCGCAGGACCCCGGCGTCACCGTCGATGTAGGTGATCTCCGAGGTGCAGGACGCGGTGTTCACGAAGCCGATGTCCAGCGCGACCCTGCCGGTCGTGGACAGCAGCTTGCTGGTGTCGATGCCAGGGGCGCCCTCCGTCGCGGGGATCTCCCGCAGGGGGAGTTCGCCGCCGGGGAAGCGCAGGGCCACGTCGTCGGTGCTCGCTGTCTCGCTCATCAGCTCTGGACGCTACTGCCCCGGGCCCCCGGATGGCGTGCCCGGGGGGCAGGAATCCTGCGCGTGGCACACCATCCGGGTCGCTCGTCCGGGGTGGGTCTCCCGGCTGGGTCAGGGGTGGGTCATCGACAGCACGTCGAGGGCGGCGTCCAGCTGCTCCTCGGTGAGCTTCCCCTGCTGCACGTAGCCGCGCTCCACGACGACCTGGCGGATCGTCTTCTGCTCGGCCAGCGACTGCTTGGCGACCTTCGCCGCCTCCTCGTAGCCGATGTACTTGTTCAGCGGGGTGACGATCGAGGGCGAGGACTCCGCGTACTCCCGGCACTGGTCGACGTTCGCGGTGATGCCGTCGACGCAGCGGTCGGCCAGCAGCCGGCTGACGTTGGCCAGCAGCCGGATCGACTCCAGCACGTTGCGGGCCATCAGCGGCAGGGTCACGTTCAGCTCGAAGACCCCGGTGGTGCCGGCGTACGTGACGGCGGCGTCGTTGCCGATCACCTGCGCGCCCACCTGGATGACGGCCTCGGGGATGACCGGGTTGACCTTGCCCGGCATGATCGAACTGCCCGGCTGCAGGTCGGGCAGTTCGATCTCGCCCAGGCCGGTGCGCGGGCCCGAGCCCATCCAGCGCAGGTCATTGGCGATCTTGATGAGCCCGACGGCGATCGTCTTGAGCTGGCCGGAGCCCTCGACCAGGGCGTCGCGGGAGCTCTGCGCCTCGAAGTGGTCGCGCGCCTCCGACAGCGGCAGACCGAGGTCGGCGGCGAGCTTCTCGATGATCGCGGCGGCGAAGCCGGGTGGGGTGTTGATCCCGGTGCCGACGGCGGTGCCGCCCAGCGGCAGCTCGCCGATCCGGGGGAGCGAGGCGTGCAGCCGCTCGATGCCGTACCGGACGGCGGCGGCGTACCCGCCGAACTCCTGGCCCAGGGTGACCGGGGTGGCGTCCATCAGGTGGGTGCGGCCGCTCTTCACGACCTCGGCGTACTCGGTGGCCTTCCGCTCCAGCGACGCGGCGAGGTGCTCCAGCGCCGGCACCAGGTCGGTGACGATCGCCCGGGTGGCCGCCACGTGGATCGCCGAGGGGAAGACGTCGTTGGACGACTGCGAGGCGTTGACGTGGTCGTTGGGGTGCACCGGGGAGCCCAGTGCCTCGGTGGCGAGGGTGGCGATGACCTCGTTGGTGTTCATGTTGCTCGACGTGCCCGAGCCGGTCTGGAAGACGTCGATCGGGAAGTGCGCGTCCCACTTCCCGGTGGCCACCTCGGCCGCGGCGGCGGAGACGGCGTCGGCGATCTCCTGCGGCAGGACGCCGAGTGAGGCGTTCACGGTGGCCGCGGCGCCCTTGATGGCGGCCAGGGCACCGATCAGCTCGCGCTCGATCGGGGTGCCGGAGATGGGGAAGTTCTCGACGGCGCGCTGGGTCTGGGCCCGCCACTTCGCCCAGGCGGGGACGCGCACCTCCCCCATGGAGTCGTGCTCGACGCGGTAGTCCGTCTCGGTGGCCACGGTGCGCTCCCGGTGTGGTGTGGATGCTGACAGCTCGCGCCAGCGACCCTAGACACCCCCGGGGACGGGGCCGTCCCGGGCGCCTGTGGACAACGGACCGGCCGGGCCGGGTGAGCGCTCTAGCGTTCCTCGGACCCGACCGGCGCGACGCCGGTCCCGGAAGCCCCGGAGGCCCCCTTGTCCGAGCAGCAGCCCCGTCGTCCGCAGTCGCCGGGGCCAGGCGCCGCCTGGCCGGCCCCCGGCTGGTCGGCGGGTACCGCGGTGCCCGGCGGGGCCTGGCCGGGCTCCCCGGCGCCCGCTCCCCGCGACGCCCGGCGGGGCGGGCCACCGCTGGTCACGGCCGCGGTCGTCGGCGGCGTCGTCGCGCTGGGCATCGTGCTGGCGGTGGTGCTGGGCGCGTGGGTCGTCCGGTCGGGCGCCGAGGACCTGGGCCGGGGCATCGGGGCCGGGATGATCGACGCCTCGGCGGCGGCGATGGACGACGCGCTGGCCGACCTCCGGGACGACTACGGGATGGCCGACCGCGGCCTGGGCATCTTCGGCCCGGACGACTCCGGCCTGGACGCGGCCGAGGTGGAGCAGACGGCCCCGGAGGCGCCCGACGGTCTGGGCGAGGACCCGGTGCTGGACGCCCTCGCCCAGCGCTGCTTCGACGGCGAGTTCCACACGTGCGACGACCTGTACCAGGAGGCGCCGCTGGACCCGGGGTACGGGCCGTACGGCCTGACCTGCGGCGGCCGGGTCGCGGAGTACGACGTCTGGACCTGCAGTCAGCTGGACTGAGGCGGGCCGCCGCCCGTTAGGGTCCGGCCATGGCCGAGGACCCAGCTGCCGAGCGTCCCGTCGTCCGTGCGTCGGACGCCGACCGTGAGGCGGTGGTGACCCGGCTGCAGACCGCCGTGGGGGAGGGGCGGCTGGACCTCGACGAGTTCACCCAGCGGGTCGACGCCGCGTACGCGGCGACGACCACCGCCGAGCTCGAGGCGCTGCTGGGCGACCTCCCCGGGCCGGCGTCGGACGTGCCGGCGGTCGGGGAGATCGTCGGGGAGCGGACCACCGGCGCCATCGCCACCGTCTTCGGCGACGTGAAGCTGACCCCGGTGATCGGGGTGCCGGAGCGGGCCAGCACCGTGTTCGGCGACGTCCGGATCGACCTGCGCGGGCTGCGCACCGCCGAGCAGACCGTGCACCTGCAGCTGGGCACGGTCTTCGGCGACGTCGACGTGATCGTCAGCGAGGGCGTCGCCGCGGAGATCGAGGGCTGGACGGTGTTCGGTGACCGGAAGACCGAGCTGGCGCCGGTGCCCCGGCTGGCGGGCACGCCCCGGGTGCTGGTCCGCGGCTGGACCGTCTTCGGTGACCTGCGGCTGCGCAGCCTGGCGCCGGGGGAGTCGCCGAGCCGCTGGCGCGCCGTGATGGACCGGCTCGCCGCCCGCCGCGACCAGCCGCCGCCCCAGGCATAGGAAGCTCTGCACCCGGTTTCCCGGCCGGGAACCGGGTGCAGAGCTTCCTATGCCTCGTCGTCCTCGCCGAAGGGCACTGCCGAGTACTCGTTGAGCTTGGCCAGCGAGTGCAGGCTGTCGATCGAGCGGATGGTGCCCGACCGCGACCGCATCACCAGCGACTGCGTGGTGGCACCACCGGAGCGGTACTGGACGCCGCGCAGCAGCTCGCCGTCGGTGATCCCGGTGGCGACGAAGAAGACGTCGCCCTGCACCAGGTCGTCGATGGTCAGCACCCGGTCCAGGTCGTGCCCGGCGTCGAGCGCCCGCTGCCGCTCGGCGTCGTCGCGGGGCCACAGCCGGCCCTGCAGCGCGCCGCCCATGCACTTGAGCGCGCAGGCGGTGATGATCCCCTCCGGGGTGCCGCCGATGCCCATCAGCAGGTCGACGCCGGTGCCCTCCCGGGCGGCCGCGATGGCCCCGGCGACGTCGCCGTCGGTGATGAACTTGATCCGGGCGCCGGCCTCCCGCACCTCGCTCACCAGCTGCTCGTGGCGCGGGCGGTCGAGGATGCACACGGTCACGTCGCCGACCGAGCTGCGCTTGGCCTTGGCGACCTTGCGGATGTTCTCCGCGACCGGCGCGGTGATGTCGACGACGTCGGCCGCGGCCGGCCCGGTGGCGATCTTGTCCATGTAGAAGACGGCCGACGGGTCGTACATGGCGCCGCGGTCGGCGACGGCCATCACCGCGATCGCGTTGGGCATGCCCTTGGCCATCAGCGTGGTGCCGTCGATCGGGTCGACGGCGACGTCGTAGTCGTTGCCCCAGCCGTCGCCGACGTGCTCGCCGTTGTAGAGCATCGGCGCCTCGTCCTTCTCGCCCTCGCCGATGACGACGACGCCGCGCATGTGGACGCTGCCGATCAGCGCGCGCATGGCGTCGACCGCCGCGCCGTCGCCGCCGTTCTTGTCGCCCCGGCCGACCCACCGGCCGGCCGCCAGCGCGGCGGCCTCGGTGACCCGCACCAGCTCCAGGGCCAGGTTGCGGTCGGGGGCCGGGCGGTCGGCGCGGAGTGTCGAGGGCGGCCGGACCGGTAGCGGGCCGTCGGGCACGGGCAGGGACACGGGACCTCCTGACGTCCGCACGGCGCCGTGCGGCGGGGTGGTGGAACGGTGCTGCGATCCTAGGGGCATGCCCGAGAACGGCCAGGACGGCGAGCACCGCACCCCGACCACCGACGACGCCGCCGCGCCATCCGCCCCCACGGCCACCGCAGCCGCTGCTCCCGGGCCGTCCGCCGCCGGGGCGAGCGCGCCGCCGGTCGACCGGATGCAGCGGTTCACCCCGGCGAACATGATCCGCTCGCTGCTGCCCCTGGTGGCGGTCTGCCTGGTGATCGTCGGGGTCACCGCGCTGCGCCAGAACCCGGAGGACCCGATCCGGGAGGTGGAGATCGCCGGCACGGTGGCGCGCGCCGCGACCGCCGCCGGTCACCCGCTGCCGGTGCCGCAGGGCCTGCCCGACGCGTGGCGGCCGACGAGCGTGCGCGGCGACCTGGAGGCGCCGGTGACGCTGCAGATCGGCTGGTACACCCCCGGGGAGGAGTACGCCGGGTTCGTGGTGAGCGACGACCCCGACGCCGACCCGCTCACCGACGTGCTGGACGGCGCGACCGGCGGCAGCCCCACCGAGGTGGACGGCGAGACCTGGCAGCGGCTGACCAGCGAGCGCGGGGAGACGGTGCTGACCCGCACCGACGGCCCTTCGACCCTGCTGGTGACCGGGTCGGCGACCGACGCGGAGCTGGAGCAGCTGGCCGCCGCCGTGGAGCCGCTCGACCCCTGAGGTCAGTCGCCGTCCGCGGGGGTGGCGGCGGCGAGGCGCTCGCGGGCCCGGTCCAGCCAGTGCTGGCACATCTCGGCCAGCTGCTCGCCGCGCTCCCACAGCGCGAGCGACTCCTCCAGGGTCAGGCCACCGGCCTCGAGCCGGCGGACGACGTCGGCGAGCTCCTCGCGGGCCTGCTCGTAGGTCTGGGTCGGCTCGGCCTGGTCCGGCGCGGGGGTCTCGCTCACGAGTGCCCATCCTGCCGGTCGACGCGCACCGGCAGCCGGCCGCCCGCGACGCGGACCTGCAGCCGCTCGTCGTCGCCGACCTCCGCCGGGTCGCGGACCAGGGCGCCGTCGGCCCGCTGCACCACCGCGTAGCCACGCTGCAGCGTGGCGGCGGGGGAGAGCGCGGTCACCCGGGCCCGGGCGTGCTCGAGGTCGCGCTCGGCGACCTCCACGGTGTGGGTCAGCGTGCGGGTGGCGCGTCGCCGCAGCCCGGCGACGTCGTCGGCGCGCCCGGCCAGCAGCCGCCCCGGGTCGGCCAGCACCGGGCGGCTGCGGACCGACTCCAGCCAGCGCTCCTGCTGCTCCAGCCGGGCGCCGACCAGGTGCCGGGCGCGGGCGCGCAGCCCCTCGACCAGCCGCCGCTGCTCGCCGATCTCGGGCACCACCCGGTGCGCGGCGTCCGTGGGGGTGGCGGCCCGGACGTCGGCGACGTGGTCGACCAGCGTGGTGTCGGTCTCGTGGCCGACGGCGGTCACCACCGGGGTGCGGCAGGCGGCGATGGCCCGCACCAGCCCCTCGTCGGAGAAGGGCAGCAGGTCCTCCACCGAGCCCCCGCCGCGGGCGATCACGATCACCTCGACGGCCGGGTCGGCGTCCAGCCGCTGCAGCCCGGCGATCACGGACTCCGCGGCGGTCGGCCCCTGCACCGCGCAGTTGTGCACCGCGAAGCGGATGGCCGGCCAGCGGCGGCGGGCGGTGACCAGGACGTCCCGCTCGGCGGCGCTGTCCCGCCCGGTGATCACCCCGACGACGGCGGGAGCGAAGGGCAGCGGCCGCTTGCGGTGCACCTCGAACAGCCCCTCGGCGGCCAGCAGCCGGCGGATCCGCTCGATCCGGGCCAGCAGCTCGCCGAGGCCGACCGCCCGGATCTCCGTGGCGCGCAGCGAGAAGGAGCCGCGGGCGACGTAGTAGTCCGGCCGGGCCCGGACGATCACCCGCGCCCCCTCGGTGAGCTCCAGCCCGGGCCGGTCGGCGACGTCCCGGTGACAGGTGACCGGCACCGACAGGTCGGCCGCCGGGTCGCGCAGGGTGAGGAAGACCGTTGCCGCCGCGCCCCGGCGGGACAGCTGCGCGACCTGGCCCTCGACCCACACCTCGCCGAGGCGCCCGATCCACTCGGCGACCTTGCGGGCCACGGTGCGCACCGGCCACGGCGACTCGGGGGAGGACGGGCTGGTCACCCGCCCGAGGGTGCCATGCTCGTCAGCCGGGGTAGCCGGGGGCGGCGGGCAGCCCGAAGAACTCCTCCAGGGTGGTGACCCCGGTGCGCTGCAGCTCGGTGGCCAGCTCCGGGCCGACGTACCGCACGTGCCAGGGCTCGTACTTGAAGCCGGTGACGTCCTGGGCGCCGTCCGGGTAGCGGACGACGTAGCCGAACTCCGGGCCGCGCGCGGCGACCCACCGGCCCTCGGCCGTGGTGGCGAAGCAGCTCTCGATGTCGCAGCCCCCGCCGCCGACGTCGGCCGACAGCCCCGTCTGGTGCTCGCTGTGGCCGGGACGGGCCACCTGGACCTCGGCCCGGTCCTCGCCGAACCGGCGGACCTGGGCGTCGAAGAGGCCGACCTGGTAGTCGTAGGAGCGGTACGCGCTCTGCACGCCCAGGGTGAGCCCGTCGGCCGCGGCGGCGGCGATCATCGCGTCCATCGCCTGCGCGGCCTCGGCGCGCAGCTGGTAGCCGTTCCCGATGGGCACCAGGTCGGCGGGCGCGAAGTCGATCGGCGCGAGCGGACGCGCCTTGTTCACCACCACCCACGGGCTGGCCGGGTCGTCGATGGACAACCGTGCCCGGTCGAAGGCCGGCTCGGCCGGCGTCGGGGGCGCCGAGGTGGTGGGCGCCGAGGTGGTGGGTGACGCGGTGGTGGGTGACGCGGTGGTGGGTGCCACGGTCGCCGGCGTCCCGGACGCGGTCGCTGCCGCGGCGGGCGGGTCGGCGGGGGCGCGGACCTCCCGCACCACCAGGACGACCCCGACCGCCAGCACGAGGACCACCACCACCGACAGCCAGGTCCGTCGTCGTCGCGCCGCGGCGTCGCGCTGCCTGCTGCTGTCGGTCACGGTGGGCCATCCTGGCAGCGCACGCGGCCGGCGCGCGGCACGCCGGGTGGCGGGGCGGGTCAGCCGCGGTCGGCGCTCAGCTTCTCCAGCCGGTTCTGCAGCAGCGTCACGAACGGCGCCCGAGCCCGGGTGGCCCGCTCGTAGTCGAGCAGGTCGGCGACCGTCTCGGCCGGGTAGGAGCGCAGGTGGCCGCGCAGCGCCGGGATGCTGAAGCTGTCGTACCCCTCGACCGGGGCGGTCACCTCGGGCTGCTCGTCGGCCGCCGGCCCGCCCGGGGCCAGCGGGTCACCGGCCGCGCTGTCGGTCACCGGGCTGCCCGGGGTGACGCTCTCCGCCGCCTCGGGGCCGCCGAGGTCGACGAGCTCCGCGGCGGCCTCGTCGAGCGCGTCCGCGGTGCCGGGCGCAGCGTCCCCGCCGGCGACCACGGCGTCGGCCACGAGCTCGTCGGCGACGGCGTCGCCGACCGCCTGCTCGTCCTCCGCGACGTCGGCGACGGTGTCGGCGGTGAGGTCGGCCAGCACCTCGTCCGGCACGGCGGCGGGCACCTCCTCGGCGATCTCGTCCGCCACGTCGTCGGCGAGCTCGTCGACGACCGCGGTGATCTCGTCGGCGGCCGGGTCGTCGGGCAGCGCGGCGACCTCGGCGGGGGTGATCTCGTCAGCGGTGGGGGAGCTCTGGTCCAGCACGGCGACGGCGACGTCGTCCGGGAGCACCTCCGCATCGAGCACCGGCGCGCCGGCCACCGGCAGCGCGTCGGCCGCGAGGTCGTCGGCCAGCACGTCGGCGAGCTCGTCGGCGTCGGTCTCCTCCGGGACGTCGGCCACCCGGTCGAACGCCGAGCTGCGCGGGGCGGGGGCGCCGGCCGGCGGGGGCGGCGCGGGCAGGTCGTCGTCGAAGGTGGCCAGGCCCGGTTCGGCGGCGCCGAGCAGGCCGGTGAACACCTCGTCGCCGCGGGCGACCAGCCCTGAGTACTGCTGCTGCAGCCGCAGCGACGTCTGCAGCGCCTGACCGATCAGCCGCACCGGCAGGCCGGGCAGCTCTCCGGGCAGCTTGCGGGCCTCGTCGAGCACGGTGGCGGCCAGTCCGGCGGCCGCGCGGACCACCTCGGGGATCTCTCGAGCCATGGGCCCAGCGTGCCGTACCGGGCGCGGCACGGCAGCCTGACCTGTGTCCTTCCTCGCTCAGGGGGAGCAGGTGGCGACCGGTCTTTACCATGGGTGGCATGGCTGAACCGCGTGGACGTGTCCTGCTGGCCGACCCCCGGGGCTACTGCGCCGGCGTGGACCGGGCGGTGGTGGCCGTCGAGCGCGCCCTGGAGATCCACGGCGCCCCGGTCTACGTCCGGAAGCAGATCGTCCACAACAAGCACGTGGTGGCCACGCTCGAGCGGCGGGGCGCGGTCTTCGTCGAGGAGACCGACGAGGTGCCCGAGGGCTCGGTCGTGGTGTTCAGCGCGCACGGGGTCTCCCCGGCGGTGAAGACCCAGGCCGCCGAGCGGTCGCTGCGGACCATCGACGCGACGTGCCCGCTGGTGACCAAGGTGCACATGGAGGCCAAGCGCTTCGCCAAGGACGACTACGACATCCTGCTCATCGGCCACCGCGGGCACGAGGAGGTCGAGGGCACGATGGGCGAGGCCCCGGCCCACACCCAGCTGGTCGACGACGCCGACGACATCGCCAACGTCCAGGTCCGCGACCCGGAGAAGGTCGTGTGGCTGTCGCAGACGACGCTCTCGGTCGACGAGACGCTGTCCAAGGTCGACTCGCTGAAGGCCCGGTTCCCCGGTCTGCAGAGCCCGCCGAGCGACGACATCTGCTACGCAACGCAGAACCGCCAGCAGGCGGTCAAGCAGATGGCCGCCGAGTGCGACCTGGTGCTGGTGGTCGGCTCGACGAACTCGTCGAACTCCGTGCGGCTGGTCGAGGTGGCGCTGGAGGCCGGTGCCCGCGACTCCCACCTGGTCGACTTCGCCTCCGAGATCGACGAGGCCTGGCTGGCCGGCGTCGGCACCGTCGGGGTGACCAGCGGGGCCTCGGTGCCCGAGATCCTGGTCAGCGAGGTGCTCGACTGGCTGGCGGCCCGCGGTTTCCCGGACGTGGAGACGGTGAAGGCGGCCGAGGAGCGGCTGGTCTTCGCGCTGCCGCACGAGCTCAAGCAGCGGCGCGAGACGCTCGCGGTCGACGCCGACTGACCCCTCCGCCACGCGCGACGGCCCGGCACCCCATGGGGGTGCCGGGCCGCCTGCGTCCGTGTCTGCTGCCCGGGCCGGGTCAGGCCGTCAGCGGCGGGTGACCAGCCGGAACAGCGAGACGGCGACGGCGGCGCCGGTCGCGATCGCCATCGCCGGGAAGCCGCGTACCAGCAGGGTGGCCAGCGTCGGCAGGGTGAACGTCGCCGAGGGGGCCAGCACGATGTTCAGCAGGGCCACGCCGATGAACACCAGCGGCGGGGAGACCAGCACGGTCACCAGGTCCCGGCGACGCACGACGAGGGCGGCGAAGCCGCTGCTCACCGTCAGCGCCGCGAGGGTGATCGTGCCCAGCCCGATCCCGATGTAGGAGTCCGCGGCGGCCGCGACGAGCGTGACCAGGAAGGCGCCGAGCACCGCGACCAGGCCCGGGGTGCGGGGGCCGGCCGCCGGCGCCGGCCGCCCGGCGGTCGACGAACCGCCGCGGCGGGGCGCCTCGGGCGGTGGGGTGCGTCGCTGCGGGGCCACCGGACGGGAGTCCCGGGAACGGCGGGGATCGAGGTCGGCGGGCCGGCGGGTGCTGGCGGCCTCCCACGGCTCCGCGCCGCGCGCGTCGGGTCGGCGGCGTTCGGGGCGCGACCGCGCTCGGGCGCGCGGCTCTGCGCCTCCCGGGGCATGCGCTCACGGCCACGCGGCGCACCGCCGCTGCTCGCCCGCGGCGAGGGGTACCCGCGGCCCGCGGCTGCGCCGGTGTCGCTGCGTTCTGCCCGCATGGCGTCCTCCCGCCTGTCCTGGAGCCCAGCATCACGGAGCCTGGCATCGACACTGACCGGAGTGATCGTGCACCTCCTCGTCGTCGGGAGGAGGTGCGCCCCTCACCGGTCGGGCCACGGTAGCGGCCCTTCCTGAGTGAACGCTGGACCCGACCGGGAACGGCGGGTCAGAACTCGCCGGTGTCGCACCCGCCGGGGTGGCGGATTGTGCGCACGGACGCGTCACCTGCACCACCCACCCCGGCAGTCGACCGCCCGCCGCACGACGGCCACGTCCGGTGGCGGTCCGGTGACGACCTGACCCGGCGCGCATGACCGGGCACCGGCCGGGGGAGTCCTCACGGGTCCGGTCGATCGCCGGCTGCCGCGACGCGACCGCCCGTCGACGACCCGATCAGGAGGGGCCTGCCCGCATGAGCTCGGTGAGCGAGGTCCCGGAGGTCGCCGCCCGGGACGGCGAACGGCTGACCGCCGGCGATGCGTGGGCGACCTTGCGCAGCTGCCGGGCCACTGCGCTGTGGCGTGCGTCCTGGAACCGGTTCCGGTACGGCGACGGCTTCTCCCACGCGCGGGCGCTCGGTCTGCAGCTGTCGCTGGCCGCGGTCCCGCTGCTGATCGCCGCGATCGGGGTGAGCAACCTGCTCGAGACGCCGTCGCTGCGGCTGCTGGTCGACCGGACGGTGCTGCAGCTCTCGCCCAGCGCCTCCGACGACATGGTCCGGCGGGTGTTGTCGCCGTGGAGCGACGAGCCGGACGGAGTCCCGCTGGCCACCGCCCTGGGCCTGGCCGCAGCGACGTTCGCACTGGCGACCGGCATGGGCCAGCTCGAACGGGGGGCCAACCGGATCTACGGCATCCAGCGCGACCGTCCCACCGTCGAGAAGTACCGCCGGGCCGTGGTGCTGGCGGCGCTCGCCGGCGTGCCCCTGTTCGTGGGTTCGCTGCTGGTGACCACGCTGTTCTCCGCCGCGATGGCGATGGAGGAGGTGTACGGCGTCGACGACGACGTCGTCGTGCTGATCGTCGGCCCCGTCGCCGTCGGGCTGCTGCTGGCCGCGATCACCCTGATGCTCCGGCGGGCGCCGCACCGCCGGCAGCCCGGCTGGTCGCTGCTGGTGCTGGGCAGCGTCCTGGCCCTGGGGCTGTGGACCGGGCTCACCCTGCTGCTGGCGGCCGTGCTCGACCTGATCGGCTACCTGGGCTCGGCGTACGGCCCGCTGACCGGCATCATGGCACTCCTCGTCTGGGCGCAGCTCAGCTCCGGGGCGATCTTCCTGAGCTTCGCCGTCTCCGCCGAACTGGAGCTGGCGGCCATCCGGGTGGCCGAGGGGCGCTTCGCGCGGACCACGGGGCCGGCCGCCGGCGGCTCCCGGCCCAGCGGGGCGTCCGCCACGGGCGCCCACCCCTGACCGGTCAGCCCGTGGTGCCGTCGCGCTCGCCGAACCCGGGCAGCTCCTGGGCCGGTGGGCGGAGGGCCCGCACGGTGCCCTCCACGGGGGCCGGGGTGGGCACCGGCGCCTCGGCGACGCCGAGGTCGTCGAAGCGGCGGGTGGCGACCAGCACCGACCGCTCGTAGGAGCCGACCGTCTCGTTGTACCGGGTGAGCGCCGAGCCCAGCGCCGAGCCGAGCCGGGTCAGGTGCCCGGAGAGCGTGCTCAGCCGGGCGTGCACCGTGCGCCCGGTCTCGAGCACGGCGGCGGCGTCCTGGGCCAGCCGCTCCTGCCGCCAGGAGTAGGCCACGGTGCGCAGCAGCGCCAGCAGGGTGCTGGGAGTGGCGATGACGACGTCGCGGCCGAAGCCGTGCTCGAGCAGCGCCGGTTCGGCCTCCAGTGCGGTGGTGAGGAAGCCGTCGGAGGGGACGAACAGCACGGTGAACGGGGCCGCGGTGCCGAAGGCGGTCGGGTAGTGGCGGGCGGCGAGGGTGTCGACGTGGACCCGCAGCTGCCGCGCGTGGTCGGCGACCCGCTGGGCGCGGACCGCCGGGTCGGTGGCCTGCACCGCCTCGATGTAGCCGGTGAACGGGACCTTGGCGTCGACGACCACCTGCCGCCCGTCGGCGAGGGTGACCACCAGGTCGGGCCGGACGGCGGCGCCCTGGGCGGTGGTGGCCCCCGGCTGCTCGACGAAGTCGCAGTGCTCCAGGAGGCCGGCCACCTCGACCACCCGGCGCAGCTGGAGCTCACCCCACCGGCCGCGCACGTGCGGGGTGCGCAGCGCGGTGACCAGCGCCGCGGTCTCCTGGCGCAGCAGGGCGGAGGTCTGGCCGATGGTGCCGACCTGCTCGCGGAGCTCGCCGTGGGCGGTGGCCCGGTCGCGTTCGATGCCGGCCAGCAGCCGGTGCAGGTGGTCGAGCGACTCGTGCACCGGCTCGAGCCCGTCGGGCGCCGCGGTGGACCGCCCCCGCAGCGCGACGACGCCGAGCGTGATCGCGGTGGCCAGCAGGGCCCCGAGCAGGAGCCCGAGCAGCAGGGAGGCGGCGTCCATGCGCGGCACCCTGCCGCACGGGTCCGACAGTTCCGCTCAGCCGACGGGTGTCGCTGCGTGGGCGGCTTCGTGGTCGAGCAGCCAGCGCTTCACCGGGGTGCCCCAGCGGAAGCCGCCCAGCCCGCCTCCGGTGGCCAGCACCCGGTGGCAGGGCACGAACAGCGCGGCGGCGTTGCGCGCGCACGCCCCGGCCGCGGCACGCACCGCGGCGGGCCGGCCGCACCGGACGGCGAACTGCGCGTAGGTGTCCGGTCGCCCGGCGGGCACGGTGCGGAGCACCTCCCACGCCTCGGTGAGGAACGGGCCGGAGCGCTGCCGCACCGGCACCCCGTCGATCGCGGTGACGTCGCCCGCGCCGAACGCCTCGACGGCGTCCAGCACGGGCAGCCGGCGGGCGCGCTCGACCGCCTGCGGCCGCAGGGTCGGGTGCACCACGGGCAGCAGGTCGTCGAGGTCGGCGGTCCAGCCGCTGGCGAGCACCACGTCGTCCTCGCCGGTCACGAGCACGGTGAACGGGCCGGGCGGGGTGGCGACGGTGGCGTACCGGGCGGTGGCGGACGGGGACATGGTGGACGGGGAGGTGGTCACGAGACGCTCCGTTCGGGGAGGGGACCGCGGGTGAACAGGCTGGGCACCGCGAGCGCCCACAGGTGCATCACGGCGTAGGACCGCCACGGCCGCCAGCGGGTGGCGGCGTCGGCGTCGGAGCTGCCGAGCGCGGCGAGGCTGCGGCGCAGCGCGAGGTCGCCGGGGAGCCAGACGTCGGGGTCGGCCAGCCCGCGCAGGCCGACCAGGGCCGCGGTCCACGGGCCGATTCCGGGCAGGGCGAGCAGGGTCCGCTCGGCCTCGCCGCGGTCGACGCCGGGCCCGAGGGTCACCGTGCCGTCGGCGAGGGCGGTGGCCAGGGTGGTGACCGTCCGCCGGCGGGCGCCGGTCAGACCCACCTCGGACAGGTCGGCGTCGGCCAGCGCCTCCGCCGTGGGGAAGGCGTGGGTGAGGGTGCCGACCGGCTCGGCCAGCGGCCGCCCGGCCGTGGTGACCAGCCGGGCGGTCAGCGTGCGGGCGCCGGCCACCGACACCTGCTGGCCGAGCACCGCGCGCACGGCCAGCTCCGCGGCGTCGGGGGAGGCCGGCACCCGCCGTCCGGGGGCGGTGGCCACCAGCGGGGCCAGCGCGGCGTCGGCGCCGAGCAGCTCGTCGACGGCGGCCGGGTCGGCGTCCAGGTCCAGCAGCCGGCGGCAGCGGGACACCGCCGTCCCCAGGTCGCGCAGGTCGGTGAGCCGCAGTTCGGCGGTGACCGCCGGCCCGCCGTCCGGGGCGGGGGAGAGCCGGACGACGGCCGGGCCGTGCGGCAGGGCGAGCACCCGGGCGAAGGTCGTGCCGTCCCACTCCTCCAGGCCGGGGGTGGCGTGCGCGCCGAGGAACAGCAGCACCTCGTCGGCGGCGAACGGCGCCCGGGCGGCCAGCCGCAGGGTCAGCCGCCCCGGCGCGCCACCGTCCCCGCGCGGGGTGGCCGGGCGCAGCGCGGTGGGCGTGGTCGCGAAGACCGCGCGGATCGTGTCGTTGAACTGCCGGATGCTGGCGAAGCCGGCCGCGAAGGCGACGTCGGCCATCGGCAGCGCCGTGGTCTCGATCAGCACCCGCGCGGTCTGCGCCCGCTGCGCCCGGGCCAGTGCCAGGGCGCCGACGCCCAGCTCCGCGGTGAGCAGCCGGTGCAGCTGCCGTTCGGAGTAGCCCAGCGCCGCGGCGAGCCCGCCCACCCCGCCGCGCTCGACCTCGCCGTCGGCGATCAGCCGCATCGCCCGGGCGACGACGTCGGCGCGGACGTCCCACGCCGGCGAGCCGGGGACGGCGTCCGGGCGGCAGCGGCGGCAGGCCCGGAACCCGGCCGCCTGGGCCCCGGCCGCCGTGGTGTGGAAGGAGACGTTGCGTTGCAGCGGGGTGCGCGCGGGGCAGGAGGGGCGGCAGTAGATGCCGGTGCTGTGCACGGCGGTGACGAACCAGCCGTCGAATCGGGCGTCCCGGCTGGCGACCGCGCGGTAGCAGCGTTCGGGGTCCAACAGCTCGGTCACGACGTCGAGCATGGCACCGCCGCGGGCCGGTAACTGGCGGGTATCGGACGCGGCGATGGCGGGCGGGCGTCCACCGATCGGTGGACGCCCTCCCCACGCTCCGGTGGTCCCGGCGGGCCCGGTGCGGCGACAGGCTCGGGTCATGACATCGACTCAGGTGGCCCCGCCGGCCGCGTACACCGACCGGGACGCCCCGGCGGTGTCCGTCCGCGGGCTGCGGAAGAGCTACGGAGGGAAGGCCGTGCTCGACGGCCTGGACCTGGAGGTCCGCCGCGGGGAGTGCTTCGCGCTGCTCGGGCCCAACGGTGCCGGCAAGACCACCACGATCGAGGTGCTCGAGGGGGTCCGCCGCCGCGACGACGGCGGCGTCGCCGTCCTCGGGGCGGACCCGGCCACCGCCGGCCGGGCGTGGCGCGCCCGCCTCGGCGTGGTGAGCCAGGGCGAGGGCGCCGCGCAGGCGCTGACCGTGCGCGAGGCGCTGGACCACTTCGCCGCCTACCACGCCCGGCCGCGCCGCACGGCCGAGCTGCTCGCGGCGGTGGGCCTGGAGGAGAAGGCCGGCACCCGGGTGGGGCGGCTCTCCGGCGGGCAGCGCCGCCGGCTGGCGGTGGCGCTGGGCGTGCAGGGCCGGCCGGAGCTGGTGTTCCTGGACGAGCCGACGACCGGGATGGACCCGGTGGCCCGGCGGCAGTTCTGGGAGCTGGTCCGCGGCCTGCGCGCCGAGGGGACGACGGTGCTGCTCACCACGCACTACCTCGACGAGGCCGCCGAGCTCGCCGACCGGGTCGGGGTGATCGCGGGCGGCCGGCTGGTCGAGGTGGCGCCACCGGCGGAGCTCGGCGCGGAGCTGCGCCGGATCGCGACCGTCACCTGGCTCGACGGCGGCAGCCGGCGTCAGGTGCGCACCGAGGCGCCGGCCGCGGTGCTGCGCGACCTGCTGGCCACCACCCCGCACGAGGTCCCCGGCCTCACCGTCACCCGGCCCGGCCTGGAGGACGTCTACCTGCAGCTCGTCAGAACCCCCGGAGGAGACCAGTGACCACCGTCCTCGACACCCCCGTGCACACGGCGCCGCCGTCGGCAGCCCGGATCGCGCTGGCCCGCACCCGACTGGAGCTGCGGCTGTTCGCCCGGGAGCGCCAGCAGGTGGTGTTCTCCTTCGCCTACCCGATCGTGATGATGGTCGTCTTCGGCTCGGTGCTGGGCGGCGACGTGCTGCCCGGCGGCGTGCCGTTCCCGCAGTACTTCCTGGCCGGGATCGCCGCCACCGGGATCATGCTGACCAGCTTCCAGTCGATCGCCACCTCGATCGCCGCGGAGCGGGAGGCCGGCCAGCTGGAACGGCTGCAGGTGCTCGGCACCCCGCCGGTGGCCTACTTCGCCGGCAAGGCCGGTCTCGTGCTGGTGACGACGGCGGTGCAGCTGGCCCTGCTGCTGCCGGTGGCGCACTGGGGCTACGACGTCCCGATGCCGGCGGACGCCGCGGACTGGGCGACCTTCGCCTGGGTCGCCGTCCTCGGGTCGCTGGCCGGCACCGTGCTCGGCATCGCCGTCGCCGGGCTGCCCGGCAGCGCCCAGTCGCTGACCACCGGGGTGACGGCGTTCGCCGTGGTCCTGCAGTTCTTCAGCGGGGTGTTCTTCGCCTTCCCCGAGCTGCCCGGCTGGATGCAGCAGCTGGCGGCGGTGTTCCCGCTGAAGTGGCTCACCCAGGGCATGCGGTCGGCGTTCCTGCCCGACCAGGCCGCGGCGTTCGAGGTCGCCGGGGGATGGGAGCACGGCCGGACCGCCCTGGTGCTGGCCGGATGGGTGATCATCGGCGTCGTGGTGTGCACCCGGACCTTCCGCTGGCGCCACGCTGACCGATGAGACGGGCTGACCGATGAGACGGGCTGACCGATGAGACGGGCTGACCGATGAGACGGGCTGACCGATGAGACGGGCTGACCGATGAGACGGGCTGACCGATGAGACGGGGCGACCGTTGACCGTCGTCTCCCGGCTGCGCGCCGCTGTCCTCCCCGACCGGGGCCCGGACAGCGGTGCGCCGCTGTCCGGGCGCGGGTGGCGGATCACCGTCGTCGGCTTCCACGTGGTGTTCGTCGTCCTGCTGGCGCTCGCGGTGGTCGCCACCCAGGTGGGCCGGGTCGAGGGCTCGCCGGGTTGGGCGCTGGCCGCACTCGCCGTTCTCGCGGTGGCCTACCTGTTCCTCGGCGCACCGGCCCTCGCCGAGGAGCACCCGGCCCGCGCGGTCGGGTACCTGACCGTCCTCGTCGTGGTCTTCGGGGTGCTGGGCTGGCAGGCGCCCCAGTTGCTGTTCCTGCTCTTCCTGGCCTATCCGCAGATCTGGTTCCTGGTCGAATCGCCCCGTCCGGGCGCGGTCTGGACGGCGCTGCTGGCGGTGGCGAGCGCGGTGGGCCCGATGACCGCCTGGCGGCGAGGCGAGGAACCACTGTCGGAGGTGCTCGACTCGGGGATCGGCCTGGTGTTCAGCCTCGCGCTGGGGCTGTGGGTGAGCCGGGTGCTGCAGCAGAGCCGCGAGCGGGGGCTGCTGATCGAGGAGCTGGAGGCCACCCGCGGTGAGCTCGCCGCGGCCCACCACCAGCAGGGCATCGCCGCCGAGCGGGAGCGGTGGGCGCGGGAGGTGCACGACACCCTGGCGCAGGGCTACACGAGCATCGTGGTGCTCGCCCAGACCGCGGCCGCCCAGCTGCCCACGGACCCCGGCGCCGCCGCGGAGCGGGTCGCGCTGATCGAGGAGGTCGCCCGGGACAACCTGGCGGAGGCCCGGGCGATGGTCGCGGCGTTCGCGCCGGTGTCGCTGGACTCCGCGACGCTGCTGGAGGCGCTGCAGCGGCTGGCCGAGCGGTTCGGCCGGGAGACCGGGATCGACACCCGGGTCGACCTCGCGGCGCTGGACGAGGCGGGCGCGCTGACCCGGGCGGAGGAGATCGTGCTGCTGCGCGGTGCGCAGGAGGCGCTGGCGAACGTGCGCCGGCACGCCGCGGCGACGTCGGTGGTGCTGCAGGTCAACCGGGTCGGCGCGGGGGAGTCGGGGCAGGTGTCGGTGCACGTGGCGGACGACGGGGTGGGCTTCGACCCGGCCACGGCACCGGGGGTGGGCCTGGCCGGGCTGCGCGACCGGGCCGCGGAGGTGGGCGGCGCGGTCGACGTCGTGTCCGCCCCGGGGCAGGGCACCCGGGTGACCGTCCGGGTGCCGGCCTCGTGAGCACCGACCGGGTGAGCGTGCGGGTGCTGGTGGTCGACGACCACCCGGTGGTGCGCGGCGGGGTGGTCGGCTGGCTGGCCGCGCAGCCGGACATCGAGGTGGTGGGGGAGGCCGGCGACGGGCTGGCGGCGCTCGCGGCGGTGGCCGAGCACGCGCCGGACGTCGTCCTGATGGACCTGCGGATGCCCCGGATGGACGGCGTGACCGCGACCGGACGGATCCTCGCGGCGCACCCCGGCGTGCGGGTGCTGGTGCTGACCACCTACGACACCGACGCCGACATCGTGCGCGCGGTCGAGGCGGGCGCGGCCGGCTACCTGCTCAAGGACACCCCGCTGCCGCAGCTGGCCGACGCGGTGCGGGCCGCCGCGCGCGGGGAGACCGTGCTCGCCCCGCCGGTGGCCGCGCGGTTGGTCTCCCGGATGCGGGCGCCCGCGGTGGAGGCGCCGACGGAGCGGGAGCTGCAGGTGCTGGCCGGGGTGGCCCGGGGGCTGACCAACGCGCAGATCGGCCGCGAGCTGTTCATCGGTGAGGCCACGGTGAAGACGCACCTGCTGCGGGTGTTCACCAAGCTCGGCGTCGACGACCGCACCCGCGCGGTGCTGGTCGCCGTCGAGCGCGGCCTGCTGCCCGGCCCCGGCGCGGCCTCGGGCTGAGGGGGTGCTTCCGCCCCGCGAGTGCAGTTGTTGCCGCCGACACGGGCCGGCACACCGGCGCGAGCGGCAACAACTGCGCACTCGACCGGCACAGCTCACCGTCGGGTCAGTCGGCGGGACCCCAGGGGACGATCGGACCCAGCAGCTCGGCGTCGTGCGGCACGCCGTCGGCATCGTGGTGGACGGCGCGGTGCTCGTGGCTGCCGGCGGCGTGGGACAGCGCGGCCAGCAGCAGCTGCAGGGCGGGCCGGTCGAGCCCGGCGGCGAGGTCGCCCAGGTCGACCGACCGGCCGTCGGCGAGGCTGGCGGCGGCCCGCAGCAACCGCCGCTGGCTGCTGGTGCCGGTGAGGACGCCGGTGCGCAGGGCGCAGTCCAGCTCGGGCCAGAGGACGGCGGCCCACGGACCGCCGTCCAGCGCGCCGTCCAGGGCGATGGTGATCAGACCGGCGGCCTGGAGCCGGGGCAGCCAGTGCCCGTCGTTGGCCAGCAGCAGGATCGCGGCCTCGGCCGCGTAGTCACCGACCGCAGCGCGGAGCAGCGCGCCCTCGAGCGCGGTGAGGTCGAGGTCGGCCACCCGTGGTTCGTCGAACACCGTGCCTCCCTGGGGCTCCGGACGGAGTGCCCAGCAGTGTGCGCGCGGGGTCCGACAGTTCCGCCGTCGGCGGCGTCCTGGCGGACTGCACCTAGGCTGTTGCCCCGTGAGTCTCACCATCGGCATCGTCGGCCTGCCCAACGTCGGCAAGTCGACGCTGTTCAACGCCCTGACCAAGAACGACGTCCTCGCGGCGAACTACCCGTTCGCGACGATCGAGCCCAATGTCGGCGTCGTGGGCGTCCCCGACCCGCGGCTGGACCGGCTGGCCGAGGTCTTCGGTTCGCAGAAGACCATCCCGGCCACGGTGAGCTTCGTCGACATCGCCGGCATCGTCCGCGGCGCCAGCGAGGGCCAGGGGCTGGGCAACAAGTTCCTGGCCAACATCCGCGAGAGCGATGCGATCTGCCAGGTGATCCGGGTGTTCACCGACCCCGACGTGGTGCACGTCGAGGGCAAGGTCGACCCGGCCGACGACATCGAGACGATCAACACCGAGCTCGTCCTCGCCGACATGCAGACCCTGGAGAAGGCCGTCCCGCGGCTGGAGAAGGAGTCGCGCAAGGACAAGGACCGCAAGGTCCTGCACGACGCCGCGGTCGCCGCGCAGGCGGTGCTCGACGAGGGGAAGACGCTCTTCTCCGCCGGGGTCGACCCCGAGTCGCTGCGCGAGCTGTCGCTGTTGACCACCAAGCCGTTCCTCTACGTCTTCAACGTCGACGCCGACGAGCTGGCGAACGAGGCGACGCTGGACGAGCTGCGCGCGCTGGTCGCGCCGGCCGAGGCGATCTTCCTGGACGCGCAGACCGAGTCCGAGCTGATCGAGCTGCCCGCCGACGAGGCCGCCGAGCTGCTGGCCTCGATCGGGCAGGACGAGCCGGGGCTGGACCAGCTGGCGAAGGTCGGCTTCCGCACCCTCGGCCTGCAGACCTACCTGACCGCCGGGCCCAAGGAGTCGCGGGCCTGGACGATCCCGGTCGGCGCCACCGCGCCCGAGGCGGCCGGGGTCATCCACACCGACTTCCAGCGCGGCTTCATCAAGGCCGAGATCGTCGGCTTCGACCAGCTGATGGAGGCCGGGTCGATGGCCGAGGCCAAGTCCAGGGGCTGGGTGCGCATCGAGGGCAAGGACTACGTCATGGCCGACGGCGACGTCGTGGAGTTCCGCTTCAACGTCTGAGCGGGGCCGGGCAGACGGTCGGGCACACCGGGAGCCGCTCGGGCGTTGACCTCCAGCAGCCGCGCGCCGCTGCCGATGCAGTGGCGTGAGGCTCGTCCGACGAGTGAGCACCCGAACCGATCGAGGAGACCCCATGGACTACCTGCGCCAGTTGCAGGCGGAGCGCCCTGTGCTGTTCTGGGTGGGCATGCTGGTGGTGTTCCTCGTCGTCTTCCAGCTCGCCCTGTTCCTCATCGGGCTCGTCATCGGCCCGTTCGGGCTGCCGTCCTGGGCGCCGATCGTGGTGCTGCTGGGCGCCCTGGTGTTCATCGCCCGACGCCAGCAGCGGTAGGCGGCTCAGCCCAGGGTCGCGGTCATCGTGATGCTGCCGTCGGTGATCGTCGTGCACTCGAGGCTGAGCGGCCCGGCGGACACCCCCTCGCCCTCGCTGCAGGAGATCTCCTGACCGGCGACGCCCACCGTGGCCCGCCCGTCCTGCAGCTGGCCCAGCGTCACGGTGGTGCCGAAGACGTCGACCTCCGCGCCCTCCCCGGCGAGCGTGACCGAGCACGAGCTCCCCGAGCAGTCGACGCCGGTCTGCGCACTCGTGGCGTCGGCGGACTCGCTGGGCGTCGCCGAGTCCGAGGTCTCCGTCGCCTCGCTCGTCTCCTCGCCGGCGGGGCTCTCGGCGGCCGTGTCCAGCGCGCTCGTGGCGTCGTCGACCGATTGATCGGAGCAGCCGGTCAGCGGGACGAGGAGGAGGCCGGCGGCGGCGAGACCGGACGCCAGGCGGAAGGGCTGCCTTCGGTGAGTGGTCATGGATCGAGCCTAAAGTGACCCAGATCACACCGCTGGCTCGGTCGTCAAAGTGTCATGCCAGCGTGACCTGCGCCACCCGACCCCCGACGTCACGGCCGGACGACGACGTCGGTACCCCGGACTCCCAGCACCAGCCCGTCCTCGGTGGTCTCGATCGCGGCGAGCTCCTGACCGAAGGGCAACAGGTCGAGCGGCACCAGGAACTCGAACCGCTGCCCGAGCAGGGCCTCGCCGGCGGCGTCCAGGGGTGTCCCGGTGTCCAGGGCACGGGGTGAGACGGCCAGCGTCCCGTCGCGGGGGGAGACGTCGGCGAGGGCGGACGCGGAGACCGGCCGGCCCAGGAGCCCGACCGTCCCGGTCAGCCGCACCTCGCCCCCCGGGGCGGCGCCGACCGTCACCGGGCGCCCGGTGACCTCGAGGTAGCGGTTGAGGTCGTCGTAGCCGAGGAACGCCTCGGTGACCGACCGCTCGACCCACACCGGCGCGGTGTCCTGGACGAGGAGGTCGTGGAAGGACACGTGCACCCCGTTGAGCCGGGCGGTCACCGCGTCGACCGACATCGGCCCGGAGGAGACCACGTCCAGGGAGACCTCGACGTCGTCGTACCGGCCCTGCACCGCCTGGGCGAGGAAGAACGTGCCGTGCACCTGGACCGTCGGCCGTTCGGCCACCCCGGTGGCCTGCTGGATGCCACGCGCCAGCACCGACTCCGCACCCCACCGGGCCAGCCGGTCCGCGCCCCACAGCAGCAGCAGGGTGCCGAGCACCACCGCGACGCCCAGCAGCACGGTCGCTCGGGCCGGTCCCGCCCGCCGGCCGGCCGAGCCACGCCCCGTCGCGCTCGCGCCGGTCACCGTGGTCCCGCCTCGACCCCGGCGGGCTGCCGCTCCTCGTCGTCCACGTCGGCCAGCACCCGGGCTTCCAGCGACTCGTCCCGCAACACCTCGGGTCCGCCGCTGCGGGCGCCGACGACCCCGGTGCGGCGCAGCTCCTCGATCCCGACCGACGCGGTGCGCACCCGGCTGCTGGGCCAGCTCGCCGACCGGCCCAGCAGGGTGAGCACGGCGGGGGTGAGCACCGGGCGGATCAGGAACGTGTCGATGAGCAGGCCGACGGCCATGGTGAAGGCGATCTGCCGGAACGTCTGCAGCGGGATGATCGCGACCATCGCGAAGGTGGCCGCCAGGATCAGCCCGGCCGCGCTGATCGCCCGGGACGTGCTCGGCATCGCCAGCATGATCGCCTTGCTCAGCGGATGCCGGGCGGCGGCCTCCCAGATCGAGCCGACGGCGAACACGTTGTAGTCCGAGCCGAGTGCGAGCAGCAGCACGGCGGTCGCGAACGGGACGTAGAACGCCAGCCCGGGGTCGCCCAGGAGGACCTGGAACACCAGCACGCTGAGGCCGAGCGCGGCGGCCACCCCCAGCGCGCTGCACGCCAGCAGCACCACCGGGGCGCACAGCGCGCGCAGGTAGACGATCAGGATCAGCAGCTCGACCAGCAACGCGGCCGTCAGCGTGGTCCGCAGGTTGTCCCGGGTGATCGCGGCCAGCTCGCCGGCGATCGCCGTCTGCCCGGTGACCGCCGCCTCGGCGTCCTCCAGGCCGGCCTCCGCGGCCAGCGTGTCCAGCCGGGTGCTCAGCTCGCGCAGGTCGCTGATCGCCGGCGCCCCCAGCGGGTCGCTGTCCAGCACGACGACGAACCGCGCGGCGTCGCCGTCCTCGGAGAAGACGACGCCGTAGCTGTCCGGCAGCGGGTTCTGCGCCGGCCCGAGCACCTCCGCCACCCCGGGCTGGGCCGCGATGGCCGACTGCAGCCGCTCCAGGGCCGGCCGCTGCTCGATGACGTCGTCGCCCTCGACGATCACCTCCGTGGGGGCGATGACCCCGCGGACACCGGCCTCTGCGAGCACCTCCGCGCCCTGCCGCACCGGGTCGTCGGCCGGCAGGCCGGAGGTGAAGGAGAGGTCCAGGCGCATCTGCAGCAGCGGCGCCGCAGCCAGCACGAGCAGCCCGGTCGCGAGCAGGGTCGCCACCGTCGCGCCCTTCCGGGAGACGACGATGCGCAGCAGCCGGCCGTTGCCGCGCCGGGTCGGCCGGCGGGGCGAGCGGCTCCGCGTGCCCAGCCCGAACAGCCGTTCCCCGAGGATGGCCATCAACGCCGGCACCAGGGTCAGCGACACCAGCACCCCGATGACGACGGTCAGCGAGAGCGCGGGCCCGAACGCCTGGAACAGCTGGAAGTCCGCCGCGAGCAGCGCCGCGGTGCCGGCCGCGACGGTGATCCCGGCGACGGCGATGATCGGCGCGTTGGCGGTGACCGCCCGCCGGGTGGCGTCCAGCCGCGGCAGCCCCCGGTCCAGCTGCTGGCGGAGGCCGGCGAAGAAGAGCACGCAGTAGTCGGTGATCACCCCGATCAGCAGCGCGGCGATCAGCGGTTGCAGCTGGTCGGGCAGCGCGAAGCCCAGCGTGGCGGCGAGCACCCCCAGGCTGCGGATGGCGACCAGGTAGCCGAGCCCGGCGGCCACGAGCACGACGAGCGGGGCCACCACCGAACGGAAGGTCAGCCCGACGACGCCGGCGATCAGCACCAGGGTGGCCACCTCGAACAGGTGCAGCCGCGACTCCAGGTGGTCGGCCTGGGCGACCTGGGCCGGCAGCACGCCGGCGACGAAGGTCTGCACCGAGTCCTGGTTGTGGAAGTGCGCGGCGTACTCGCGGGCCAGGTCCCGGGTCCGCTCCAGCGACGTGTAGTTCGAGACGTACAGGTAGGTGACGGCCGTGTCCGGCGTCGAGGTGGGCACCGGGACGGCCGCGACGATCTGCCCGCGCCCGGGCGGCACGTCGCCGTCCAGGTAGGCCTGCGTGTGGGCCGCCGCCCACAGCGCCACGTCGGCCTGGGTCAGCACGCTGAGCCCGTCGGGGTCGTGCACCACGACCGAGACCTGGGAGAGCACCGGCACCCGGAACAGCTCCAGGGAGCGTTCCTGGACGGCGGCGGCCGGGCTGCCCTCCGGCAGGAGGTTGCCGATGTCGGCTCCGCCGCCCCCGCCGGCCGTGGGGAGGAGCGCCGAGACCACCACGGTCAGTGCGAGCCAGCCCACCAGCACGAACCAGCGGGCCTTGACGACCGCGTCGCGGTAGGCGCGGCCGGCTCTCCGGAACCCCCGCCGCACCGGCCCGGTCACCCGCCGGGCGGCGGCAGCCAGCCCGGTGGACGATCGGGTGGCGGCCGTGGCTGGCACCGGGGCCTCCAGCCTCGCGGTACTACCGGGTGAGCTCAGCAGTCGAAGGCTACCGGCGGTCGAGGACCGCCGCCCGACGGTGGGAGGACGACCATGACCGACACCGAGCCCGACCCCGACCCCGGCCCCGATCCCGACGACGGGGCCGGAGCAACGTCGCCGGACGGTGCACGCGGTCCGGGGCGGGCGGTGCGCGGATGGCTGGTCGTCGCCGGTTTCGTGGGCGGCGTCGTCGCCGGCGGGCTGCTCGTCGGCCTGGTCGGCGAGGGGTCGGCGCCCGTCCCGCTCCCCGCCGCGGCCGACCCCGCGCAGGACGTCACCATCCGGCTGCCGGACGCACCGGCCGTGGGCGAGTCCGCCGAGGTGGTGGTCAATGCCGACTGCCTGCGGGCGGTGAACGGGGCCCAGGACGTCGTCGCCACCGTCGACGACCTGGCCGAGGCGGCAGCGGCGCTCAACGCCGCCCGCCTCGACGAGGTGGTCCGGCGTCTCCAGCCACTGCAGGGGCGGCTGCGTGACGACCTCGCCGGCTGCACGGTCGTCGCCGTGGACGACGGAGCGGACCCCACGGCCACCACGTCCCCGGCCACCACGGCACCGGCCACCACGTCCCCGGCCACCACGACCTCGCCGTCGGCACCTCCGACCTGAGCCGCTGGTTTCCCGGCGGCGCCATCGGGACAGTCACCAGGAGCCGGTGAGCACCGTCGGCGGAGACCGTCAGGCAGCCGCTCTGGCGCACGACCGGCCGGAGACACGTGCCCCTCGTCGAGAACTTCCACCGTGCGCTCGCCGAGGCCGCGACCGAGCTGCCCGACGCGGAGCTGCTCCCGGAACGTCTCGCCCGGGCGTGCGCCCGGGTGCTGCCGGTGGACGGCGCCGGCATCTGCCTCTTCTTCCTCTCCGACCGGCGGTTGCCGCTGGGGTCCAGTGACGCGGAGTCGGCCGAGGCGGAGCGGCTGCAGTTCACCTCCGGCGAGGGGCCGTGCCTGGCCGCCCACGCCGCGGGCGAGCCCGTGCTCGCCGACGAGGCGGCGATCCGTGCCCGGTGGCCGGGCTTCTACGACAGCCTGGTCGCCCGCACGCGGATCCGGAGCACGATCTCGCTCCCGCTGCGCGACTAACTCCGGGGCATCGGGGCTCTCGACCTGTACCTCGTCCCGCCGCACGACGTCGGCTCGCTGAGCCTGCGGGACGCCCTGGTGGTCAGCGGTGAGATCGGCGCGGTGCTCCAGGCGCAGAGCCAGACGGGCAGGGGCCGGTCCGACGGACCGGGGTGGCTGGACGCCCCGGCCGCGGCGCGGCGCTCCACCGTGTGGCAGGCGATGGGCTTCGTCAACTCCGCCCTGGCCGTGCCCAGCCCGGACGCGCTGGCTCTGCTCCGGGCCCGTGCCTACGCGGAGGGGACGTCCCTCGATGAGCTCGCGGCCCGGGTCCTCGACCGCACGGTGCCGCTCGACGACCTGGCCCCGGACGCCGACAGCTCCCGGTAGCGCGGTGCCTCCCCACCGGGCCGTGTGTCGGGCAGGATCGCTCCGTCGTCCGAACCCCGACAGGAGCGCTCAGCCGTGACCAGCCCGCAGCACCAGCCCGCCGCCATGGTGGTGCCCGCCTTCTTCGTGAAGCAGCGGATCACCATGATGGTCAACCGCTACGAGGTCCTGGCGGCGAACCCGGACGGCTCCGAGGGGCAGCTGATGGCCCTCGCCGAGCAGAAGCGGATGAAGCTCAAGGAGGAGGTCGTCTTCTTCGCCGACGAGTCCAAGAAGCGCCGGGTCTTCTCCTTCAAGGCCCGTCAGCGGCTGGACGTCGCGGCGGAGCACGACGTGTACGACGAACAGGGCCAGCCGCTGGGCATGTTCAGCAAGCAGTTCGGCGCCAGCCTGCTGCGCTCGACCTGGAACCTCTCCGCGCCGGGCATCGAGGCGGTCGGGCAGGAGCGGCGCCCGGTGCTCGCCGTCGTCCGCCGGGTCTGGACGTTCCTCCCGGTGGTGGGCGACGTGTGGGTGCCGTTCGTCTTCCACTTCGACTTCACCGACACCGCGACCGGGCAGCCGGTGCTGGTCAGCGAGCGGCAGAAGGCGGTCCGCGACCGCTACCGGGTCACCGTCCCCGACCCGCGGCTGGACTTCCGGGTGGCGGCCTCGATGGCCGTGGCCCTGGACGCCCTGCAGAGTCGCTGAGTCGCCCTGCAGAGTCGCCCTGCAGAGTCGCTCAGAGGTAGCGGGCCTCCAGTTCGGCGAAGAAGGCCTTCGCCAGGGCGACGAAGTCGGCCTCGCGCAGGACGATCTCGTCGCCCACGTGGTGGCCCAGCACGCTGTGCCCCGGGTGGTAGCGCAGTTCCCGGTCGGCGAGCACCCGGCCGCCGCTGCGCAGTGACGCGGCGAGCACCCGCACCTCGGTGAGCGCGTTGCCGTCCTCGCCCTCGACGTCGCGGCCCCGGTGCACGAAACAGCCCTCCAGCACCAGCACCAGGTCGGTGAAGAAGACCGGCTCGAACTCGCCCAGGGCGGCGTGGTCGCCGACGGCCGCCGACAACCGCCGCCAGGCGGCGACCCGGTCGTCGACGGCGGCCCGCCGCGCGTCGATGTGGTCCTGGCTGTAGCAGCTGTGGCTCAACACGGCGGCTCCTCGTCGAGACGCGCGCTCCTGGCCGGGGCGTGGTCTCCCGAGGGTGCCACCGGGAGCCGGTGGGGGAAAGGGCTCAGACCCAGCTGTAGCGCTGCTCGCCGGTCCGCGGCTGGGGGACCGCCCACTCGGCCGGCGCCGGGGCGTCCCACCGGTGGTCGTAGCGGATCGGGACGACCAGGTCGTCGTCGGTCCGGTGCCGCGGGACCGGGGGAGGGGCGTAGCGGGCGGCCTGCCACTGGGGGAGCCGGACGTCGGCCAGCGGCATCCAGCTGGCCCGCCGCAGGCCGCCGATCTCGAACTGCACGCGCAGCTCGCAGCGGCCCCACGCGTCGTGGCGCCAGCCCAGCAGGGCTGCGGGGAACCACTCGCCCAGGTGGAAGAACTCGACGTCGAGCGGCGCTCCGGCGAGCGTCGTCATCCCAAGGTCCGGCACGAGGCGGACTGTAAGGCGTTGATCATGGTCGCCGGGTGAGGCGCGCGACGCGTGTGACGCCCGTGGCCACCGGGACGGCGCGTCGCCCGGATGCCACGTCCGCGCTGGTCAGCCAGCAGCTCCGGCATCCACCCGGGCGTCGTGCTCGGCGTCGGTCATCGGCCGTGCGCCCTCGAAGGCGGCGCGCGGCACGGCGTCGGGGACCGCCCGGGAGGCACCCATCGCGACCACCGCCACGGTCGTGCCCCGTAGCACCGCGCCCAGGCGGTCGGGCTCCGGCGGGCCGGGCGGCGGGTGTCGGAGGGGTACCGGGGTGGTCACCGGGGCGGTGTGGCAGCGCACCGGACCGCCGGGAAGCAGGTCCACGCCCCGCGCGTTGTCCCGGGCAACCGACTGGAAGGCCTGCACCATGCGCATCCCGCTGTCCGTCCTCGACCTCGCCCCGATCGCCCGCGGGGAGACCGTGAGCAGCAGCATCGCGGCGAGCGTCGCCCTCGCCCAGCGTGCGGAGGCCACCGGCTACCGGCGGGTCTGGTACGCCGAGCACCACAACATGCCGACGATCGCCTCCTCGGCCACGAGCGTGCTCATCTCCCACGTCGGCGCGCACACCAGCACGATCCGGCTCGGTGCCGGCGGCGTCATGCTGCCCAACCACTCGCCGCTGACGATCGCCGAGCAGTTCGGCACGCTCGCGTCGATGTACCCCGACCGCATCGACCTGGGCCTGGGCCGGGCGCCGGGGTCGGACCAGAACACCATGTACGCCCTGCGGCGCGACCCCGGCTCCGCGGAGACCTTCCCGCAGGACGTGCTCGAGCTGCAGGCCTACCTGACCGGCAACTCACGGGTGCCCGGCGTCGACGCGATCCCCGGCAAGGGCACCGACGTGCCGCTGTTCATCCTCGGCTCCTCGCTGTTCGGTGCACACCTCGCCGCGGCGCTGGGCCTGCCGTACGCCTTCGCCAGCCACTTCGCCCCGCAGGCGCTGGAGGCCGCCGTCGCCACCTACCGCCGGGAGTTCAAGCCGTCGGAGCAGCTGGCCGAGCCGTACGTGATCGCGGGGGTGAACGTGGTCGCCGCCGACACCGAGGAGGCCGCCCAGCAGAACCTGGTGGCGGTCCGCCGCAACCTCGCGATCGGGCTGTTCGGCCGCGGTCGGTCGCTGACCGACGAGGAGGCCGACCTGCTCCTCGAGCAGGGCGCCGGCCACCACGTGGGCTCGATGCTGACCCACACCGCCGTCGGCACCCCGGCCCAGGTCGGGGACTTCCTCGACCGGTTCCGCAAGCAGGCCGACGCCGACGAGCTGATCGTCGCCCACCAGTCGCCCACCACCGAGGGCCGGCTGCGCTCGGTCGAGCTGACCGCGGAGGCCGTCGCGGACCCCGCGGCCTGAGCCTCAGGCGCTGGGGCGGACACCACCGATGAAGCCGCCCCAGCGCATCGAGGTGACCCGGATGACCGAGCCGCTCTGCGGAGCTTCGAGGATCCGCCCGTCACCCAGGTAGATCGCCACGTGGTGGATGGTCGCCGCGTTGCTCGTGTCGGTGGCCCAGAAGACCAGGTCCCCCCGCTGCAGCTCGGCCCGGGCGACCTTCGGCAGCGCGGAGTACTGGGCCCGGCTGTTGCGCGGGATGCTGATGCCGGCCTGGGCGTAGGCGTAGCGGGTCAGGCCGGAGCAGTCGAAGCCGACGATGCCGGCGTCCACACCCCAGCCGACGCTCGGCCCGGACAGCGACCCGCCGCCCCAGGAGTAGATGGTGCCGAGGTACCGCTCGGCGGCGTCGATCGCGGTCTCCGCGGACGACGCGGACCCGGCGCCGGCCCGGGGACCGGCCGACGCGGCGGACGAGCCGGAGCTGAGCTGCTGACGCACCGGCTGGGCCTGCGCCCGGCTCGATGCGGCAGCGGCCTCCTGGCGCCGGCGCTCCTCGGCGGCGGCCCGCGCCCCCTGCAGGCCGGACAGCGTCTGCTGGGCGGAGTCGAGCTGCGCCTGCAGCCGGCTCTGCTCGGCGGCGAAGGCCGCAGCCTGCTGACGGGCGCCGGCCTCGATCTGCTCGGCGGCGGCCAGGGCCGCGGCGGCGTCCTGGCGCAGCACCTCGGCGTGGGCCAGCGACTCGCGGGCCGCGGCGTCGGCGGCGGTCGCCTGCTGCTCGGCCACCGTGACCTCGGCAAGGACGTCGGTCCGGTGCAGCCCGGCGGCGTCCAGCAGGGCGGCGCGCTCCAGCACCTCCGCCGGGCCGCCGGCGCTCAGCAGCGCGGCGATGCCGGGGGAGGTGCTGCCCTGCTGGTAGCTCGTCCGGGCGAAGTCGGCCACCGCGCCGCGGGCGGCGGTGAGGTCCTCGGCGGCCCGCCGGGCCGCGGCGGCGGCGGTCTCGGCGGCGGCCTGCGCCGTCTCGTACTCGGCCTGCTTGCCCTGGAAGGTGTCGAGCGCGATCGCCGACTGCGCCTGCGCGGCGGCCAGGTCGGCCTGCGCGCCGGCCAGCTGGGCGGCGGCGGTGCCGACCTGCCCGGCGGCGTCGGCCCTGGCCTGCTCGGCGGCCTGCAACTGGGCGTCACTGGGGGCGCCCGGCGTCGCGGCGGCGACCCCCGGCGCGACCACCAGGGCGACGGCGACGGCGGTGACGACGGCCGCCGCGCGGTGCGCCAGCCGTGCTCCGACCCGACGTCCGGCCGACACCTGCGTGCTCACGATCGCGCTCCTCAGCTGGTCCGTTCACCCGTCCGGGTGACCTGACCACCTGATCGGCGTGGTGCCGGAGGTGCTTGAGGGGCTGGCGAGGAACTGAGTTGCCACAAGCAACCCGTCGCCGTCGCGGTCGGCTCAGCCCAGGTGCGCCTCCTTCGGCGCCAGCCCGCGCGCGGCCTCGGCGGCGACCGCCTCCCGGGCACCGCCTCCAGCGGCCACCACCGCGGCGCCGACCAGCCCCTCGACCAGGGGGCCGGGGGAGAGCACCACCCGCTCGCGCAGCGCGTCGTCGACCAGTTCCAGCGCCGTCTCGGCCGAGAGCACCGCGCTGCCCAGGTCCATCAGCACCACCACGCCGTCACCGCGGTCGGCAGCGGTCAGCGCCTCGGAGATCGCCACCGCATCGGTGCCGAGCCCGCCGTCGTCGGTGCCGGCCGCGACCTCGATCCGGACGTCCTGGGCGGTGACCATCTCCCGGGCGAGCGTGATCGCGGCCTCGGCCAGCGGCCGGCTGTGCGAGACCACGACCAGCCCCACCTGCGCCATCGCCGCTCAGCCCAGTTCGGCGGCCGCGGTCTCGACCAGCAGGCTGGTCGAGGTGGCCCCGGGGTCCTGATGGCCGATGCTGCGCTCGCCGAGGTAGCTGGCCCGGCCCTTGCGGGCGAGCATCGGTACGGTCGCGTCCCGTCCGTCCCGGGCGGCATCCGCCGCCGCGGTGAGCGCCTCGCCCAGCGGCTGGCCCGCGGCGAGCGCGGCGTCGAGGGCGTCGCAGGCCGGGATCAGCGCATCGAGCATCGTCTTGTCCCCGGCCTCGGCCTTGCCCCGCGCCACGACGCCGTCGAGCCCGGCACGCAGCGCCCGGGCGAACGTCTCCGCGTCCCACGGGCCGGCGCCGCCCGCGCCGGCCAGCCGGAGGAAGAACGTGCCGTACAGCGGGCCGCTGGCGCCGCCGACCTTGCTCACCAGCGTGGTGCCGACCTGCTTGAACAGGGCCGCGGCGTCGGCGGGCGGGGCGTCGTCCAGCGCGGCCACCACCGCGGACATGCCCCGGTCCATGTTCGTGCCGTGGTCGCCGTCGCCGATCGCCTGGTCCAGCTTGGTCAGCTGGTCCCGGTTCTCGGCGACGGCGCCGGCGAAGGCCCGCAGCCACGCCTGCAGGGCGTCGACGGAGATCTCGTCGGCCACCCTCACACTCCCCACCGCAGCGCGGGGGTGCGCACGGGTGCGTCCCACAGCCGCAGCAGGTCGTCGTCCACCCGGAGCAGCGTCACCGAGCAGCCGGCCATCTCCAGGCTGGTCATGTAGGAGCCCACGAGCGACCGGGCCACCTGCACCCCGGCCTTCTCCAGCACCTGCACCACCTCGCCGAACATCAGGTACAGCTCGATCAGCGGCGTGCCGCCCATGCCGTTGAGGAACACCAGCGCACCGTCCCCGCCGGTGTAGTCCAGGTCGGCCAGCACCGGTTCCAGCAGCATCTCGGCGACCTCACGGGCCGGCGCCACCGGTACCCGGCGGCGTCCGGGTTCCCCGTGGATGCCGATCCCGACCTCCATCTCTCCCTCGGGCAGGTCGAAGGTCGGCGTCCCCGCGCTGGGCACCGTGCAGGAGGTGAGCGCCACGCCCATGCTGCGGCTGCGGGCGTTCACCGTCCGGGCCAGTTCGGCCACCTCGGTCAGCGGTCGCCCCTGCTCGGCAGCGGCCCCGGCGATCTTCTCGGCGAGCACGGTGGCGCCCACGCCCCGCCGGCCGGCGGTGTAGAGGCTGTCCTGCACGGCGACGTCGTCGTCGACCACCACCGAGACCACCTCGGTGCCCGACTCGGCAGCCACCAGCTCGGCCGCCATCTCGAAGTTCATCACGTCCCCGGTGTAGTTCTTCACCAGGTGCAGCACCCCGGCGCCACCGTCGACGCCGGTGGTCGCGGCGACCATCTGGTCGGGCACCGGGGAGGTGAACACCTCCCCGGCGCAGGCGGCGTCGAGCATGCCGACCCCCACGAACCCGCCGTGCATCGGCTCGTGACCGGAGCCGCCCCCGGAGACGATGCCGACCTTCCCGCGCACCGGGGCGTCGCCGCGGAAGACCACCCGGTTGGGGTGGTCGACCCGCAGCTCGGGATGGGCGATCGCCAGGCCGCGCAGGGACTCGGCGACGACGTCGGCGGGGTCGTTGATGAGCTTCTTCACGGTTCTCCTCCGAGGTGGTGGTCAGGGTGTGTCGGCGGCGCGGGGGCGTCCGCGCGCCTCGCTCGTCGGCCGGTCCTGCTCGACGGTGGTGCGGGGGAGCGGGGCGCGACCGTCCCCGGTGGGTGCGGAGTCGGGCTCGATGGGGGTCCGGCCGGCCTCCGGCTCGTCCTCCACCGGCAGCCGCCGGCCCACCAGCAGCTCGTAGAGCAGGGCACCGACGACGGCGCCGATCAGCGGGCCCACGATCGGCACCCACCAGTAGAAGTCGCCGTTCTGATCTCGCCACGCCCCGCCGTAGCCGGTCAGGTAGGAGACCAACCGCGGACCGAAGTCGCGGGCGGGGTTGATCGCGTAGCCGGCGTTGGTGCCCCAGGCCATGCCGATCGCGACGACGATCAGGCCGATCACGAACGGGCCCAGGTTGACCCCCGGCGCGGTGTTGCGCAGGTCGGTCACGGCCAGCACCAGGAACAGCAGGATCGCCGTCCCGATGATCTGGTCGCGGAACGCACCCCAGGTGCCCACCGGCAGGGCGCCGTTGCCCGGCAGGGTCGAGAAGATGCCCTGGGTGGCGATGGTGTGGTCGGGGTCGATGGCGGCGATGACCTCGGTGTAGTTCCACCGGACCAGGGCGGCGGCGGCCATCGCCCCCAGCGTCTGGGCCAGCGCGTACGGCGCCACCTTGCGCCAGGGGAAGTCGCGGAACACCGCCAGGGCGAGGGTGACCGCGGGGTTGATGTGCGCGCCGCTGATCCGCGCGGCGGTGTAAACGCCCAGGGTGACGCCCAGGCCCCAGGCCCAGGCGATGCTGTCGTGGTCGCCGAGGCCGCCGGCCACCACCTGGGCGACGACGCCGACCCCGAACAGGATCAGGATGAACGTCCCGGCGAACTCGGCGGCCAGCTCGGCCGCCAGCGTGCGTTGCTTCACGGGCTCGGACACGGTCCCTCCAACACTGCGGTGGGTTGGACGGGAACAGGGTGGTGTGATCGCCGTCCCAGCACAATGCCCCGCTGCGCGCCGTTCCAGATCGGGACCTCCGACCCGGGCCGCAGGTCCCGGGCGGGCGTGTCACGTGCACGAGCCGCGATGCGAAGTGCTGCCCCGACGGCCGGACAGGAGCACCATCGGAGGCGTGGCCCGCCGGCCGGTGCACGGTGCCGGGGTGGGCGGGCGACGCGCAGCACGGTCCCCGAGCAGAAGGAGCCATCAGATGGCCGGCAACAGAGGCGTTGCGTACATCGAACCGGGCAAGGTCGAGGTCCAGACCATCGACTACCCGAAGCTGGAGCTGCAGGACGGGCCCGGGGTCAACCCGGCGAACGTGGGACGCAAGCTGAACCACGGGGTGATCCTCAAGGTCGTCACGAGCAACATCTGCGGCAGCGACCAGCACATGGTCCGCGGCCGGACGACGGCGCCGCCCAACCTGGTGCTGGGTCACGAGATCCTCGGCGAGGTCGTGGAGAAGGGGTCCGACGTCGAGTTCATCGAGGTCGGCGACCTCTGCTCCGTACCGTTCAACATCGCCTGCGGGCGCTGCCGGAACTGCAAGGAGGGCAAGACCGGGATCTGCCTGAACGTGAACCCGGCCCGCCCGGGTGCGGCCTACGGCTATGTGGACATGGGCGGCTGGGTCGGCGGGCAGGCCGAGTACGTGACGGTGCCCTACGCCGACTGGAACCTGCTGAAGTTCCCGGACAAGGACCAGGCCATGGAGAAGATCATGGACCTGACCATGCTCTCGGACATCTTCCCGACCGGCTTCCACGGTGCCGTCACCGCCGGGGTGAAGCCGGGCTCGACGGTCTACATCGCCGGGGCCGGCCCGGTCGGGCTGGCGGCGGCCGCCGGCGCGCAGCTGCTGGGCGCGTCGGTGGTGATCGTCGCCGACCTCGTGGAGCAGCGGCTGGCGCAGGCCCGCAGCTTCGGCTGCGAGACCATCGACGTCAGCAAGGGCGACCCGAAGGACCAGATCGAGCAGCTCCTGGGTGAGCCGCAGGTGGACGCCGCAGTCGACGCGGTCGGTTTCGAGGCCCGCGGGCACGGCGAGGGGTCGACCAAGGAGGCGCCGGCCACGGTGCTGAACTCGCTGATGGAGGTCACCGCGGCCGGCGGGGCCATCGGCATCCCTGGGCTCTACGTCACCGGTGACCCCGGGGGCATCGACGAGGCGGCCAAGGTGGGCTCGCTGTCGCTGAGCCTGGGCACCGGCTGGGCGAAGTCCCTGTCGTTCACCACCGGCCAGTGCCCGGTGATGCGCTACAACCTCGGGCTGATGAAGGCGATCCTGCACGACAAGGTGCAGATCGCGAAGGCGGTGAACGCCACGGCCATCTCGCTGGACGAGGCGCCGCAGGGCTACCAGGACTTCGACTCCGGCGCGGCGAAGAAGTACGTGATCGACCCGCACGGGATGACCGGCAAGGCGGCCTGACCTCCCCGCACCGCACCGTCCTCCCCCGGGCCCCGGCGGCTCGGGGGAGGATGGGCCGGTGAACGTCTTCACCGACTACGCCGAGACCCACTGGGTGCCCATCAACGGCGACATGGTCACGGTGCAGACCGTGGACGCCGCCGGCCGGCGGGAGACCCACGTGCTCTCCGTCCCCGACGCGCTGGCGCAGTTCAAGGTCAAGTACCCGTTCATCGACGACGGGATGGCCGCCGAGCTCTTCGCCCAGGGCGGCTGACGCCGGCCGGGGACCCGCGCCCGGGAGGAGCCGCAGCTCACGCAACAGGGGCGGGTGCTGCGCCGTTGTACCGGTCGTGACGCTGCACCTGCTGGTCCTCGGCGACTCCCTGGCGTTCGGCACCGGCGCCGCCTCGTCGGCGGACACGCTCGGCGCCCGGCTCACCCGTGCCCTCGAGGCCGCCGGCCGTGCGGTGCGCCGCACCGTGGTCGCCGTCCCCGGGGCGACCTCGCTCGACCTCGACGCCCAGGTGCGCCGCGCACCGCAGGACGCCGACGTCGCGCTGCTGGTGGTCGGCGCGAACGACCTGACCCGGCAGGTGTCGCCCGCGCAGGGCGCCGCGGCCCTCGGCGCGGCGGTCACCCAGCTGCGCCGGCGCGGCACCGACGTGCTCGTCGTCCCGACCCCGGACCTCTCCGCGGTCGCCTGGGTGCCGCCGGCGCTCCGGTCGGTGGTGGCGGCCGTCTGCGACCAGGTGCGCAGCCGGCAGACCGCGGCCGCCGAGGCGGCCGGTGGGGCGGTGGCCCCGGTGGCGCCGGCGCTGTCCGCCCGGTTCGCCGCCGATCCACGGCTGTTCTCCGCCGACCGGTTCCACCCTTCCTCGGCGGGCTACGCGCTGGTCGCCGATGCGCTGGCCCCGCACCTGCTGACCCTGGTCGCGCGGCGGGAGGACGCCGCCGCCTGACCAGCGACGCGAGATCTGCGAACTCGGGGCCAAGGCGGCTCCTAAAGCCCGAGATCGCAGATCTCGCGTCCCACGGACGACGAACGGGCCGGCACCCCGGTGGGGGTGCCGGCCCGTTCGGCCGGATCGGTCGCTCAGCTGGCCGGCACGCCTCCGGCGCTCAGCTGGCCGGCACGCCTCCGGCGCGGAGTGCGCCGAGCAGGTCGTGGTTGAGCCGGGAGATGGTCTCCATCGAGATGCCCTTCGGGCAGACCGCGGAGCACTCGCCGATGTTGCTGCAGCCGCCGAAGTCCTCGGCGTCCTGCTGCGCCACCATCTTCAGCACCCGGGCGTCCCGCTCCGGCTGCCCCTGGGGGAGCAGGCCGAGGTGGGCGACCTTGGCGGCGGTGAACAGCATCGCCGAGCCGTTCGGGCAGGCGGCGACGCAGGCGCCGCAGCCGATGCAGGTCGCCGCGTCGAACGCCGCGTCGGAGTCCTTCTTCGGCACCGGCATGGCGTGCGCGTCGGGCGCGGTGCCGGTCGGGACGCTGATGAAGCCACCCGCGGAGATGATCCGGTCGAAGGCCGAACGGTCGACCGCGAGATCCTTGACCACCGGGAAGCCCCCGGAGCGCCACGGCTCGATGTCCAGCACGTCGCCGTCGTTGAACGACCGCATGTGCAGCTGGCAGACGGTCGCCTGCTCCGGGCCGTGGGCGATGCCGTTGATCATCAGGCCGCAGGACCCGCAGATGCCCTCGCGGCAGTCGTGGTCGAACGCCACCGGGTCGTCGCCGTCGAGGATCAGCTTCTCGTTCAGCACGTCGAGCATCTCGAGGAAGGACATGTCGGGCGAGACGTCGGTGACGTGGTAGGTCACCATCTTGCCCTTCTGCGTCCGGTCCCGCTGGCGCCAGATGCGCAGGGTCAGGCTCATCATGCGTGGCTCGGTGGTGGTCACTTGTAGCTCCGCTGTGCGAGGTGGACGACTTCGTACTCGAGGGCCTCGCGGTGCAGCACGGGCGGCACGCCCTCCGGGGTGTACTCCCACGCGGCGACGTAGGCGAAGTTCTCGTCGTCGCGCAGCGCCTCACCCTCAGGCGTCTGGCTCTCGGCCCGGAAGTGGCCGCCGCAGCTCTCGTTGCGGTGCAGCGCGTCGACGCACATCAGCTCGGCGAGCTCGATGAAGTCGGCGACCCGGCCGGCGTGCTCGAGGTTCTGGTTGAAGATGCCCTGCTCGCCGGAGACCTTGACGTTGGTCCAGAACTCCTGGCGGATCTCCGGGATCCGGTCCAGCGCCTTGCGCAGGCTCTCCTCCGAGCGCTCCATCCCGCACAGGTCCCACATGAGCTTGCCCAGCTCACGGTGGAACGAGGCGACCGTGCGGGTGCCGTTGATCGACAGCAGCTTCTCGGTCTGGGCGCGGACGCCCTGCTCCGCCTCGACCACCGCCGGGTGGGTCGTGTCGACCTTCGGGAACGGGCCGTCGGCGAGGTAGTCGTTGATCGTGTTCGGCAGCACGAAGTAGCCGTCGGCCAGGCCCTGCATCAGGGCGCTGGCACCCAGCCGGTTCGCGCCGTGGTCGGAGAAGTTGGCCTCACCGATCACGAACAAACCCGGGATCGTGGACTGCAGGTCGTAGTCGACCCAGAGCCCGCCCATCGTGTAGTGGACCGCCGGGTAGATGCGCATGCCGGTCTCGTACGCGTCCTCCCCGGTGATCCGGTTGTACATGTCGAAGAGGTTCCCGTACTTGGCCTCGATCGCCTTGCGGCCCAGCCGCTGGATCGAGTCGGAGAAGTCCAGGTAGACGCCCAGCCCGTTCGGGCCCACGCCGCGGCCCTCGTCGCAGACGTTCTTCGCCTGGCGCGAGGCGATGTCGCGGGGCACCAGGTTGCCGAACGCCGGGTAGATGCGCTCGAGGTAGTAGTCGCGCTCGTCCTCGGGGATCTGCCGCGGGTCGCGGGTGTCGCCGCGCTCCTTGGGCACCCAGACGCGGCCGTCGTTGCGCAGCGACTCGCTCATCAGCGTCAGCTTCGACTGGTAGTCGCCGCTGACCGGGATGCAGGTCGGGTGGATCTGGGTGTAGCAGGGGTTGGCGAACAGCGCGCCCTTCTTGTGCGCGCGCCAGGCCGCCGTGACGTTGGAGCCCTTGGCGTTCGTCGACAGGTAGAAGACGTTGCTGTACCCGCCGGAGGCGAGCACGACGACGTCGGCCATGTGCGAGGTGATCTCACCGGTGATCAGGTGCCGGACGACGATGCCCCGGGCGCGCCCGTCGACGACGATCAGGTCGAGCATCTCGGTGCGCGGGTGCTGCTCGATGTTGCCCAGCCCGATCTGCCGCTCCAGCGCCTGGTAGGCGCCGTACAGCAGCTGCTGGCCGGTCTGGCCGCGGGCGTAGAAGGTGCGCGACACCTGCGCGCCACCGAAGGAGCGGTTGTCCAGCAGGCCGCCGTACTCGCGGGCGAAGGGCACGCCCTGGGCGACGCACTGGTCGATGATGTTGGTGCTCACCTCGGCGAGGCGGTGCACGTTGTCCTCGCGGGAGCGGAAGTCGCCGCCCTTCACCGTGTCGTAGAACAGCCGGTGCACGCTGTCGCCGTCGTTGCGGTAGTTCTTCGCGGCGTTGATCCCGCCCTGCGCGGCGACCGAGTGGGCGCGGCGGGGGCTGTCCTGGAACCAGAAGTTCTTGACCCGGTAGCCGGCCTCGGCGAGGGTCGCCGCGGCCGAGCCGCCGGCCAGGCCGGTGCCGACGACGATGACCGACAACCGCCGGCGGTTGGCCGGGTTGACCAGCCGGGCACGGAACTTCCGCTCCTCCCACCGCTGGGCGATGGGGACGTCGCGGGGTGCCTTGGTGTCGGCGATCGGCTCGCCGACGGTGAAGAGCTCGAGAGGCATCGCAGGTGTCCTTCTCTCTCAGTCGATCAGGCCGAAGGCGACGGACAGCGGGACGAGCAGGAAGCCCACGGTCAGCACGGTGGCGACGACGTAGGCGAACGCGTTGACCGCGCGCTCACGCCGCTTGTTGGTCTGGCCCAGGGTCTGGGTGGCGGCGAAGATGCCGTGCCGCAGGTGGAGGCCCAGCAGCAGCATCGAGACCACGTAGAACGCGGTCACCGGGATGTTGGAGAAGCTGGCGACCAGCCGCTCGTAGGGCGTGCTGTCGTGGCCCTCGGGGTTCACCGCGCCCAGGGTGAGGTCGAGGATGTGCCAGATGATGAACAGCGCCAGGATCACCCCGCCCCAGCGGACGGTGCGCGAGGCGAAGCTCTGCTGGACGCGCTTCTTCGTCGCGTAGGGCACCGGACGGGCGCGCTTGGCCTGGCGCCACAGCGAGATGGCCGCCCAGAAGTGCGCGACCACGGCCACCAGCAGCACGAGCCGGATGATCCAGAGCGCCGTCTGGGCCGGCAGGGCCGGCTCACCGATGGTGCGGATCCACCCGGAGTAGCTGTTGAAGGACTCGGGGCCCGAGAACGCCTTCAGGTTGCCGATCATGTGCGCGACCAAGTACAGGATCATGATGATCCCGCTGACCGCCATCACCGTCTTCTTGACGACCGAGTTGCTGAACCGGCCGGTCTTCGGGGCCCTCGGCGGAGCCTGCTGCGTCGTCGTCGTCGCCACGTCACCCAAGGTATTCCCTGTGCCCACGTGACACCCAGGTGAACCCGCCGTGACACGGCTCATGTAAGGCGACCCTCACCTCGGCCCCTCGGGAGACACCGGGCCCCGAGGAGGAGGATGATCTCCGCCGGACAGCCCCGCCGCCGCCCGCCAGGGCCGGTCAGAGAGGAACCTCGGACGTGCCTGGACCCACTCGCGGCTTCCTCGGCCGCCGCCGCGGCCCCAGTGACCCGCGGCTCCCACCCGGCCAGTACGACGCCGGCGGTGACTGGCCGGTGCTGACCGCCGAGCCCACGCCGCGGATCGCCCCGGAGACCTGGACGATCACCGTCGACGGCGAGGTCGAGAACCCCACGACCTGGACCTGGGACGAGGCGCACGCGCTGCCCGCCTCGGCCTACAGCGGTGACATCCACTGCGTCACCACCTGGTCGAAGTTCGACACCCACTTCGCCGGCGTCAGCGTCGACTCGCTGCTGGAGGTCGCCAAGCCGACCGCCGAGGGGCGGTTCGTGATGGCGACGGCGAAGACCGGCTACACGACCAACCTGCCGCTCGAGGACGTCACCGGCGGCAAGGCCTGGCTGGTGTGGGAGTACGAGGGGCAGCCGCTGCCGATCGAGCACGGCGGCCCGGTGCGCATGCTGGTGCCGCACCTGTACTTCTGGAAGAGCGCCAAGTGGATCAGCAAGATCACGCTGCTCAAGCGCGACCAGCCCGGCTTCTGGGAGCAGAACGGCTACCACGACCGGGGCGACCCCTGGAAGCAGCAGCGGTACCAGGGTGACTGAGGCCGACGCCGTCCTGCCGGACCCGGCGACGCCGCCCGGAGCGGGACCGCAGCCGGTCGAGCCGCCGGCCCTGGTGACCCCGTCTGCGCCGGCGGGTGGGTGGACCACCGCGACCGTCGCCGGGCTGCGCCGGCCGATCGCCCGCTCGGTGGAGCTGCGGCTGGACGTCCACGACCGGGTCGACCACCTGCCCGGTCAGCACTACGTCGTCCGGCTGACCGCCGAGGACGGATACACCGCGCAGCGGTCCTACTCGGTGGCCTCGGCTCCGGGTGACCCGCTGGTGGAGCTGTTCGTGGAGCGCCTGGACGACGGCGAGGTCTCCACCTACCTCGCCGACGTCGTCGAGCCGGGTGACGAGCTGGAGGTCCGCGGCCCGATCGGGGGCTGGTTCGTCTGGGACGGCACCAGCCCGGCACTGCTGGTCGGCGGAGGCAGCGGCGTCGTGCCGCTGGTGGCGATGGTGCGGCACGCCCGGGACATCGGACGGCTGGACCTGCTGCGGGTGGCGGTCTCGGCGCGCACGTTGGCCGAGCTGCCCTACGCCGAGGAGCTCGCCGCGGCCGGCGCGCTGATCGTGACCACCCGGGAGGCGCACGGCATCCGCCCGGCCGCCCGGATGACCGCGATGGACCTGCTGCCGTTGTGGGAGCCGGGGCAGACCGCGTACGTGTGCGGCTCCGCCGCCTTCGCCGAGGCCGCCGGCCAGCTGCTGGTCGGCATGGGCGTGGCGCCGTCGGCGATCCGGCTGGAGCGGTTCGGCCCCTCGGCGCTGGAGCAGCCGGCGCGCTGAGCCAGCCTCGACCGGTGTCCAGCGGCCCCGGGGTGCGTCCGCACCCCGGGGCCGCTGCACGCCGTGGGTCAGGCCGCCGGCGGCACCGCGGAGGAGGTCACCAGCGGCGCGCGGTCCCACACCTTGTGCTGGCCCAGTGCGGCGACCAGGTCCGCCGCGAGCGCAGCACCGCTGTCGGCGGCGAGGACGCCGGGACCGGTGGTGTCGATGCCGGCGGCGGTGAGCACCTCGGCGCCATCGCCCCAGGTGCCGAACGCCTTGAGCTGGCGGAAGGCCTCGTGCAGCAGCACGACCGCCTTGATGTCCTTCTCCTTCGGCGCGCCGTCGGCGACGACGACCGCGTCGAACTCGATGGAGCGGGCGGTCACGTAGGTGCGCTCCACGACCTGCGCGTCCGCCCCGGAGCCGAGCTCGCCGCCGACCGGGGCGAGCACCTTGACCTGGGCCCCGGCGCTCTCGACCGCCTCGCGGAAGGCGGCGATGCCGGCCAGGTCGGCGTCCGGCCCGGCGATGACGGCGACCTGCCGGCCGTCGACCGGGTACGTCTCCCCGGTGACCTGCGCCAGCGCCGGTGACGGGTCGAGGTGGTCGACGAGATCGGGCTCCGGCGCCGGCAGGCCGAGACCGGCGGCGACCGCCCGGCACAGCTCGGTGTCGATCTTGGCGAGCACGGTGAGCGCCCGCTCCTTGATCTCCTTCTCGTAGACCTTGCCCAGCTCGAAGGCGTAGGCCTCGGTGACGTGCACCTGCTCGGGGTGGGACAGGCTGGCGTAGAACATCGCGGCCTGGGAGAAGTGGTCCTCGAAGGAGGACTGGCTCTCCCGGACGACGTCACCCTCGACGTGCCGGGGCACGTTCACGTAGCCGCCGTGCTCCCAGTCGGCCGGCACCGGCTCGCCGCCGTCCACCCAGTTGGGCAGGTAGGGGGCGTCGCCCTCCGGGATGCCCTGCTGCATGAAGCCGTCGCGGTGGTTGTCGTTCACCGGCGCGTGCGGGCGGTTGATCGGGATCTGCCGCCAGTTCGGCCCGCCGAGCCGGGTGAGCTGGGTGTCCAGGTAGGAGAAGTTGCGCCCCTGCAGCAGCGGGTCGTTGGTGAACTCGATGCCCGGGACCACGTGGCCGGTGTTGAACGCGACCTGCTCGGTCTCGGCGAAGTAGTTCGTGGGGTTGGCGTTGAGCACCAGCTTCCCGATCGGCTGGACCGGGACCATCTCCTCCGGGACGATCTTCGTCGGGTCGAGCAGGTCGATGCCCTCGTACATCTGCTCGTCGTTGTCCGGGAAGACCTGCACGCCCAGCTCCCACTCCGGGAAGGCGCCGGCCTCGATGGCGTCGGCGAGGTCGCGGCGGTGGAAGTCCGGGTCGGCGCCCATCGCCAGTTGCGCCTCCTCCCAGGTGAGGGAGTGCACGCCGAGCTTCGGGGTCCACTTGAACTGCACCAGCACCGTGTCCCGGGCCTCGTTCACCAGGCGGAAGGTGTGCACCCCGAAGCCCTCCATCATCCGGAACGAGCGCGGGATGCCCCGATCGCTCATGTTCCAGATCGTGTGGTGGGTGGCCTCGGTGTGCAGCGTCACGAAGTCCCAGAAGGAGTCGTGCGCCGACTGCGCCTGCGGGATCTCCCGGCTGGGGCTCGGCTTGCCGGCGTGGATGATGTCGGGGAACTTGATCGCGTCCTGGATGAAGAACACCGGCATGTTGTTGCCGACCAGGTCCCAGTTCCCCTCCTTCGAGTAGAACTTCACCGCGAAACCGCGGGTGTCCCGGGCCGTGTCGGCCGAGCCGCGCGAGCCCAGCACCGTGGAGAACCGGACGAACACCGGGGTCTGCAGGTCCTTCTCCGCGAGCACCGCGGCGCGGGTGATGTTCCCGGCGGTGCCGTAGGCGGTGAAGACGCCGTGCGCGGCCGCACCGCGGGCGTGCACCACCCGCTCGGGGATGCGCTCGTGGTCGAAGGCGTTGATCTTCTCCCGGAGGTGGAAGTCCTCCAGCAGGGTCGGGCCGCGCCGGCCGGCCTTGAGCGAGTGGTCGGTGTCGGGGAGGCGGACGCCCATGGGCGAGGTCACGAACTCCCCGGCCTGGGCGCGCGGGTCGCGGCCCTCCTCCGGGCCGGTGTAGCCGACGCCGGTGGCGCTGACCGTCTTCGGGGCGGACTGGTCGGGCTTGCGCTTCGGGGGCACGTGGTTCTCCTGCTGTCGAGCGTGCTGCGGTGGTCGTTGCCCTCCGTCTACCCGGCCCGCCGGGCGCCGGAAACGGCTCGGCGCCGTCCGCCGGGGTGGGGTGCCCTCGCGTGTCCGCCGTCGCCCGCGCGGGCCGGTCTGGTGAGGTGACGCGGTGATCGAGCTCACCGGGCTCACCAAGCGCTACCGGGCGCGCACCGCGGTCGAGGACCTCACCGCCCGGGTCGAACCCGGCCGGGTCACCGGCTTCCTGGGGCCGAACGGGTCGGGGAAGACGACGACGATGCGCTGCGTGCTCGGGCTGACCCGGCCCACCGCGGGCGCGGCCACCGTGCTGGGTGTTCCCTGCACCGAGCTGGCCCGGACGACGACGTCGCTGGAGGCGGCGTACTACGCGCTCACCGGGGCCGACGTCGAGTACCGGGCCCGTGGGCGATGACCGGGCTGCTGCGCAGTGAATGGACCACGCTCGGGTCGCTGCGCTCCACCTGAGCGGTGGCGGTGTACGCGCTCCTCGCGGTCGGGTTCGGCTGGCTGGCGGCGGCCACCACGCCGTCGGCCGAGGACCGGTGTTCGGGCTCCCGCTGTTCGGCGACCTCGCCGCCTCGCTGGCGCAGGCGCTGCCGGTGCTCGGGGTCGGCGGGGTGCCCTTCCTGGCCGACGGTCCGGGGTGGCCGGTCGGGTTGGCCGTCACGGCCGCCTGGGCAGGTGCCGTGTGGTTCCTGGCGGCGCTCCTGCTGGTCCGCCGCGACGTGTAGCGGGTGTGTGCCGGTCCCCAGCGGGGTGTGCGCCGCGCCCCAGCGGGTAGTGCGCGGCCGGACCGCGGCGCGCCCCGCCCGGCCATCGGGCAGGAGGAACGACCGTGGCCATCCGCGAGGAGGACGCCCGGGAGGAGCTCGGCGAGACGCCGGGCCCCACCGAGGACGAACTGCAGGAGGCGTTCGACGCCATCGTCAGCGACGGCGCCCAGCGCCTGCACCGCAGCTGGCGCGAGGTGCTCACCACCGGCTTCGCCGGCGGGCTCGAGGTGGCCACCGGCGTGCTGCTGCTGTTCGCCGTCTACGCGGAGACGGGCAGCCACCTGCTGGCCGGGCTCGCCTTTTCCGTCGGCTTCATCGCCCTGCTGCTGGCCCGCAGCGAGCTGTTCACCGAGGGCTTCCTCGTGCCGGTGACCGCGGTGGCCGCCGGCCGGGCCAGCCTCGCGCAGCTGGGCAAGCTGTGGAGCGGCACCCTGCTGACGAACCTGCTCGGCGGGTGGATGTTCATGTGGCTCGTCGTGCGGGCGTTCCCCGACCTCCGGGCCACGGCGATCGAGAGCGCCGTCCACTTCGTCGACGCCCCGCTGGACCTCCAGTCGGCGTCACTGGCCTTCCTGGCCGGGATCGCCATCACGCTGATGACCCGGATGCAGCACGGCACCGAGTCCGACCCGGCGAAGATCGTCGCCGCGATCGCCGGGGCGTTCGTGCTCGCCGGTCTCCAGCTGTTCCACTCGATCCTGGACTCGCTGATCGTCTTCGCCGCGCTGCACGCCGGGGCGCCGTTCGGCTACGGCGACTGGCTGGCCTGGTTCTGGTACACCACCCTGCTCAACATGGCCGGGGGCCTGTTCGTGGTGACCCTGCTCCGGCTGGTCCGCAGCAAGCAGATGATCCAGGACGAGCGCGCCGCGGCCGGGGCCTGACGATCAGCCGCGCGCCGCGCGGCGCATCGTCGTCACGTACCGGTCCAGCGCCAGTGCCTGCACCCGGCTGCTGACCGGGGCGCCGAGGCGGGCGAGCGGGGTGGCCAGCCGGGAGAAGGCGCGCAGCTCGTAGTGGACCTCGCCGTCGGGGTCCCGGGTGACGACGAAGCTCTCCTCGCCGCTCTCCGGGTGGCCGGGCAGCGTGCCGTAGGCGAACCCGCGCCGATCGGGCTCGTCGACCACCCACACGACGCGGCACGGGACGTCCAGGCCCAGCCGGCGCAACCCGGCGGTCATCAGCACGACGGTGCCGACGGCGCTGGCCGGGCCGCTGGCGTGGACCCGCAGGCCGGCACCGCGCTGGGCGGCCCAGCGGAACACGGCCGCGGCGGCGTGGTCGAACGCGACGGGCCCCGAGCCGAGGTGCTCGCGACGGTCCACGTGGTGGTAGCCGGCCGGCAGCTCGGCGTCCCGGGTGGCGCCCACCTCGGGGTAGGTGAACGGGGCGTCGGCGAGCTGGGCGAGGGTCGTGCGGCGGAGGATTCCCACCCGGCCAGTGTGCACGCCGGCTCAGGCGCGGGCGCTGTGCTCCCGCAGGCGCTGCTCCACCGCGGCCACCAGCGCCGGCAGCTCCGCGGACGGGATGGCGCCGCCCAGCCAGAAGCCCTGGATCTCGTCGCACCGCAGGGCGGTGAGCTCCCGCCAGGTGGCGACGCTCTCCACCCCCTCGGCGACCACCCGCAGGCCCAGGTCGTGCGCCAGCCCGATGATCGCCTTCACGATCGTGCGCGAGCCGGCGTCGGTGAGCATGCCCATCACGAACGAGCGGTCGACCTTGAGCGTCTGCACCGGCAGCTGCGACAGGTAGGCCAGCGAGGCGTGCCCGGTGCCGAAGTCGTCCACGGACAGGCCGACGCCCAGCAGCCGCAGCTGGCGGAGCACCTCCCTCGCCCGGGCCGGGTCCTCCATCACGGCGGTCTCGGTGATCTCCAGCTCCAGTGCCCCCGGGGCCACCCCGGCATCGCGCAGCAGGGCGGCGACGTGGCCGGGCAGCTCGAGGTCACCGAGGCTGCGCGCGGAGAGGTTGACCGCGACCCGCAACGGCCGACCGGCGTCGGCCCAGGCGCGGCTGTCCGCGAGGGCCTGCACCAGGACCGCGTCGGTGAGCTCCCGGATCAGCCCGGTCTGCTCGGCCAGGTCGATGAACGACCCGGGCAGCAGCAGACCCCGGCGCGGGTGCTCCCAGCGGACGAGGCCCTCGACCCCGATCACCCGGCCGGTGCGCAGGCAGACCTGCGGCTGGTAGTGCAGCCGCAGTTCACCGGCCGCGACGGCCCGGCGCAGCTCACCGTGCAGCACCAGCCGGTCGGCGTCGAAGGTGTCGATGGCGGGGGAGTAGACGACCAGCCCCGTCCGGTGGGTCCGGGCGTCGGCGAAGGCGACGTCGGCCCGGCGCATGAGCTCCAGCGGGTCCGTCACGGGGCCGGCGGCCAGGCCCGCGCAGACGGACACGTCCAGGGAGAGTTCGCCCAGCTGCACCGGCTGCTGCAGGGCGGTGAGCAGGCCGAGTGCCGAGGTGCCCGGGTCCGCGGTGGCCGCCCCGGTGAACAGCACGCCGAACTCGTCGCCGCCCAACCGCGCCACCACGGCACCGGTCGGCGCCTCGGCAGTGAGCCGGTCGGCCACGGCGCGCAGCAGGTCGTTGGCGGTGTCGTGGCCCAGGGTGGCGTTCACGTCGCCGAACCCGTCCAGGTCGATGAACAGCAGCGCCGGTGGCGTCGCGGCCTCGGCGGCCAGCGCGCCGTCGACGGCTGCGGCGAAGGCGTCGCGGTTGAGCAGGCCGGTGAGCAGGTCGTGGCGAGCGCGGTGGGAGAGATCGGACTCGGCGCGGGCCCGCCGGCGGTGCTCGCGCTTGAGCTGGGCGCCGCGGCGGGCACCGAAGACGATCATGAACAGGTGGCTGCCGGCCAGCAGCACCACCAGGTGGTCGACCGGGACGGGCCCCCGCGACCAGCGGACCAGGGTGGCGGGCAGGTCCACGGCCACGCTGACCGCCCCGAGCGCGAGGGTCAGGGCGGCGACCACGCAGAACTCGACCAGCACGGTGCGGCGCAGTCCGGCGGCGTTCTCACCCACGCTGCCTCCCCGACGCCGGGGGCACCGACCTCTCGGTGGTCGGGTGCCCATCGGTGCACCGTCGTCCGCGACCTGTTCCGGCTGGAGGGGCCACCGGGCCCGGCTCACCACATCGGGGGAGTGGGACGTGCCGGCCCGGGCGGTACGTTGAGCCCACTGTGCTGCCCGCCGTCACCGCCACCCGCTACGTCACCCCGCTCCGCGAGGGTGGCTCGCTGCCCGGCCTCATGGAGGCCGACGACCTGGGCACCTACGTGGTCAAGTGGCGGGCGGCCGGGCAGGGCGTCAAGGTGCTCGCTGCCGAGGTGGTCTGCGGGGAGCTGGCCCGCCGGCTGTCGCTGCCGGTGCCGGCCCTGGTCACCGTCGACGTCGCCCCGGAGCTCGCGGTCGGGGAGCCGGACGTCGAGGTGCAGGAGCTGCTGCGGAACTCGGCCGGGGTGAACCTCGGGATGGACTACCTGCCCGGTGCGCTGGACTTCGAGGCCGGCGCCGCCCGGGTGTCGCCGGAGCTGGCCGGGCGGGTGCTCTGGTTCGACGCGCTCGTCGGCAACGTCGACCGGTCCTGGCGCAACCCGAACATGCTCTTCTGGCACGACCGGCTGCACCTGATCGACCACGGGGCCTCGCTCACCTTCCACCACAACTGGGCGGGGGCCGACGCCGCGGTGAGCCGCCCGTACGACGCCGCCCAGCACGCGCTGGTCGAGTGCGAGCCCGACGTGCCCGCCGCCGACGCGGCGCTGGCGCCCCGGGTCACCCGGGAGCTGCTGCACGAGGTCCTCGCGCTGGTGCCCGACGCCTGGCTGGAGGGCCCCGGCGCCGACGACGGGCCCGCGGACGTGCGGGGTCGCTACGTCGACCAGCTGCTGGCCCGGCTGGTCGCCCGCGACTCCTGGCTGCCCGGCCTGGTCGGCGCCGCCCGATCCGGCGGTGCGGGACGGCGCTCGGCGCCGCGTGGGGAGAACCGGCCGTCCTGGCTCGGCCCCCCGCCGCCCGAGGGCGTGACGCAGCGGTGAGGCAGACCTTCGAGTACGCCGTGCTGCGCGTGGTGCCCCGGGTGGAGCGGGGGGAGTGCCTCAACGCCGGGGTGCTCGTCTACTGCCGCCAGCTGGACTACCTGGGCGCCCGGCTGCACCTGGACGTCGACCGGCTGCGGGCGCTCGACCCGACCGCCGACCCGGCGGCCATCGGTGCCGCGCTGCAGGCGGCCGGCGACGTCTGCGCGGCCGAGCCCGCCGCCGGGGCGGCGGGCCGGGAGGTGCTGGGCTCGCGGTTCCGCTGGCTCACCGCGCCACGGAGCACCGTCGTCCAGCCGGGGCCGGTGCACACCGGCCTGACCGCCGACCCCGACGCCGAGGCCGACCGGCTGCTGCGGCTGCTGGTCCTGCCCGTCGAGGGCTGAGGTAGGGCCTCTATGCGCCGCTGCCGGGCTGACGGTCCGGGGCGAGCAGCGTGTCGACCTGGGCGGCCAGCTCGGGGTCGGTGTCGGTGAACGGCGCCAGCGCCTCGTCGGCGCGCCGGGCGTACTCGACGTCCAGCTCCGTCACGCCCCCGGCGGAGTGCGTCGTGACGGCGATCCGCAGCGTGCGCCAGCGGACGTCGACGTCGGGGTGGTGGTCCAGCTCGCCGGCGGCCAGCGCCAGGTCGGCCATCACCTCGGCCGCGTCGGCGAAGTCGATCCCCTGGACGGTCCGCTCGATGCCGGAGGTGTCCCCGGACCACTCGGGCAGCCCGGCGAGAGCGGCGGTGAGCTGGTCGGGTGTCAGCGGGGTGCGGCGGGCCATGCCGTCAGTGTGGCCGAGCCCCGATGATGGCGCTCAGACGTGCAGCCCGCACTCCACCTTGTTCTTGCCCGCCCAGCGGCCCGCGCGCGGGTCCTCGCCGGGGGCGACCGGCCGGGTGCAGGGGGCGCAGCCGATCGAGGCGTATCCGATCTCGGCCAGCGGGTTCACCGGCACCTGGTGCTCGGCGATGTAGCCGTCGACGTGCTCCTGCGTCCACGCCGCCAGCGGGTTCACCTTCACCATGCCCCGCTTGGCGTCCCAGTCGACGACCTTGGTGGCGGCCCGGGTGACCGCCTCGTCGCGCCGCACGCCCGAGCCCCAGGCCACGAAGGCGGCCAGCGCCTGCGCCAGCGGCTGCACCTTGCGCAGCGAGCAGCACAGGTCCGGGTCGCGCTCGTACAGCTTCGGGCCGTGCGCGGCGTCCTGCTCGGCCACCGAGAGCGGCGGCTGCACGTTGTGCAGCGTGATCGGCAGGACGCCGGTGATCCAGTCGCGGGTGCCGATCGTCTCGGCGAAGTGGTAGCCGGTGTCGAGGAAGACGACGTTCACCCCGGGGACGGCGCGGCTGGCCAGGTGCGCGAGCAGTCCGTCGGCCATGCTGGAGGTGATCGCGAACCCGTCGCCGAAGGTCTCCCCGGCCCAGGTGAGCACGGCGAGTGCCTGCTCCACCGGGTCGGCGATGCCCTCGAAGCGGGCCTCGGCCTCGGCGGCCAGCTCCGGCGTCGGCTGGACGAGGGACGTGGTCACGGTCGGTTCACCCCAGTTCCGGTCAGGTGCACGGTGAAGGTGCGCAGGCACGACGTGCAGTGCCAGCCCCCACCCTCCGGGACGAGGTCCTCGTCGCCGCAGTACGGGCAGTGGAACACCGGCAGCTGGCGGGTCCTTCCCGGTCGCGGCTCGCCCTCCTCCGACATGGTCAGACCAGCCACTCCTCTTCTGCGCGCGCGACGTACTGGGCGAAGCGCTCGCCGGGCTCGCGGCGCTCGAGGTAGCCGCGGAGGACCCGCTCGCAGTAGTCCGCGGTCTCCTCCTTGGTGATCTTGTGGCCGCGGAACTTGCGGCCGAACGAGGCCTCGACCCCGAGGTGACCGCCCAGGTGCACCTGGAAGCCCTCGACGCTCTCGCCGGCGGCATTGCGGACGATCATGCCCTTGAAGCCGATGTCCGCGGTCTGGAAGCGGGCGCAGCTGTTCGGGCAGCCGTTGACGTTGATGCCGATGGGCTCGTCGAAGTCCGGCAGCCGCCGCTCGAGCTCGGCGTAGAGCTCCTGGGCGTGCTGCTTGGTCTCGACGATCGCCAGCTTGCAGAACTCCAGGCCGGTGCAGGCCATGGTGCCGCGGCGGAAGGCGCTGGGGCGCACCAGCAGGTCGTGCTCGGCCAGCGCGGCGACCAGGTCCTCGACCCGGTCGTCGGGGACGTCGAGGATGACCAGCTTCTGCTGGGTCGTCGTACGGATGCGCCCACCCTGGGTGCCGTACTCCTCGGCGAGGTCGGCGATCCGGGTGAGCAGCGTGCCGCTGATCCGGCCGGTGCGCAGCGCGAAGCCGAGGGCGTTGGTGCCGTCCTTCTGCTTGCTGACGCCGACGTGGTCACGCGACTCGTGCTTCGGCCGGGCGGTGGCCGGGCCGTCGGGCAGCTTCTCGTGCAGGTACTCGTCCTCGAGCACCTGGCGGAACTTCTCCGGCCCCCAGTCGGCCATGAGGAACTTGATCCGGGCGTGGTTGCGCGACCGGCGGTAGCCGTAGTCGCGGAAGATCGCGGTGCAGGCGGCCCAGACGTCGCTCACCTGCTCCGGGCGGACGAAGACCCCGATCCGCTTGGCGAACATGGGGTTGGTCGACAACCCGCCGCCCACCCACAGGTCGTAGCCGACCTCGCCGGCCTCGTTCACGACGCCGTTGAGCGAGACGTCGTCGATCTCGGGCTCGGTGCAGCGGTCGACGCAACCGGACATCGACGTCTTCCACTTGCGCGGCAGGTTGCTGAACTGCGGGTCGCCCAGGTACTTCTCGACCGTCTGGGCCAGCACCTCGGAGGCGTCGACGACCTCGTCCTCGAGCACGCCGGCAAGCGGGCAGTTCAGCATCACCCGGGGCACGTCGCCGCAGGCCTCCATCGTGCTCAGGCCCACCGACTCCAGCCGCCGCCAGATCTCCGGCACGTCCTCGATCCGGATCCAGTGGTACTGGACGTTCTGCCGGTCGGTGACGTCGGCGACGTCCCGGCCGAACTCGGTGCTGATCCCACCGAGGACCCGGAGTGCCTCGCTGGTCAGCTGCCCGCCGTCGATGCGGGCCCGCATCATGAAGTAGGAGTCCTCGAGCTCCTCGGCCTCCAGCACGGCGGTCTTCCCGCCGGGGATGCCCTGGGCGCGCTGGGTGTAGAGCCCCATCCAGCGCATCCGCCCGCGCAGGTCACCGGGGTCGATGCCGCCGAAGCCGGTGTGCGCGTAGATGTCGAGGATCCGCTGACGGACGTCGAGCCCGTCGGAGTCCTTCTTCATCCGCTCGTTCGGGTTCAGCGGCTCGCGGTAGCCCAGCGCCCACTGGCCCTGTCCGCGGACGGGGCGGTTGCTGCTGCGGGTGGGGGTCGACACTTCAGTCGTTCTCCTCTGCGCCGGCACGCCGAGCGTGCGCGACGCGGCCGGGTGTGGGTGCAGCGGGGAGGCTGCGGGGGAGCAGGGCCGTGGTCAGCGCGCGGCGCGACAGGCGGCGCTGGAGACCCGCGCCAGGTCGACGTGCAGGCGCTCCACGAGCAGGGCGCCGCAGTCCGTCACGCCTCGATGGTGCCACACCGCCCTTCCCTCCGGCGGTGCTCAGTCGGCGGCGGGGACGCCGAAGGAGCGCCACGCGCTCTCCAGCTCGACCAGCTCGGCCACCTGCGGGGGCATGGTGCCGGCGACGACGTCGGCCAGCGTCACGTTCTCCAGCACCTTCCGGTAGGCCTCCCGGGCGGCGACCCACACGTTGGCCAGGGGGGCGGCCGGGCCCGGGTACTCGACGTCCTCCGGGCGCTGGCCGTGCACCTCGGCGAGGAACCCCTGCTCCACCCGCATGACCCGTGCGATGGAGACCTCCGACGGCGGCAGGGCCAGACGGTAGCCGCCCTCCCGGCCGCGCTGGCTGGTGACCAGCCGGGCGTGCTGCAGGTCGCCCAGGATCGCCTGCAGGAACCGCGCCGGGATGCCCTGCGCCTGGGCGATCCGCTCCGAGGTCAGCGAGTCCGGGGCCGCGGCCGCCAGCTCGACGGCGGCCCGTACCGCGTAGTCGACCCGGGCTGAGATGCGCACGGCGCCCATCCTGCCGTGTCTGGTTGGCTGGACCGCGTGTCCCAGCTGAGGTTCACCACGTTGGTGGAGGCACCGCTCACCGTCGCCTTCGACGTGGCTCGGTCCCTCGGGCGGCCCTGGTCGCGGCCGTTGCAGGAGGTCGTCTCCGACCGGCCGTGGTCCGACGTCTACGCGGCGGCGCCCGGTGGGGGGCTGCGCCGGCTGGTGCACACCCGGCACTTCTCGGCCACCGGCGCCGGCACGCTGGTCGAGGAGCAGGTCGACTGGGAGACGGTCCTGCCCGGCGCCCTGGGCGGCCTGGTCGACCAGACGCTGGTGCGCCGCCGGCTCGTCCGGGCGATGCAGGCGCACCTGGACGCCTACGCCGCGGCAGCCGCGGAACGCGCGCTGGAGGTGACCCAGGTGGTCGGCGCCGCCCTGGTCGACGACCGCCGGCGGGTGCTCGTCGCGCGCCGCGGGTCCGGGCCGCTGGCCGGGCTGTGGGAGTTCCCCGGCGGCAAGGTCGAACCGGGGGAGCCGGACCTGGATGCGCTGGTGCGCGAGTGCCGCGAGGAGCTGGGCGTCGCGATCACCCCGCACGCGTTCCTGGGCGAGGTGCCGCTGGACGGCGTCGTCGCCGGTGGCGCGCCGGGCGCCTCGACGCTGCGGGTGTGGTGGGGCCGGGTCACCGGCGGCGAGCTGGTCGCCCACGAGCACACCGAGCTCCGCTGGGTGGTCGAGGACGAGCTCGAGGAGCTCGACTGGATCCCCGCCGACCGCCCGCTGCTCCCCGCCGTCCGCGCCCTCCTCACCCGCCTCTGACCCCCTCTCAGCTTTCGGCGCCGAAACCGGCCGGCTTTCGGCGCCGAAACCCGGCCAGGATTCGGCGCCGAATCCTGGGCTGTGGATGACGCCGGCGGACGACGGCCCGGATCGGACACGCTTAGCGACGTGACTCCCGTCCGTCGACCGCCGCACGGCCTCTTCGTCGGTGCGCATGCCGTGGCCGAGGGAGCAGTGACGCGCGACCAGTTGGACCGCGGGCTGTACCGGCGGGTCGTGCGCGGGGTCTACGCGCCGCCAGGCATGCCGTTCGATCACGAGCTGGTCGCCCGGGCCACGGCGCTCGTCATGCCGCCGGAGGCCGCCCTCGCCGGACGGTCGGCCGCTGCGTGGTGGCAGGGGCGGACCGCGGGCTCGCGGGACCCGGTCCGCGTGGTCGTGCCCAAGACCTCGGCCTGGCGCGGACCGCGCGGAGTGCTCGTCCACCGGACCGAGGTACGGGCGGGGGAGATCGTCGAGACCGACGACGGCATCCGGATCACCTCCGTCGAGCGGACCGTCTGGGACGTGGCCGCGCTCGAACGGCTCAGGGACGCCGTCGCGTGTCTCGATGCCATGGCGTTCGGCGGAGAGCTTCCCGACGAGGTCCTCCGGCGCGTGCAGCGGACCGCGACACACCAGTGGGGGTCGCGGCGGGTGCGCAAGGCCCTGTCGTTGGTCGACGGACGGGCGCAGAGCCCCGCGGAGTCGTGGGTCCGGGTGGCCTGTCATGCCGCCGGCCTGCCGGAGCCGGTGCCCCAGTTCGTCGTCGTCGACGGAGGCGCGTTCCTCGGCAAGGTCGATCTGGCGTGGCCGGAGGCGAAGCTGATCGTCGAGTACGAGGGCCCGCACCACTTCGACCCGGTCAAGGCCCAGAAGGACGACGCCCGCTACGCCGCCCTCCGCGCAGCGGGCTGGTGGGTCATCAGGTTGGCCAACGCGGACCTCAGGGACATGGACGCCGTCGTCGACCGCATCCGCACGGCACTGGCGCTCGCCACGCCCCGCCCGTTGGGGCAGTGACCCAGCCGGGTTTCGGCGCCGAAACCTGGCTGGGTTTCGGCGCCGAAACCAGGAGGACCTCGTGCTCCTCACCCCGGGCGCGCGAGAGCGCCGCACCGGTCGGACGGGGTGCGGCGCTCTCGACCTGCTGGCTCAGTTGGTCACTTGAAGGTGTCCTTGACCTTCTCGCCAGCCTGCTTCAGGTTGCCGGCGGCCTGGTCCTTCTCACCCTCGGCCTGCAGGTCGCGATCGTCGGTCGCCTTGCCGACGGCCTCCTTGCCCTGACCACCGAGCTCTTGGGCCTTGTTCTTCATCTTGTCCATGGCGCTCATGCGAACTCCTCCGTCGGGTCGGCCGTGGTCGGGTCGACTGGGAGACCGCGTACCCAGCGTGCTGGGGGCGGACACCCGGCGTGTTGTCGGCGTGTCCGGGTGTGTATCGGGCCACACGGAAGATCGTTCGCCAGTCACGCTGCAGAAGCGGAAATCCCGTGGCTTGCGGGGCAGGTGTTGCACCGATGTTTCGGGTCGCTGCGCGCGGTCCTTTGCACAGGTCACAAGTTGATGACGGTCGTGGACGACCCCTCCGGGGCTGCCTACTGTCCTCCCCGTCCGCTCTGTGGGACCGCGTGTCTGCCAGATGCGTACGCATTCGTCACCGACCGGCCACCTCGCCGTCTCCAGGCAGGTCCCGGTTCCCGACCGCCTCCCGTGCCAGTCGCGGGTCGAGGAGGAAATCGAACGTGAAGTTGAGCAAGCGCAGCGGGGCGCTCGTCGCCGCCGGGGTCACCGGCGCGATGGTGCTGTCGGCCTGCGGCGGCAGCAGTGACAGCGGTGGGGGCGGGGGCGAGTCCGGCAACGGGCGGGTCGTCTACGGCGAGGCCACCGACTTCCCGGAGAACCTCTACCCGTTCATCGCCGCGGGCAACGCCACCTCGACCCAGACCGTGATCGGCCGGGTGCTCCCGTCCGCGTTCAACGTCAACGCCGACTTCGACGTCACCTGGGACGAGAACGTGCTGGCCGAGGAGCCGACGCTGGACACCAGCGGTGGCCAGCAGGTGAACGTCTACACGATCAACGACGACGCGGTCTGGAGCGACGGGACGCCGATCTCGGCCGACGACTTCGAGTTCACCTGGCGGGCCAACCGCAGCGCGGACCCGGCCGACGGCGGGTGCGAGACCGTGCTGTCGACGAACGGCTACGCCAACATCGAGTCCGTCGAGGGCTCCGACGACGGCAAGACCGTCACCGTGACCTACGCCGAGCCGTACGCCGACTGGCAGTCGCTGTTCAGCACCTTCCTGCCCGCGCACCTCATGGACAGCGAGGACGACGCCGAGCGCTGCGCCACCACGACCGAGGGCTGGCCGACCGCGAGCGGCCTGCCGGAGGACATCTCCGCCGGCCCGTGGCAGGTCGTGTCGGACAACATCGACACCGGCAACCAGGTCATCGTGCTGACCCCGAACCCCGAGTGGTGGGGTGACGCGCCGGGTCTGAGCCAGCTGGTCATCCAGAACATCGGCAACGACCCGACGACCGCCGTCCAGGGTCTGCAGAACCAGGAGCTCGGGGTCATCTACCCGCAGCCCCAGCTGGACCTGGTCAACCAGGTCGAGGACCTCGCGCCCAACGTCCAGAGCGAGATCACCTTCGGGCTGAGCTTCGAGCACCTGGACTTCAACGCCTCCGACGTCCACCTCGCCGACCCGAACGTCCGCAAGGCGTTCGCGATGGCGCTGGACCGCGAGGAGATCGTGGCCCAGACCGTGGGGCAGTTCTCCTCCGACGCCCAGGTGCTGAACAACCGGCTGTACGTGAACAACCAGCCGCAGTACCAGGACAACGCGCCCGAGGAGTACAAGTCGGCCAACCCCGACATGGCGCGCCAGCTGCTCGAGGAGTCCGGCTACTCCCAGGGCCCCGACGGCATCTACACCCACCCCGAGCGTGGGCGCCTGGCCATCCAGATCAACACCACGGCGAACAACCCGCTGCGGCAGACCACCATCGAGGTCATGATCCCGCAGCTGGAGGATGCCGGTATCGACGCGACCTTCAACGCCGACCCGGACATCTTCGCCGGGGCCGACCGGCCCACCAGCCTCGAGGCCGGTGGCTTCCAGGCCGCGCTGTTCGCCTGGGTCTCGACGCCGTTCGTCTCGTCCAACCAGTCGATCTACTACTCGCCGGACAACGGCCTGGGGCAGAACTACTCCCGCACCGGCACCCCGGAGATCGACCAGCTGCTGGCCGAGATGGTGTCCACCCCGGACCCCGACGCCGCCGCTGACCTGGCCAACCAGGTCGACACGGCGCTGTGGGACCAGATGGCCACCCTGCCGCTGTACCAGAAGCCGACCTTCATCGCGTACCAGTCCGACATCCAGAACGTGGAGGACAACGCGAGCCAGGCCGGGCCGCTCTGGAACTCCGAGGAGTGGACGCTCGCCGAGTGAGTGCCGGCCGGTGCCCCTGACTCCAGGGGCACCGGCCACCCGGCCGGCCCAGCCGGCCGGTGCCGCACGACCCTGAGCACGACCACAGCCCCCGGTGCTAACCGGGGGCTGTGGCATGCCCGGACCCGGTGTTTCGTCCTCGTGACGACGCCATTCCCGGCTGATTCCCCGGACGACGTCGCGCCTCCCGGGGTGACCGACCGCAGACTGTCCGAGCGTCCCGCCTCCGTGCCGGAGGACGTCCGCTCCCGGCGTAAGGTGCACTGATGTTCTTCTTCGTGGTGCGGCGGCTGATCGCATCCGTGCTGGTCCTGCTGGCCAGCTCGCTCCTCGTCTTCGCGCTGTGCGCGGCGAGCTTCGACCCGCTCCAGCGGTTCCGGCAGCGGCAGCCGCCACCGACGCAGGAGTACCTGAACGGCGTGGCCGAGTCCCTCGGGCTGAACGACCCCTTCCTCGTCCGCTACTGGCGGTGGCTCTCCGGCGTCTTCACCGGCGACTTCGGCGAGACGCTCAACGGCACGCCGGTCGGTCCGCAGCTGATCACCCGGCTCGGGGTGACCGGGCGCATGCTGATCGCCGCCATGGTCATCGCCGTGCTGCTGGCCATCGTGGTCGGTGTGATCGGCGCCGTCCGGCAGTACAAGCCGTCGGACTACACCTTCACCTTCCTGGCCTACCTGCTCATCGCGCTGCCCACCTTCTGGTTCGCCGCGCTGCTCAAGGAGTTCGTCGCCGGCGGCGTGAACGACCTGTTCGGCCGGCAGGTGCTGTACACCATCGGAGAACAGACCCCGGGCATCGAGCTGTACGCCACGAGCGGTGAGATCTGGGCCGACCGGCTCGGCCACCTGGTGCTGCCGACGATCAGCCTCGCCCTCCTCTCCTTCGCCGCGTGGAGCCGCTTCCAGCGCTCGGCGATGCTCGACGTGCTGGGCAGCGACTACATGCGGCTGGCCCGGGCCAAGGGGCTCACCTATCGCCGCACCGTCGTCAAGCACGGGCTGCGCAACGCGCTCATCCCACTGACCACGGTGGTCGCCCTCGGCGTCGGCACCCTCTTCGGCGGCGCGGTGATCACCGAACAGGTGTTCGTCTGGAACGGCATGGGCCGGTTCCTGCTGGAGAACGGCATCCGCGCCAACGACCTGAACGTGGTGCTCGGCTGGCTGCTGGTCAGCGCCTTCTTCGTGGTCGTGTTCAACCTGATCGCCGACATCCTCTACGCGGTGCTCGACCCGCGGATCCGGCTCAGCTGACCGCGCCGCGGCACGAGAGAGAGAAGAACTGATGGCCACCACCCAGGCCGCCTCCACCGCGGGCGCAGCCCTTCCGGCCGAGCCGGGCACGCCGACCAGCGGCGGGGCCGACGGCGAGTTCGGCGTCAAGGCACGCAGCCAGCGGCAGCAGATCACCCGGCGGTTCCTGCGCAACAAGGTCGGCATGACGGGGCTGGTCGCCTTCGTCGCCCTGCTGCTCTTCGGCTTCGTCGGGCCGCTGGTGTACGGCACCGAGTACAGGACCCTGAACCGCAACGCGCAGTCGGTGAGCCCCGGCGTCGCCGGCTATCCGCTGGGCAGCGACGAGATCGGCCGCGATCTCCTGGCCGGGTTGATGGCCGGCGTCCAGCGGTCGATGTTCATCGTGCTGCTGTTCGTGGTCATCGCCTTCCCGATCGGCCTGCTGGTCGGCGCGCTGGCCGGCTACTTCGGCAGGTGGGTCGACAGCGTGCTGATGCGCGTCGTCGACCTGATCCTCACCGTGCCGCTGCTGGTCGTGCTGATCGTCGTCGCCAGCAACTTCCCCGGCTCCCGCACTCCGCTGGGCGTCGGCATCATCCTGGGCCTCTTCGGCTGGCTGGACCTGGCTCGCATCGTGCGCAGCCAGTTCCTCTCGCTGCGCGAGAAGGAGTACGTCGAGGCCGCCCACGCGATGGGCGCCTCGAACAAGCGGATCATCTTCAAGCACCTGATCCCCAACGCGCTGGGCTCGCTGATCGTGTGGACGACGCTCGCCGCGGCGACCGCGATCATCCTCGAGGCGTCGCTGACCTACCTGGGCTTCGGCGTGAACGGGGCCAACGAGACGTCGCTGGGCCGGTTGGTCTCCGACGGCGTCCAGGCCGCGTCCACCCGTCCGTGGCTCTTCTACTTCCCGGGCATCACGCTGCTGCTGATCGTGCTGTCGATCAACCTGATCGGCGACGGCATCCGCGACGCCTTCGACCCGAGCAACCGCCGCGTGCGGGCCTGACAGACCTGAAAACGGAGAGCTCCTTGTCCACCTCTGCTGGCTCCACGCCTGCCGGCGCCACCTCCCTGGGCACCCTCGGCGACACCCGCGCCACCGGCGTCGGTGACCGCCTCGACCCCTCCGCCCCGCTGCTGGAGGTCACCGACCTCAACGTCCGGTTCCCCACCGAGGACGGGCTGGTCCACGCCGTCCGCGGCGTCGACTACACGCTCCGCTCCGGCGAGGTGCTCGGCATCGTCGGCGAGTCCGGATCGGGCAAGTCGGTCACCTCGCTGGCGGTGATGGGCCTGCTGCCGGCGTCCGCGCGGGTCACCGGCTCGGTCAAGTACCGCGGCCAGGAGCTGCTCGGACAGAAGGACCGCAGCATGTCGCGCATCCGCGGCAAGGGCGTCTCGATGATCTTCCAGGACCCGATGACGTCGCTGGACCCGGTCTACAAGGTCGGGGCGCAGATCGAGGAGACGCTGCGCATCCACGACAAGTCGCTGTCGTCGAAGGCGTCCGAGGCCCGCGCCGTCGAACTGCTGGAGCTCGTCGGCATCCCCAACGCCCGCGAGCGGGTGCGCTCCTACCCGCACGAGTTCTCCGGCGGCATGCGCCAGCGCGTCGTCATCGCCATCGCGATGGCCAACCAGCCCGAGGTGATCATCGCCGACGAGCCGACGACGGCGCTGGACGTCACCGTGCAGGCCCAGATCCTCGAGGTGCTGCAGACGGCCCTGCAGGAGACCGGCGCGGCCATGGTGATGATCACCCACGACCTGGGTGTGGTCGCCGGGATCGCCGACCGGGTTCTGGTCATGTACGCCGGCCGGCCGGTCGAGATCGGCGGCGTCGAGGAGATCTACTACGAGCCGCGGATGCCCTACACCCTCGGGCTGCTCGGCTCGCTGCCCCGGCTGGACTCCAGCTCCCGCGAGCGGCTCACCCCGATCCTCGGCGCCCCGCCGTCGCTGGTGAGCCTGCCGCCCGGTTGCCCGTTCGCGCCCCGGTGCCCGCTGCACGTCGCCGAGTGCGACGATGCCGAGCCGCCGCTGCTGCAGGTCTCCCCGGGGCACGACGCGGCCTGCATCCGCACCGAGCAGGTCGCCGCGGCCCACGGCCATGCGGCCGACGTCTTCGCCCCGGGCGCGGACGACACGGTGCTGACCGGCGGGCCGTCGACGGCCGACGCCGCGACCCTCGACGGCGACGGCGGTGCGGGTGACCGCGGCACCCCGGCCGCGTCCCAGGCAGAACCGAACGCCGGCGCGGCCGGCACGGAGACCGGCAGCGTCGTCAGCGACCACGGCGGCAGCAGCAAGGGAGACCGGGCATGAGCGCCCCCACGACCGAGCGCCCCGACGGGGCCACGACCGCCCGCGAGCCGATCCTGTCCGTGCGCGGGTTGGAGAAGCACTTCCCGATCAAGGGCGGCGGGCTGATCAAGCGCACCGTCGGTGCAGTCCGCGCCGTCGACGGCATCGACCTCGACCTGTACCCGGGTGAGGTGCTCGGCCTGGTCGGGGAGTCCGGCTGCGGCAAGTCCACCACCGGGCGGGCCATCCTCAACCTCCAGCCGGCCACCGCCGGCTCCGTGGTGTTCCAGGGGCGGGAGATCGTGGGCCTGGGCCGCAAGGAGATGCGCCCCCTGCGCCGGGACATCCAGCTGGTGTTCCAGGACCCGTACGCGTCGTTGAACCCGCGGCTGCCCGTCTTCGACATCATCGCCGAGCCGCTGATCATCCACGGCCTCACCAAGGACGACACCGAACTGCGCAGCCGCGTCCGCGAGCTGGTGGAGACCGTCGGCCTCAACCCCGAGCACACCAACCGGTACCCGGCGGAGTTCTCCGGTGGGCAGCGACAGCGCATCGGCATCGCCCGGGCCCTCGCGCTGCAGCCCAAGGTGCTGGTCCTCGACGAGCCGGTCTCCGCGCTGGACGTCTCCATCCAGGCCGGTGTGATCAACCTGCTCGAGGACCTCAAGAACGAGCTGGGACTGAGCTACCTGTTCATCGCCCACGACCTGTCGGTGGTGCGGCACATCTCCGACCGGGTCGCCGTCATGTACCTGGGCCGGATCATCGAGGTCGCCGACCAGGAGGACCTGTTCACCCGGCCGGCGCACCCCTACACCCAGGCGCTGCTCTCGGCGATCCCGCTGCCCGACCCGCGCCGCGAGCGGGAGCGCCAGCGGATCATCATCTCCGGCGACGTCCCCAGCCCCGCCAACCCGCCCTCGGGCTGCCGGTTCCGCACCCGCTGCTGGAAGTTCGCCAACGTCCTCACCGACGCGCAGCGGCAGCAGTGCATCGACGTCGACCCGCCCCTCGAGGAGCGGGGCACCGGCCACCTCAACGCCTGCCACTACGCCGAGGTCAAGTCGGTGCTGTGACATGGCGATCCTCCGGATCGCATCGCGGCCAGGTGCCCCTGCCGCACCTGCGCTGAGCCGTTGCGTCGGGACCAGTCGGAAACCCTCCGGGCTCCGCGACTGGTCCCGACAGCGCCTCCAGCGCGTCGTCCGTACCGGATCGCATCGCGGTCAGGTGCCCCTGCCGCACCTGCGCTGAGCCGTTGCGTCGGGACCAGTCGGAAACCCTCCGGGCTCCGCGACTGGTCCCGACAGCGCCTCCGGCGCGTCGTCCGTACCGGATCGCATCGCGGCCAGGTGCCCCTGCCGCACCTGCGCTGAGCCGTCCCCCTGCACCAATGGGCGTCCCCCTGCACCAGTGTTGGTGCAGGGGGACGCCTTTCGATCAGGTGACCTGATCATTGCCGAGCGGGTCGGTCTCCTGGGTGTTCCGGCGGGCGCGACAATGTGCCGGTGACCGCTGATCGTCGTCTGCTGCTCGTGCACGCCCACCCCGACGACGAGACGATCAACAACGGCGCCACCATGGCCGCCTGCGTCGCGGCCGGCGTCGAGGTCACCCTGCTCACCTGCACCCTCGGTGAGGAGGGGGAGGTGCTGGTGCCCGAGCTGGCCCAGCTCGCCGCCGACCAGGCCGACCAGCTCGGCGGGTACCGGATCGGTGAGCTGGCCGCGGCGATGGACGCGCTGGGGGTCACCGACTGGCGCTTCCTCGGCGGCGCGGGCCGGTACCGGGACTCCGGGATGATGGGCACCCCGCCCAACGACGCGCCCCGGGCCTTCTGGCGGGCCGACCTCACCGAGGCCGTCGACGCCGCCGTCGCCGTCGTCCGCGAGGTCCGCCCGCAGGTGCTGGTCACCTACGACGAGAACGGCGGATACGGCCACCCCGACCACATCCAGGCCCACCGGGTGGCGATGGCCGCGGTCGACGCCGCCGCCGATCCGGCCCACCGCCCCGATCTCGGGCCGGCGTGGACGGTGGCGAAGGTCTACTGGAACGCGATGCCCCGGTCGGTGGTGGAACGGGGCATCGCGGCGATGGCCGCGCTGGGGGAGGCCTCGCCGTTCGAGGCGCTGGGCGACCTGGACGAGGTGCCGTTCGCGGTGTCCGACGACGTGGTCACGACCGAGGTCGACGCGTCCGCGCACGCCGCCCGCAAGGACGCGGCGATGCGCGCCCACCGCACCCAGATGACCGTCGACGGCCCCTTCTTCGCGCTGTCGAACAACCTGGGTCAGCAGGTGCTGGGCACCGAGCACTACCGGCTGGTCCGCGGGGTCCGGGGGCCGGCCGGTCCCGGTCCGCAGGGCTGGGAGGACGACCTGTTCGCCGGGCTGCCCGGATGAGCGCGCTGCGGCTGCTGGGCTGGGCGGTCGCCGCGGTCGTCGTCCCCGGTTGGCTCGCCCTCGTCGAGGTGCTCTGGCTCCCGTGGCGGCCGGGTGGCGTCCCGGTGCCGATCTCCATCGTGGTCGCCGTCGTCGGCAACGTGCTGCTGGGCCGGGCGGCCCGGGAGCTGTCCGGCTCCCGGCTGGTGGGCGTGCTGCCGGCGCTGGCGTGGTTGGCGGTCGTGCTGGCCGCGGCGAGCCCGCGCCCGGAGGGCGACCTGCTGCTGCCCGGTGGTGACGCGGTGACCACCGCCGTCAACATGGCCTTCCTGCTGCTCGGGGTCGTCTCCGCCGCCTTCGCCGTGGGACAGGCCATCGGGGGCCCGCGCCGTCCCGCGCTCAGCCCGGGAGCCGCCGGTAGTGGTAGCGGTGGTGCTCGATGAAGCCCGCCCGGCGGTAGAGCGTCCGCGCCGGGGCGTTGCTCGTCGTGACCTGCAGGTACACCGAGTGGGCATCGTGCTCTCCGGCCCAGCGCTGCAGCGCGGCCATCACCGCGGTGGCCAGGCCCTGCCGCCGGTGCTCCTCGGCCACCGTCACCGCGCTCACCCCCAGCCACCCGTCGACCAGCACGCCCCGGCCGACCGCGGCCAGCGGGGCCGGCGCGGGTGCCAGCCGCACCGAGGCGAACGCCACCCGCTCGGCGTTGACCAGCACCTCCCGTGCGGTCGGCGGCAGCGGACGCCCGCGGTGCCGGTAGCCGGCCAGCCACGCGTCGTCCGGGACGGGGGAGAGGTCGACCGGCACGTCCGGCGCCGGCGGCGCGGTCAGCGGGGCGGTGAGCACGTGCACGTCCTCGTCGCGGGCCCAGCCCGCCGCCGCGAACGCCGCGTCGGCGGCCCGCGCCTGCACCCCCGGCAGCTGGGCGCAGGGGGCGATGCCCCGCTCGGCGTACCAGCGGCCGACGGCGTCGACCGCGTCGGCCAGCGGCAGCCCCGGGTCGCCGGCGACGAGCACGGAGTTGGCGCGGCCGGTGAAGCCGCCGCCCGCCCGCAGCAGCCAGTCGCCCAGCGGCTCCTCCTCCAGCGCCCGCCAGCCGCGGGCGGCGACCCGTTCCAGGTCGGCGACGCCGAGCGGTGACCGTCTCTGTCCCATGCCCCGATCCTGCGTGGTGCGGTCCCGGCACGCGCCGCCGGGTCACCCTCCGGGGGACCCGCCGACCACCCGTCGCGCTCCCGCCCGGGGTGTCGGGTGATACTTGTCCGCGTACCGCTGCGCCCCTGGTCAGTCCGGGGGCTGCCGCCCCTGCACGTCCCGGAGGAGACCCGTGACCTACGTCATCACCCAGGCCTGCGTCGACGTCCTCGACAAGGCGTGCATCGACGAGTGTCCGGTGGACTGCATCTACGAGGGCGAGCGGATGCTCTACATCCACCCCGACGAGTGCGTCGACTGCGGTGCCTGCGAGCCGGTGTGCCCGGTGGAGGCCATCTACTACGAGGACGACGTCCCGGACAAGTGGAAGGACTTCTACAACGCCAACGTGGAGTTCTTCTCCGACCTGGGCAGCCCCGGCGGCGCCGCGAAGACCGGCAAGATCGCCAAGGACCACCCGCTGGTCGCCGCCCTGCCGCCGCAGGGCGAGGGTCACTGAGCACCACCGGGCCCGCCGGCCGGCCGCAGCTGCCGGACTTCCCGTGGGACTCGCTGGCCGCTGCCCGCGCCCGCGCCGCTGAGCACGCCGGGGGCGTCGTCGACCTGTCCATCGGGACGCCGGTCGACGACACCCCCGCCGTCCTCACCGAGGCGCTGGCCGCGGCCGGCAACGCACCCGGCTACCCGACCGCACTGGGCACGGCCGAGCTGCGCCGCGCCGCGGCCGGCTGGCTCGCCCGCCGGCTCGGCGTGCAGCTGGCCGACCCGTTGGGCGCCGACCCGTCGGTGATCCCGACCGTCGGCTCCAAGGAGCTGGTGGCGCTGCTGCCCACCATGCTCGGCCTGCACGAGGGCACCGTGCTGCTTCCCGAGGTCGCCTACCCGACCTACGAGGTGGGCGCGGTGGTGGCCGGGCTGGACGTCGTCCGCGCCGACACCCCACCGGCCGAGCCGGGGAACGCGGTGCTGGTCTGGCTGAACTCGCCGGGCAACCCGCACGGCCGGGTGCTCGGCGACGACGAGCTGCGCGCCTGGGTCGCCTGGGGGCGCGAGCACGGCGTGCCGGTGGTGGCCGACGAGTGCTACGTCGAGCTCGGGTGGGACGTCGTCCCCCGCTCGGTGCTGCACCCGGAGATCGCCGGCCCCGACCACACCGGCCTGCTGGCGGTGCACTCGCTGTCCAAGCAGTCGACGGCGGCCGGCTACCGGGGCGGGCTGCTCTCCGGTGACCCGGCGCTGGTCCGCCGGGTGTGGGAGGTCCGCCGCCACTTGGGGCTGCTGGTGCCGGGGCCGGTGCAGGCGGCGATGGCCGCCGCGCTCGCCGACGACGGGCACGTCGAGGCGCAGCGGGAGCGCTACCGGTCGCGTCGGGAGCGGCTGGTGGCGGCGGTGCGGGCGACCGGCGCGCGGATCGACCACTCCGAGGCCGGGCTGTACCTGTGGGTCACCCGCGACGAGGACTGCTGGACGACGATCGACTGGCTGGCCGGCCTCGGCATCGTCGCCGCTCCCGGCTCCTTCTACGGGCCCGCGGGCGCCCGGCACGTGCGGATGGCGCTCACCGCCACCGACGAGCGCATCGACGCCGCGGTGCAGCGGCTGACCGACTAGCTCAGCCCGCCGCCACCCGGTGGGCGGCGGGACTGCGTCCGGTGGACCGCTTCACCGCGGCGCTCAGCGCGAACGGCGTCGCGTAGCCCACCCGCCGGGCGATGGCGGCCAGGGTGAGGTCGGGGTCGCGCAGCAGGTCCGTGGCCAGCGCGATCCGCCACCCGGTCAGGTAGGCCATCGGCGGTTCGCCGACGAGCGTGGTGAACCGGCGGGCCAGGGTGGCTCGGGCGACACCCACCGCCCCGGCCAGCGAGTCGACCGTCCACGGCCGGGCGGGCTCGTCGTGCAGCAACGTGAGGGCCGGACCGACCACCGGGTCGGCATGCGCCGAGTACCAGCCCGGCGCCTGCGCCCCGGGCCGGTCGAACCAGGAGCGCAGTGCGGAGACGAGGGTGACGTCGAGCAGCCGGTCCAGCACCGCGGTCTGCCCCGGCGCCTCCCGGGCCAGCTCGTCGGCCAGCAGCCCGACCAGCGCACCGGTGCCCGCGTCCCGGGGGACGACGGCGAGCTCGGGCAGCGCGCGCACCAGCCGCCGGCCGATCTCCCCGGGGTCGGGGTAGGTGCCGGTGAGCAGCACCGTCTCCCCGGCCGTGTCGTTGCCCCAGGTGCGCACCCCGAGCACGGTCATCCGCCCCTCGCCGCCCGGCACCGGTGCGCACTCCTGACCGGGGCCGACGACGACCTGCGGGCGGGTGCCCGGGTCGTCGGCGACCGTGTACGGACGCGGGCCACGCAGCAGGGCGACATCGCCGGCGTCGACCCGGGTGGCGCGGCCGTCGTCGTCGACCACCCACGCCGATCCCCGCAGCACCGCCAGCGTGGTCAGCGGCGCCTCGTCGGCCACCCGCAGCGCCCAGGGGGCCCGCAGCACCGAGCGCAGCAGGAACGCGTCCTGCGCGCGCGGCGCGGTCAGCAGCGCGGAGACGGCGTCCATGTCCGGGACCGTAGACGCCGGCGCATGCGGGCGGGAGTCCTGACCATGGACCGTCTCACCGGCCGTCGCTGTACTCGGTGCATGACGACCCAGGGCAGGACGACGACCCTCGTGACGGGCGGTACCGGGACCACCGGGAGCCGCGTGACTGCACGCCTGCGGGCGGCCGGGCACACCGCGGTGCCGGCGAGCCGCAGCGGTGCGCGCCGGCTGGACTGGGCCGGACCCAGCGGCTGGGACGCGGCCCTGGCCGGCGCGGACGCGGTGTACCTCGCCTACGCGCCGGACCTGGCGGTGCCCGGCGCGGGGGAGACCCTCGCCGCGTTCACCGGCCGCGCGGCCGCCGCCGGTGCCCGGCGGGTGGTGCTGCTCTCCGGCCGGGGCGAGCCGGGTGCGCAGGCCGCCGAGCAGCTGGTGGCCGCGGCCGCCGACGCGGGCGGGCTGGAGTGGACGGTGCTGCGGTGCAGCTGGTTCGCGCAGAACTTCACCGAGGGCGCGTTCGCCCCGGCCATGGCCGAGGGGGAGCTGGCGCTCCCGGTGGGCATGGTGCGGGAGCCGTTCCTCGACGCCGACGACATCGCCGACGTGGCGATGGCCGCGCTCCTGGGTGACGGGCACGCTGGTCGGGTGCACGAGCTGACCGGCCCACGGGCGCTCACGTTCGCCGAGGCGGTGGCCGAGGTCGCGGCGGCCACCGGCCGGCCCGCCCACTTCCGCACGGAGCCGGTCGAGGAGCACCTCGCCGGGCTGGCCGCGGCGGGCGTGTCCGACGACGTCCGCGAGCTGATGCGCCACCTGTTCACCGAGGTGCTCGACGGGCGCAACACCGCGACCACCGACGGGGTGCGCCGCGTGCTCGGGCGGGAGCCGGCCGATGTCGCCGCGCACGTCCGGTGCGCGGCGCCCGCGAGGGTCTGATGGCGTTGCTGCCCGGGCTGACCGCGCTCGGTGCCGCACTGGTCGCGGGCGCGTTCGCGGTGTTCAGCCTGATGGTGCTGCCGGCGCTGGCGGCGCTCCCGCCGGGGGCCGGGGTGGCGGCGATGCAGTCGGTCAACCGGACGGCGCTGCGCCCAGCCTTCCTCACGCTGCTGTTCGGCACCGCCGCGCTGTGCCTGGTCACCGGGGCGCGCGAGCTGGCCGGGGACGGGCGGGCGGCGGTGCTCGCCGGGGCGGCCGCCTACCTGGTCGGTGTGGTCGGCGTGACGGTGGCCGGGAACGTGCCGCTCAACGACGCGCTGGCCCGGCAGGACGCCGGGTCGGCCACGGCGGGCGAGCGGTGGCCCGGCTGGGTGCGCCGGTGGACGGCCTGGAACACCGTCCGGGCGCTCGCCGGGACGGCTGCCGCGACGCTGCTCGCCGTCGGGGCCACCGGCTGACGGTCAGCCCGCCAGCTCCAGCCGCAGCGGTCGCCCGCCGGTGCCCGGGGCCTCGGCCCACCCGTCGTCCAGCGTCCACCGCCAACCGTCCAGCGACACCCGGTCCAGCTGCAGCCGGGCGGCCGACGCCACCGCCCAGTGCGCCGCGGGCCAGCCCTCGCCGGGCACGGTGAGGGCGCCGCCGACGCCCACCTCGGCGGGCCCCGCTTCGCGGCGGACGGCGTCGGCCACGGCGGCGACCCGCTGGTCCATCGGGTTGTCGGTGGCGGTCGGCTCGTAGCTGCACGACAGCGTTCCCGGCCCGTCGGCCAGCAGCGCACCGCCCAGCGCCTGCCCCAGCGGCTCCCACTGCTGGTAGGCCTCCGGGAAGCCGCTGCGTTGGACGGCCTGGGCGATGTCGGTGAGCCGGCCGGTCTCCCAGCCGGGCACCTCGACCAGGCCGTCGAAGAACTTGCCGGCGGAGTACACCGGGTCCTGCACCTGCTCGGGGCTGCCCCATCCCTGGGACGGGCGCTGCTGGAACAGGCCCAGGGAGTCCCGGTCGCCGTAGTCGAGGTTGCGCAGCCGCGACTCCTGCTGCGCGGTGGCCAGCGCGATCACCGTGGCCCGCGGCGGCAGCCCGCGCGAGCGGGCGACCGCGGCGATCGTGGCGGCGTGCGCCGCCTGCTCGGTGGTCACGGAGACGTCGGAACCGGTCACCGTGCACGTGCCGGTCGCCATGGGTGCAGCGTCGTCCCCACCCCGCCAGACCGCCAGGCCACCGATCAGCAGCACCGCCAGCACGAGCACCAGCGGGCCGACGGGCCGCCTGCGGCTCGGCCTCCGGGACGGCGCGCGGCGCGCCGGCGGCCGCCCTGACCGGGCGGGGGGACGCCCCGACCGGGCCGGGGGCCGCCGCGTCGACGCCGGGGAGCTGGCCATCGCCGTCGATGCTAGGCAGGCAGGCTGTGCCTTCCCTGGCAGGACGACGCGGCGAGCCCCCGGTCAGCCGTCAGTCGTTGGCGTGCAGGGCGGCGTTGAGCGAGCCCCAGTCGCCGTCGCGCGGGGTGGCCTCCAGCGCGCCGGTCACCGAGTTGCGGCGGAACAGCAGCCCGTCGCGGCCGGAGAGCTCCGCGGCCTTCACCGTGGAGCCGTCGGGCAGGGTGATCTTCGCGCCGGCGGTGACGTAGCAGCCGGCCTCGACCACGCAGCGGTCGCCGAGGGAGATGCCGATGCCGGCGTTGGCGCCCAGCAGGCAGCCCTCGCCGATGGAGATGACCTGCTTCCCGCCGCCGGACAGCGTGCCCATGATCGACGCGCCGCCGCCGACGTCGGAGTCGCGCCCGACCACGACGCCCGCGCTGATCCGCCCCTCCACCATCGAGGGCCCGAGGGTGCCGGCGTTGAAGTTCACGAAGCCCTCGTGCATGACCGTGGTGCCCTCGGCCAGGTGGGCGCCCAGGCGCACCCGGTCGGCGTCGGCGATGCGCACGCCGGAGGGGACGACGTAGTCGACCATCCGCGGGAACTTGTCGACGCCGAAGACGGTCAGCTGGCCGTGCGCGGAGCGGATCCTGGCCCGGACGGCGTCCAGCTCGGTGGCGAGCACCGGGCCGGCGCTGGTCCACGCGACGTTGGCCAGCAGGCCGAACTGCCCCTCCAGGCTGACCCCGTGCGGGCGGACCAGCCGGTGCGACAGCAGGTGCAGCCGCAGCCAGACGTCGTAGGTGTCGACCGGGGGCTCGGACAGGTCGGCGATGGTGGTCGCGACGGCGATCGACTCCACCCCGCGGGTCTCGTCGGAGCGGACCAGGCCCGAGTAGTCCGGCCCGAGCAGCCCTTCCAGCTCCAGCACGCCCAGCTGCTGGGTGCCGCTGCCGCCCTGGTCGGCGGAGCTGAGCGAGGGAGCCGGGAACCAGACGTCGAGCACGGTGCCATCGGCGCTCAGGGTGGCGATGCCGACGCCGTTCGCGCCGGTGGTCTCTGCGGGGGTCGTCACGGTCGTCCACGCTACCCAGCGCCCCGGCCGGGTCCGCGACCGAGCGGCCCACTGGCCGCCCGACTGTTGGTGATCACGACGCTCGCCGTTGGCCGGGTGGTGGCCTGGCTCGACCAGGGTCCTCGGCGGCGGACAGGCCGCCACGGATCCCAGGAGGCATGCAGTGCAGGTGAAGGACGGCGCGTCGTCGGACGGCCAGGTCGTGCAGGGCGTGAACCGGCGCAACTTCCTCAAGGTGGGTGCCGCCGGGTCGGCCCTGCTGCTGGCGCCGGCCACGCTCTTCCGCCCGGCGCGGGCGCTGGCCGCCCCGGGGGAGGCGACGCGGGTGGCGAGCGACAGCCCGCTGCTGCCCTTCGTCGACCACTACGACACGAACACGACGGCCAACCTCAGCGCGGAGACGAACGCCGCGGTCGTGATCCTGTCCGGCATGCAGGGCCTGTGGGCCACCGGGTCCAGCTGGGACACCGGCGTGGCGGTCGACCCGCTGCTGCGGCAGAACATCACCCACGTCGTGCAGGTCACCCGGGCGCGCACCGCCGCGGAGGCGAAGCAGTCGTTCATCTTCGACCGCCAGCACCAGAGCTACTCGGTGACCGGTGGCCTCGGCCCGCTGACCGAGCTCTACCGAACCGGGGCCAAGGCGGTCACCAGCATCACCTCGGCCCCCGACGGCACCCCGCCCACCAAGATCGACGACGCCGTGCCGGCCGGTGCGCCCGCCGGCTCGTCGACCGGCGCCGGCTCGCCGTCCTCCGAGCTCGGCCGGGTGGTCGACCTGGTCAACACGCTGCGCGGCTCCAACACCTCGAGCAACCCGACCAAGTACACCTTCCAGTACCCCCGCCCCTGGCGGCTGACCAGCGCCAGCACCGTGGTGCCCACCGGTGCCACCGACGAGCTCGGCTACCCGGTCTACCGCACCGACGTGGTGGTGGCCCCGCAGCTGCTGCGCCAGCGCAGCACCACCCCGGCCGAGGACGGCGGCTACCCGAGCGGGCACACCAACGCCACGTGGCTGGCGTCGCTGGCCCTGGCCTACGCCGTGCCGGAGCGCTACCAGGAGATGGTGGCCTGGGCCTCCCGCCTGTCGGACTACCGGATCGTGACCGGCATGCACTCCCCGGTCGACGTCATCGGCGGGCGGATCCTGGGCACCGCGCTGGCCGCGGCGAAGCTCTACGAGGCGGGCAACGCCCAGGTCAAGGCGGAGGCCCGGGCGCAGGCGCTGGCCTACTTCACCGCCCGCACCGGGACGACGCCCGACACGCTCGCCGCGTTCGCCCAGGCCGGCGTCGACCGGGAGACGACCCGGCGTCAGCACCTGCAGCGGCTCACCTACGGCCTGCCCACCCGCGGGTCGACGTCGGTGCCGATGGTGGTGCCCAAGGGCGCGGAGGCGCTGCTGGAGACCCGGCTGCCCTACCTGTCCGCCGAGCAGCGGCGCGAGGTGCTGCGCACCACCGCCCTGCCGTCGGGGCACCCGCTGCTGGACGGCCCCGAGTACTGGGGCCGGCTGGACCTGTTCACCGCCGCGGACGGTTACGGCAGCCTGGACGGCGAGGTGCGGGTCGCGCTGGACGCCGCCGCCGGCGGGTTCGCCGCCCGGGACACCTGGCGCAACGACGTCACCGGCGCCGGCCGCCTGGTGAAGGCGGGCTCGGGCACGCTCGAGCTGGCCGGGACGAACGCATTCACCGGGGGCATCCGGGTGGTCGACGGCGCCCTGGTGGCCCGGTCCAACGGCGCGCTGGGCAACGGCCCGGTCTCCGTCGACGGCGGGGCCCTGCGCCTGGCCGCCGGCGCGACGGTGGTCGCCGCCCGCGGTGACGTCGCCGTGACCGGGGGCGCGCTGCAGCTGACCCTCGGCTCCGGCGCGCAGCCCCCGCTGTCGGTGATCGGCACCGCGACGCTGGGCGCGGGCAGCCGGCTGGAGCTCACCGTGACCGACGCGCGCCGGTGGGCGCACGGCGGCGAGGTACCGGTGCTGCTGGCCCGGTCGGTGCGGGGCGCCTTCGGCTCGGCGCTCGACACGACCGGCAGCTGCCGGGTCGAGGTCGTGCACCGCGCCGGTGGCGTCTTCGTGCGGCTGACCCCGGCGCGCTGACCGGTCCCCGGCGGTCCCCGCGCGTGCGGGGCGGTCACGGGCCGGGCCTGATTAGGCTCGGCCCGTGACCGATCCCGCCCCGCTGGACCTGACCGCCGACGTGCTGACCCTCACCCGGGCGCTGGTCGACACCCCGTCGGTCTCCGGGGCGGAGCAGCCGCTGGCCGACGCGGTCGAGGCGGCGCTGCGCGGGCTGGGCGGGCTGGAGGTCGAGCGCGTGGGCGACACCGTGCTGGCCCGCACCAACCTCGACCTGCCCACCCGGATCGTGCTCGCCGGGCACCTGGACACCGTGCCGGTCGCGGACAACCTGCCCAGCCGGGTCGAGACCGTCGACGGCGAGGAGCGGCTCTACGGCTGCGGCACCAGCGACATGAAGGCCGGCGACGCGGTCATGCTGCGGCTGGCCGCGCGGTTCGGCGTCCCGGGGGCCCGGCCGGCCCGCGACGTCACGTTCGTCTTCTACGACAACGAGGAGGTCGAGGCGGTGCGCAACGGCCTGGGCCGGGTCGCCCGCGAGCGCCGCGGCTGGCTCTACGGCGACCTCGCGATCCTGCTCGAGCCCACCGACGGCGTCGTCGAGGGCGGCTGCCAGGGCACGCTGCGCGTCGTGCTCACCGTGCCCGGGAAGCGCGCGCACAGCGCCCGGTCCTGGCTCGGCGTCAACGCCGTGCACGGCGCGGCCGGCATCCTCGCCACCCTCGCCGGGTACGAGGCGCGGCAGGTGGAGATCGACGGCCTGCAGTACCGGGAGGGGCTCAACGCGGTGCGGATCGAGGGCGGGGTCGCCGGCAACGTCGTCCCCGACGAGTGCCGGGTGACGGTGAACTTCCGCTACGCCCCCGACCGCGACGAGGACGCCGCGGAGGCGCACGTGCGCGAGGTGTTCGCCGACGCGCTGGCCGCCGGGGTGACCTGCGAGGTCACCGACTCCTCCGGCGGCGCGCTGCCCGGCCTCGGCGAGCCGGCGGCGGCAGACTTCGTGGCGGCCGTGGGGCAGCCGCCGCGGGCCAAGCTCGGCTGGACCGACGTGGCCCGGTTCGCCGCCTTCGGCATCCCCGCGGTCAACTACGGCCCCGGAGACCCCAACCTGGCCCACCAGGCCGGGGAGTACACGCGCATCGACCGGCTGCAGCCGGCCGAGGACGCCCTGATCGCCTACCTCAGCGGGAGCGACGCATGAGCTCGACCGAGAACGGACGCCGCCCGCGGCCCACCCGCCACCGCGGCCCGATCACGCTGCGCGGGGGAGAGCCCGACCCGCAGGCCGAGGGCTCGACCACCGACCAGCGACTGCTGGACCGGCGCGGCCCCACCGACTGGGTGCACGCGGACCCGTGGCGTGTCCTCCGCATCCAGAGCGAGTTCGTCGAGGGCTTCGGCCTGCTCGCCGAGCTGCCGCGGGCGGTCAGCGTCTTCGGCAGCGCCCGCACCCCGCGCGACTCCCCGTACTACGAGACCGGGGTGCAGCTGGGTGCCGCCCTGGCCGAGGCCGGCTACGCGGTGATCACCGGTGGCGGCCCGGGGGCGATGGAGGCGGCCAACAAGGGCGCCTGCGACGCCGGCGGCATGTCGGTGGGCCTGGGCATCGAGCTGCCGTTCGAGCAGGAGCTCAACGAGTGGGTCGACGTCGGCATCAGCTTCCGCTACTTCTTCGTGCGCAAGACGATGTTCGTGAAGTACGCCCAGGCCTTCGTCATCCTGCCCGGCGGCTTCGGCACCCTGGACGAGCTGTTCGAGGCGCTCACCCTGGTGCAGACCCGCAAGGTCACCCGCTTCCCGGTGATCCTGTTCGGCTCGCAGTACTGGTCCGGGCTGCTGGACTGGATCCGCAGCACGATGGCCGAGGCCGGCACCGTGAGCCAGAAGGACCTGGACCTGCTGCACGTCACCGACGACGTCGCCGAGGCGGTGGCGATCATCTCCGCCGCCGAGGCCGAGCGGGAACGGGACCCGGCCGCGGACGCACCGCCGCCGGCCCCGGTCGACGACTGACCGTGTCCGCGGTCGTCTTCGTCCTGGGCCTGCTCGTCGTCGGCGGGCTGCTCTTCCTCGGCGGCTCGCTGCTGCTGGGCCGGGGGGAGACCCAGCCCCCGGCCGACCCCGCGCGCTCGCCGGTCGAACTGCCCGACGACCGGCCGGTGGTGGCCGCCGACGTGCGAGCGCTGCGGATGTCGGTCGCCGTGCGGGGCTACCGGATGAGCGAGGTCGACTGGCTGCTGGACCAGCTCGCGACGGCCCTGGACGAGCGCGACGAGGAGATCGCCGCGCTGCGCGCCGACGCCGCTCGGCGGGACGACCCGCACACCGATCAACCCGTGGACCACCCCGAGGAGCGCACCGATGCCTGAACTGGTCGAGCGGATCGACGTCGACGCACCGCCGGAGCAGGTGTTCGCGGCCCTGGTCGACTGGGAGCGCCAGGGGGAGTGGATGGTGCTCACCGACGTCGAACCCGACGACGACGGCGGCGCGCAGGGCGTGGGCGGCCGGATCGCCGCGGTCACCGGCGTCAGGCTGCCCTTCGGGCTGTTCGGCGGGCGCCGCATCGGCGTGCTGGACACCATGCTGGTGACCCGCTGGGAGGCGCCGCGCCGGGTCGACGTCCGGCACACCGGGAAGGTCGTGCGCGGCACCGGCACGTTCGAGGTGCTGCCCCGCGGGGAGAACGGGTCGACGTTCGTGTGGACCGAGGAGGTCGACCTGCCGCTGGGCGCGCTCGGCCGGGCCGGCTGGCCGCTGGCCCGCCCGGTGATCGCCGCCGCCTACCGGGTGTCGCTGCGCCGGTTCGCCGCCTACGCGCGCGCCCACTGACCGGCGGCGGCCCGCTCGACGTCCCGGGCCGCCGCCCGCTCCTCCCGCCGGGGAGGACGGTGCCGTACGACCGCCGGTGGACACCGGCGGTCGAGGATCCGCCCCCGGGGCGACGCGGCCGGGGGCCCGGCCGCCCGACGATCAGGGCATGACAGCAGTGCTCTCCGCCCGCGAGGTGCGGATGACCTACGGCGCCGGCCCGACCGCGGCGCACGCGCTCGCCGGCGTCGACCTCGACGTCGGCCCCGGGTCGCTGGCGGTGATGGGGCCGTCGGGTTCGGGCAAGACCACGCTGCTGCACGTGCTCGCCGGCATCGTGCGGCCGACGTCGGGCTCGGTGACCTGGCGCGGGCAGGACCTGGCCCGGCTCTCCGACGCCCGGCGCACCGCGCTGCGCCGCACCGACTTCGGGTTCGTCTTCCAGTCCGGCCAGCTGCTGCCGGAGCTGCCGGCGGTGGAGAACGCGGCGCTGCCGCTGATGCTGGCCGGGGCCGGCCGCCGCACGGCGACCGCCCGGGCCGCGGAGTGGCTGGGCCGGCTCGGCCTGACCGGGCTGGAGCAGCGCCGCCCGGGGGAGCTGTCCGGCGGGCAGGGGCAGCGGGTCGCGATCGCCCGCGCACTGGTGGGCGAGCCGGGCGTGGTCTTCGCCGACGAGCCGACCGGGGCGCTGGACGCCGCCACCGGGCAGGAGGTGCTGCGGCTGCTGGTCAGCGCGACGTCGGCGGCCGGCGCCGCGCTCGTCGTCGTCACCCACGACGACCGGGTGGCCGCCGGGTGCGACCGGGTGGTGACCATGGCCGACGGCCGGCTGGTCGACGATCGGCGCACCACCCCGGCCGCGGGTGCGGTGCCGCGGTGATCGCCGCGCTGCGGCTGTGGGCGGGCCTGGCCCGCCGGCAGGGCGGTGACCGGCTGACCACCGGTCTGGCGGTGCTCGCGTTCACCGCGGTGACGTGGGCGCTGCTGACCACCCTCGGCGGGGTGCACGCCTTCGTCGAGCGTGCCCGGGCGGAGGCCGAGGGCTTCGACGAGCTGATCTACGTGGTGCTGTCGCTGACCGCGGCCGCGCTGATCCTGGTGCCGCTGGTGACCCTCGGCGGCGCGGCGGCCCGGCTGGCGGTCGCCCGGCGGAACGCCCGGATGGCCGCGCTGCGGCTGGCCGGGGCGACCACCGGGCAGGTGTCGGCGATGGCGGTGGCCGAGGCCCTGACCCAGGCGGTGGCCGGCGCACTGCTCGGGGCGGTGCTCCACGGCGCGACGCTGCCGCTGGTCGCCCTGCTGCCGTTCCAGGGGCGCACGTTCGACGTCGCCGAGCTGTGGGTGGGCGGCTGGGCGGCGATCGCGCTGCCCGCCGTCCCGCTGGTGGCGCTGGTCTCCGCGCTGGCCGCGCTGCGCCGGGTGGCGATCAGCCCGCTCGGGGTGGCCCGCCGGCTCCCGCCGAAGCGGCTGTCGTGGACCCGGCTGGTGCCGCTCGTGGCCGTCGGCGGGGTGTTCGCAGCAGCTGCCGGCGGGATGTTCCAGGTCGAGCTGGTGTTCCTCCTCGCCATCCTGCTGGTGACGCTGGCCGGGGCCATGTGGGTGTTCACGCTGGTCGGGCCGTGGCTGGTCTCGGTGATCGGCCGGGTCGCCGTCCGCCGGGCGCACAGCGTGCCGACGCTGCTGGCCGCACGCCGGCTGGTCGACGACCCGAAGGCCGCCTGGCGCAGCGTGGGCGGGGTGGCGCTGATCGCCTTCGTGGCCGGCGTGCTCAGCGTGAGCCCGGCGATGTCGGCCACCGCCGAGGAGGCGGATCGGTACCTGGGCATCGACATCGCCACCGGGACGGCGGTCACCCTGGTGATCGCCGCGCTGCTGGCCGCGGTCTCGACCGGGGTGACCCAGGCCGGCCGGGCGCTGGACTCCGCCACCGAGTACCGGGCGCTGCACCTGGCCGGCACCGAGGTGGGTACGCTGCACGCCGCGCGGATGCGGGAGACCGCCCTGCCGCTGGTGGTGTGCGTGGGCGGGGCGTCGGTCACCTCGCTGCTGATGATCACCCCGTACCTCGACTCGCTGGCGCAGGAGCCGATCGGGCTGGTGCTGTTCGCCGGCTCCGTCGTCGTGGGGTGCGCGCTGGTGCTGGCCGGCACCGCGGCCAGCCGCCGGATGGTCGACCGCGCTGCGCGGTCGCTCGCCTAGTGCCCCTGGCGGCGGGCCCGGCGGACGGCGACCAGCGCCCACACCGCGGCGACCAGCCACACCGCCAACACGATCAGCAGCAGGTTCCGGTCGTAGTCGCGCGGCAGGAACGACGGGTCGCCGGGGTCGCCGCCGAAGCCCAGGACGAACGGCAGCGCGACGAGCGACAGCACACCGCTGACCAGTGCGGCGACCACCACGGGCCCCCGCGCGGGCCGGGGGAGGAACCGGGCGGCGAGCCAGCCCAGGCCGATCCAGAGCGGTGCGATCACCAGGTCGTGCAGCAGTGCGCTGCCGAGGAACCAGGTGCCCCAGGCCAGCAGCGGCACCCGCCCACCCGCGCCGACCAGGCCGAACGCCCCGTAGCCGACCGCGGCCAGCCCGGGGACGAGGAACAGCCAGCGCCACCACGGGGTCAGTGCCGAGGTGGCCGGCCGCCTCGGGTCGGATGCGTACGGGGTGGACCCGCCCGCTGTGCGGGAGCTGGTGCTCATGCGCCGATCCCGCCGGTGCCGGGCGCGATCCGGGTGATCCACTTGGTCTGCATGACGCCGGGCCGGTTGGGCGCGATCAGCCGCACCGGGTAGCCGTGGTCGAGGTCCAGCGGCTCGCCGGACAGCTGCAGCGCCAGCAGCGTCCGCGGGCTGGTCGCGTGCGGCGGGCGCACCGTCGAGACCCGGTAGAGCCCGCCGGTCTGCAGCGACTCGACGGTCACCGAGGTGTCCGCCGGGATGCCGGCTGCCGCCAGCACGTCGCGGAGCCGGGGGCCGGTCCAGTCGCCGTCCGCGCTCCACCCCTCGACGCAGGTGATCGGCAGCCGCTCGGTGTGCTGGTCGAAGCCGGCCAGGTCGGCCAGGCTGAGCTCCAACCGTTCCGGGCCCTCCACGACCAGCCGGAAGGCGGGATCGACCGCGGTCTCGGTGACCCCGGCACCGGCAGCGGTCTGGTTGACCGGCACCCCCTGGGGGCCGACGCCGGGCGCTCGCGGGGCGAGGCCGGAGACCGGGCTCAGCGCGCTGATCGTCTGGCCCCAGGTGGTCAGGGCGACCGCCCCGACGCCGAGGCCGGTGGCCAGCACGAAGGTGCGCCGGGACACCGCGCCGTCCTCCGCGGCGGCATCGGTGGCGGCCACCTCGTCCGCCTGCGCCGCGGCCAGCCCGGCGGTCGCCGCAGGAGAGCCACGGCGGGCCAGCCCCCGCCGGATCTGCGGGGCGTAGGCGCCGACGTGCACGGCGACGGCGCCGATGGCGATCCAGCCGGTCCAGTAGTGCGCGACCGTGAAGAAGAAGCCGAACGGGTACCACTGGCTGATGTTGATCAGGCCGGTGGCCAGCTGCATGACGCCGGCGCCCACCAGCACCAGGATCGACAGCCGGCTGACCACCCCGGCCACGGTGGACACCGGCGGCCAGCGGAACAGCTCCGGGTAGACCGTCCACAGCTTGACCAGGATCAGTGGGATGGCTGCCAGGCCCACGGCGACGTGGGTGCCCTGGGTGACCCGGTACAGCCACACCGGCTCGGCCGGCCAGGTGAACCAGCCCGGTGGCTGCTGGATCCAGTGGCTGATCAGCCCGGTGCCGAAGCAGACCAGGAAGGCCGCCCCCAGCCACACCCCGACCCGGGCGGTGCGCCGCTCGGAGTGCAGCGGACTGGGGAAGGCACCGCGCCGGAAGGGGCCGCGGCGCAGCCCCTCCGGGGGGTCGGGCAGCCGGGCGCCGAGCAGCCGGTCCAGGGCGGCGGTCACGGCAGCCCCGCCGCCACCTCGTCCACGGTGCGGCGGGTGCGGCTGTCCGGCGGGCAGAGCGCGGCCACCGCGACCGCGTCGGGGAAGTGGTCGACGTCGGTGAGCTGCGGCAGGTCGAGCACGGTCAGCCCGGCGCCCTCCAGCGCGGCCCGGGTCAGCACCGCGGTGTCGTCGCGGGACATCGGCACGTCGGGCAGCACCTGCGCGCCGTCGGGGGAGTGCAGGCCGAGCGCCCACCAGCCGCCGTCGGGGGCGACCCCGAGGACCGCCGTCCCCGGACCGGCGTCGACCAGCCGGTCCAGCGAGGCCGCGAGCAGCTCCGGGGTCACCTGCGGGGTGTCCATCCCGATGAGCAGCGTCGGGGTGGTCGCGTGTGCCCCGGCCATCGCGTCGGCGAAGGCGGCGGCCAGCCGGGTGCCGAGGTCGCCGTCGACCTGCGGGACGACGACGCAGCCGGACAGGTCGAGGTCCCGGGGCGCGCCGTCGAGGGCGACCACCCGGCGGGCGACGTCGCTGGCCCGGACGACGTCGAGGGTGTCGCCGACCGCGGCCGAGGCGATCGCGGCGGCCTGCTCGGGGGTGCACGGCGGGGTGAGCCGGGTCTTGCTCCTGCCCGGCACCGGCGCCTTGGTGATCACCAGCAGCTGGGTCACCGTCGTCGGGGTCATCGCGCCAGCACCTCCCGCATGTCCCGGATCGTGCGCAGCGTGCCCAGCGCGGTGCCGGTCACCTTGGACTTCGTCCCCTCGGCGCGGGGGGCGTAGTCGACGTCGACCTCGATGATCCGCCAGCCGGCGTCGGCGGCCCGGGTGACCATCTCCAGCGGGTAGCCGAACCGGCGGTCGGTGATGCCCAGGGCGAGCAGCGCCTCGCGGCGTCCGGCGCGCATCGGCCCCAGGTCGCGCAGCGCCAGCCCGGTGCGGCGGCGGAGCATCACGCTTAGCGCGGTGTTGGCGACCCGGGCGTGCAGCGGCCAGGCGCTGCGGTGCGTGGGCCGGCGCCGGCCGAGCACCAGGTCGGCCTCCCCGGCCAGCACCGGGTCGGCGACCGTCGGCAGGTCGGCGGGGTCCATCGAGGCATCGGCGTCGCAGAAGCAGACGACGTCGGCGGTGGCCGCCTCCAGCCCGGCGTGCGCGGCGGCGCCGAACCCCCGCTGAGGCACGTGCACGACGGTCGCGCCGTGGTCGGCGGCGATCTGCGCCGAGCCGTCGGTCGAGCCGTTGTCGGCCACGATCGCGCGGTAGCCGGCGGGCAGCCGGGTGAGCACCGCGGGCAGCGCTCCGGCTTCGTTCAGGCAGGGGAAGACGACGTCCGGCACGAACGGACGGTAGCCGGGTTCGACGGTCATCGCCTGCTGTTCGGTCGTGGACCACCGATCGGATGACCTCGACCGGCCGGCCCGGCGCCGCGCCCCTACTCTCGACCCGGTGCAGACGGCGCCCGCTCCGGTCGAGTCCCCGCGGGGCGGGCAGCGCCGGCCCCTGGTCGCCGTCGCGCTGACCGCGCTCGTCGTCGTGGTCACCGGGTTCGTCGGCTGGCGGCTGAGCGAGAACGGCGTCGTCCTCCACCTGCTCGGCGGGTACGTGCTGCGCGGCGGCTTCGGCGTGGTGCTCACCCCGGCTGTGCTGCTGCCGGTGGCCGTCGGGCTCGCCGGCGTGCTGTGGGGGCCGGCGCTGGCTGCCCGGGCGAGCTGGCGGCTGCTGCTGCCGGCGTCGGCGCTCGCCTCCGCCGGCTGGGCCGTGGGGTTGGCGCTGAGCTCCGGGGTGCACCGGCTGACCGAGCCGCTGGACTCGGTCTACGAGTACCCGAACGACGTGCCCCGGGTGGGCTCGATCGGCCAGTTCCTGTCCGGGTTCGCCGCCTCGGTCCCGGCCGACTCCGCGGACCCGTGGACCACCCACGTCGCCGGCCACCCACCCGGCGCCCTGCTCGCCTTCGTGGCCCTCGACCGGCTGGGCCTCAGCGGACTCGGCTGGGCGGCGGCGCTGTGCGTCGCCGGCGGGGCGCTCGCCGTCCCCGCGGTGCTCGTCACGGTGCGGGCGGTGGCCGACGAGGCGAGCGCCCGGGTGGTGGCGCCGTTCCTGGTGCTCGCGCCGGTCGCGCTGTGGGTGGCGACCAGCGCCGACGCGTTCTTCGCCGGGGTGGCCGCCTGGGGCGTCGCGTTGCTCGCGACGGCGGCCGCCCGTGCGCCGGGCCTCGCGGCCGACCTGCGTGCCCTCGGCGGGGGGGTGCTGATGGGGGCGGCGTTGTTCCTCTCCTTCGGGCTCACCGCGCTCGGCCTGGTCGTGCTCGTCGTGGTGCTGGTGCACCGTGGGCGGCTCGGCTGGGTCGGGGTGGCCCGGGTGCTCGGCGTCGGCGCGGTGGGCGTGCTGCTCGTGGTCGCCGCCTTCGCCGTCGGCGGCTACTGGTGGGTGGAAGGCTTCACCGTCGCCGGGGACCGGGTGCGCTCCGGCCCGTCGTACGCGAACCGGCCGCTGCCGTTCTTCCTGGTCAGCAACCTGGCCGCCGGTGCGCTGGCCATCGGGCCGGCCGCGGTCGCCGGTCTCGCCTCGCTGCGCCGCCACCGGCTGGCGCTGGTGCCGCTGGCCGCGCTCGCCGGCGTCCTGGTCTCCGACGCCACCGGGCTGGTGCGCGGGGAGACCGAGCGGATCTGGCTGCCGTTCTACGTCTGGCTGCTGGTGGCGACGGTTTTCCTGCCGCCGCGCCAGCGCCGGGTCTGGCTGGCGGCCGCGGTCGTGCTGGCGATCGCGATCGAGGTCGTCGTCCGCACCGAGTGGTGACCCGCGCATGATGTCCCGGTGACCGGGGTGTCGGGGGTGGTTCGGTGAGCCGGCGGGGCTGGGCGCTGTTCGTCGCGATGGCGGTGATCTGGGGCGTCCCGTACCTGCTGATCAAGGTCGCGGTCGGCGAGTTCTCCCCGGTGCTGGTCGTCTTCGCCCGCTGTGCGATCGGTGCCGCGGTGCTGCTGCCCTGGACGATCGCCCGCGGCCAGCTGCGCCCGGCGCTGCGGCACTGGCGGGCGCTGCTGCTGTTCACCGTGCTGGAGATGACCGGGCCGTGGCTGCTGCTGTCCTGGGCCGAGCAGTCGCTGTCCAGCTCGCTCACCGGGCTGCTGGTGGCCGCCGTCCCGTTCGTCGCGGCGCTCACCGCCCGGCTGGCCGGCGACGAGGACCGGCTGTCCCCGGTGCGGGTGGTGGGCATGCTGATCGGCGTCGTCGGCATCGCCGCGCTGCTCGGGCTGGACGTCGGGGGCGCCCAGCTGTCCGCGATCGGCGCCGTCGCCCTGGTGGTGGTCGGTTACGCGACCGCGCCGATGGTGGTCACCCGCGCGCTGCCCGACGTCCCCGGCGTCGCGGTCGCCGCCATCGCGCTGACGGTCACCGCGCTGGTCTACGCCCCGTTCGCGCTGCCCCAGGTCGGCGAGCTGCCCGGCGCCCCGGCGGACGCGCTGGTGTCGGTGGCCGTGCTCGGGCTGGTCTGCACGGCCCTCGCGCTGGCGCTGTTCTTCGCGCTGATCCGCGAGGCCGGGCCGCAGCGGGCACTGGTGATCACCTTCGTGAACCCGGCGGTCGCCGTCCTGCTCGGGGTGCTGCTGCTCGACGAGCCGTTCACCCTCGGCCTGGCCGTCGGCCTGCCGCTGGTGCTGCTCGGCTGCGTGCTGGCCACCCGCCGCAGCCCCACCCGCCCCCGTCGCTCGGAGCTGACCGAGGTCGACAGCGCCGTCCCCTGACCCCCACCCGAGGAGCAGTCCATGACCGAACCGTCGACGTCGCCGGTGGTCCGTACCCGTGCCGGCGCGGTCCGCGGCCGCACCGAGCAGGGGCTGGCGGTGTTCCGCGGCATCCCGTTCGCCGCCCCGCCCGTGGGCCCGCTGCGGTTCCAGGCACCGCGGCCCGCCCGGCCGTGGGACGGCGTCCGCGAGGCCGACGTCTTCGGGCCCCCGCCGCCCCAGGCGCCGATGGGCCCGCCGCCCCCGGAGCCGCCCCACCCGGGGCCGGTGCGGCACGACCCGACGGACTGGCTGACCCTGAACGTGTGGACACCGGACCCCGGCGCCACCGGGCTGCCGGTGCTGGTCTGGGTCTACGGCGGCGCCTACCGGATGGGCCGCGCCGACGTGCCCGAGTACGACGCCGCCGCCCTGGCCCGCACCGGCGCCGTGGTCGTCACCGCCAACCACCGGGTCGGCGTCGAGGGCTGGGCGGAGTTCGACGGCGCCCCGGCCAACCGTGCCCTGCTCGACGTCGAGGCGACGCTGCGCTGGGTGCAGGCGGAGATCGCGGCGTTCGGCGGGGACCCGGCGCGGGTGACGGTGTTCGGTGAGTCGGCCGGGGCCGGCATCATCGCCGGGCTGCTGGTGATGCCGACGGCCCGCGGGCTGTTCGCCCAGGCGGTGCTGCAGAGCGTGCCCGGCACCTGGTTCACCCCGGAGCTGGCGCGCGACGTGGGCGCCGAGCTGGTCGCGCCGCTGGGCCTGCCGGCGACGGCGGCCGCGCTCGCCGACGTCCCACCGCAACGGCTGGTGGACGCCCTCACCGAGCTCGACCGGCGGCTGCCGCAGCTGGACCGCTGGGGGTTGGTGTCGCACACCCCGACGCCGTTCTCGCCGGTGGTCGACGGCGAGGTGCTGTCCACCGACCCGTGGACCGGGCTGACCGGCGGCGCCGCGCGCGACGTGCCGCTGGTGGTCGGGCACAACCGGGACGAGTGGCGGCTGTTCCTCGCGCTGGGCGGCCAGGTCGGCACCGTCACCGAGGAGCAGGCGGCCACGGCGATGGCGGTGTTCGGCCCGGGGGCGACGCCGGAGACGCGGATGCGGGCGGCGTACCCGGAGGCATCGCCCGAGGAGCTGTTCGTCCTGGCGCACTCCGACCGGATGTTCCGGGTGCCGAGCCTGGACGTGGCGCGGGCGCAGACCGCGGGCGGCGGCCGGGCGCACCTGTACGAGCTGACCTGGCCCGCGCCGGGCGGAGGTGGCGTGTTCGGCGCCTGTCACGCCCTCGACGTCCCGCTGGTGTTCGGCCGGCTGGACGCCGGCCTCGGCGCGCAGCTGCTGGGCACCCCGCCGCCGGCCGAGGCCGCCGAGGTCTCCGCGCAGCTGCAGGGCGCCTGGACCGCCTTCGCCCGGGACGGCGACCCCGGGTGGCCGGCGTTCGACGAGCGGCGGGCGCTCACCCGGGTGTTCGACACCGGCGAGCGGGGCGGCGTACGGCCCTACCCCGAGCAGCCCACCCGCGACCTGTGGCGGGGCGCGCCGATCAGCCTGCTCGACCTCCGCGCCTGACCCCGTACCCGTCCCGCCGACATGGCCATCTCGGCGGGACGGCGAGGTGCGCTCAGGGGGCGGGGCGCAGGGGGGCGGTGGCGAACTCGCGCATGCCGTCGGCGAACGTCACCTGCGCGCGGAAGCCGAGCTCGGCCTCGGCCCGCGCGGGGGAGGCCACCACGTGCCGGACGTCGCCGATGCGGTACTCGCCGGTGACCTCCGGAGCCGGCCCGCCGAACGCCTCGGCCAGCGCGGCGGCCATGTCGCCGACGCTGTGCGGCACCCCCGACGCCACGTTGTACGCGCGCAGGGCCGACTCCGGGGGAGTGGCCTCCAGCGCTCGCAGGTTCGCCTGCGCCACGTCGCTGACGTGCACGAAGTCGCGCATCTGGCCACCGTCCTCGAAGACCCGCGGCGCCCGGCCGCCCTCCAGGGACGACCGGAAGATCGACGCGACCCCGGCGTAGGGGGTGTCCCGCGGCATGTGCGGGCCGTAGACGTTGTGGTACCGCAGCGCGACCGCGCCACCCCCGGTCGACCGGGCCCACGCCGACGCCAGGTGCTCCTGGGCGAGCTTGGTCGCGGCGTAGGTGTTGCGCGGATCGGCCGGGGTGTCCTCACCGACCTCGCCCCAGCTCAGCTGCCGGCCGCAGACGGGGCAGGGCGGCTCGAACGCGCCGGCGTCCAGGTCGGCCCGCCGCCGCGGCGCCGCGGGGACGACGCCGTGCTCCGGGCACTCGTACCGGCCCTCGCCGTAGACCACCATCGAGCTCGCCAGCACCAGCCGGCCGACGTCGGCGCGGGCCATCGCGGCCAGCAGCACCGCCGTGCCCAGGTCGTTGATCCCGGCGTACTCCGGCATGTCCTGCACGTCGACGCCGAGGCCGACCATCGCCGCCTGGTGGCAGACGGCGTCCACCCCGGCCAGCGCCCGGTCGACGGTCGCGGCGTCCCGGACGTCGCCCTGGGTCAGCTCCACCCCGTCGAGGCCGGGGACGCCGTCGGTGTAGCTGGGGTGGACCGCGGGCAGCAGGGCGTCGAGCACCCGCACCTCGTGTCCGGCCGCACGGCAGGCGGCGACGACGTGCGAGCCGATGAAGCCCGCCCCTCCGGTGATCAGGATGCGCACGAGCGCAGACGCTAGCTTCGGCACCCGTGGAGCGCCCCCGGAGCACCGACGACCTGCAGCGCTGCGGCTGGGCGACGAGCGCGCCCGAGTACGTGACGTACCACGACGAGGAGTGGGGCACCCCGCTGTCCGGGGACGACGCGCTCTACGAGCGGCTCACCCTCGAGGCGTTCCAGTCGGGGCTGTCCTGGATCACCATCCTCCGCAAGCGGCCGGCCTTCCGGGCGGCGTTCGCCGGCTTCGAGATCGAGGTGGTCGCGGAGTTCACCGACGACGACGTGGCGCGGCTGATGGCCGACGCCGGCATCGTCCGCAACCGGGCGAAGGTCACCGCAGCGGTCGCCAACGCCCGCGCGGCGCTGGCCGTGCCCGAGGGGCTCTCGGAGCTGCTGTGGTCGTTCGCGCCGTCCGGGCCGCGGCCCCGACCGCGGACGCTGGCCGACGTGCCGGCCACCTCGGCGGAGTCGGTGGCGATGGCGAAGGAGCTGAAGCGACGCGGCTTCCGGTTCGTCGGACCGACCACCGGCTACGCGCTCATGCAGGCCACCGGGATGGTCGACGACCACGTCGCGACGTGTTTCCGGGCCGGTCCCGCCTGACCCGTCCGGGCCGCGCCGGAGGGTCCGGGTTGGTCGATCGGCCCCCCATACGGGATCATGGCACCCGGTTCTCTGCACAACTGGTGCCACACCGCGGCCGTCCGGCCGCGGGTGGCGGGCGAAGGAGGCACGCATGGCGGCCATGAAGCCGCGCACGGGTGAGGGTCCCCTCGAGGTCACCAAGGAGGGCCGCGGCCTGGTCATGCGCGTCCCGCTGGAGGGTGGCGGCCGGCTGGTCGTCGAGCTGTCCCCCGACGAGGCGAGCGCCCTCTCCGAGGCCCTGAAGGGCGCGATCAGCTGAACACCGCCGCGAGCCTGCCCCCGGGCAGCCCCGCGGGCGACGACACGGCCCCGGCCGTCGGCACCACGCCGGCGACCGGGGCCGTGTCGCGCCTGCCGTCCCCGCGGGTCACCGTCGTGCCCGCGCTGCCGGTCCTGGGCCCGGACGACGTGCTGGCGGTGCCCGTCGGCGCACAGGGCGCACTGCCGCCCTGGCTGACCGGCCCGGACGCCGGCGAGCCCCCGGTCGACCCGGAGTTCCTGGCGGGTGCGCTCGCGGACACCGGCAACGGCGGCAAGCCGGGCGGGATCACCAACGTCCCGGTCCCGGGCCGGCGGCCGCGCAGCGTGGTCGCGGTCGGCGTCGGTGACGGCACCGTCCCCGACCTGCGCAGCTACGTGGGCGTCGCGGTCCGCCGCGCGCAGACCCTCGCCGAGCACGGCGCCCGCCGGCTGGTGCTGCCGCTGGACTCCGCCGCCGGTCCCGCCGGTGCGGAGGAGGTGCGCGCCGCCGTCGAGGCCGTCGTGCTCGCCGGGTACCGCTTCCGCGCGACGTCCACGCCGCACCCGCCCCGGCTCGAGGAGGTGGCGGTGGTGGCCGCCGACGCCGACGACCCGGCCGTCGCCGCCGGGGAGCTCGCCGGCGCGGTCGCCGCGGACGCCGTCGCCTGGGCCCGCGACCTGGTGAACACCCCCAGCGACACCAAGGACCCGGCCTGGCTCAGCGACCAGGTCATCGCCCGGCTCGCCAGGCTCCCGCACGTCGACGTCACCGTGCTCGGCCCGGGCGAGCTGCGCGCCGGAGGCTTCGGCGGGGTGCTCGCCGTCGGCGGCGGCTCGGCCTCGCCACCGCGGGTGGTCGTCGTCCGGTACGCCCCGCCCGGGGCGGGGGAGTCCCGCCCGGTGCTGGTCGGCAAGGGCATCACCTTCGACACCGGTGGCCTGTCGATCAAGACCACCGCCGGCATGCGCGAGATGAAGACCGACATGGCCGGCGCCGCGACCGTGCTCGCCGCGGTCGACGCCGCCTCCCGGCTGGAGCTGCCGGTCGGGGTCACCGCGGTGGTCGCGCTCGCCGAGAACGCGGTCTCCGGATCGGCCTACCGCCCGGCCGACGTGGTCCGGCACGTGGGCGGGCGCACCACCGAGGTGCGCAACACCGACGCCGAGGGGCGCCTCGTGCTCGCCGACGCCCTGGCGTACGCGCACGCCGAGCTGGGCGCGAGCGTCCTGGTCGACGTCGCCACCCTGACCGGTGCGATGAAGACGGCGCTGGGCGCCCGCACCGCGGGGCTCTACGCCACCTCCGACGGGCTGGCCGACGCGCTGCTCACCGCCGCCGGGCACGCGGGGGAGTCGTTCTGGCGGATGCCGCTGGCCGAGGAGCACGTGTCGCACCTGCGCCCGCAGCTGGCCTCCGACGTCGCCGACGCCAACAACGCGCCGGGCAACCCCGGGTCGACGACGGCGGCGCTGTTCCTGCAGCCGTTCACCGGCGGCCTGCCCTGGGCCCACCTGGACGTCGCCGGCCCGGCGCGCGCGGGCAGCGACGCCGCCGAGGTGGTCAAGGGCGGCACCGGGTTCGCCGTCCGCACGCTGCTGCGGTGGCTGGCGGCGGGCGCACCGGTGGCGGACGACCGGATCGGCTGAGAGGTGTTCCGGGGTCGTGCCGCGGGCATGGCAGTCCCCGACGTCGCGCCGCAGGGCGCGGCCGGATGCGAGGGGGACCACCGTGGGCATGATGGACAAGGCCAAGGGCGCGCTGAACAGCGACAAGGGCGAGCAGCTCAGCGACAAGGGCCTGGACAAGGGCGAGCAGTTCGCCGACCAGAAGACCGGCGGCAACCACGACGCGCAGATCGACAAGGGTCGCGACTTCGCCGACGACCGGATCGGCCGGCCCGGCGACGGCAGCTGATCCACGGCATCACCTGATCCTCGGGGCCGGCGCCTGGAACCGGGCGCCGGCCCCGGCTGTTCGGGCAGGATCGGCGGATGACCTCCTCGGAGCAGTCGGACCAGCAGCAGTCGGAACAGCAGCAGCCGGACCAGCGCGGCGTCGTCTTCCCGGCCGGCCCGGACGGCCGGCGCAGCACGGCGGCGGTCGGTCGCGCCGTGATCGCCGACGCGCTGCGCCCCGTCGACCCGACCGGCGCCCGCGCGGCCGAGCACGAGACGAACTGGCGCGGCGGCTACCTGACGCACCTCCGGCGCACGGTCGAGGCCGGCCTGGCCTCCCCGGCGGCCGCCCGCGCCATCGCCGGCGCCGGGCTCGATTCCCTGCACACCCGGATGCGGGTCGCCGGCCCGGACGGTGAGGTCGCGCTGGGCTCGCTGCGCACCGCGTCCCCCCGCCGGTCGCTGACCACGGTCGAGGTGCGCGGTGAGGCCCCGCCCGAGCAGGAGCTGACCCTCCCCTGGCGTGGGGAGCGGTTGCGCGGTGACGACGTCCGCCGCCGTCTCGACGCCTGGGTCGGCGCCGGCATGGTGGAACCCAGCTGCGCCGACGCGGTGCGCGCCGTGCTGGACCACCCGGAGTGGCTGGCGCTGCACGGGCGCACGGTCGTGGTGCTGGGCGCCGGCGCCGAGATGGGCCCGCTCCCCGCCCTGCTGCGGTGGGGCGCCCGGGTGGCCGCCGTCGACCTGCCCCGCGTCGAGCTGTGGCGCCGGGTGCTGGAGACCACCCGGCGTGGCGCGGGCACCCTGCTGCTGCCGGCCCGGCGGGACCACGCCGACCCCGCGGCCGAGGCAGGGGCCGACCTCGTGGCCGAGGTGCCCGAGGTCGCCGAGTGGCTGCTCGGCCTGCCCGGCGGCCTGGTGCTGGGCAACTACGTCTACGCCGACGGCGCCACCAACGTGCGGGTCTCCGCCGCGGTCGACGCGCTCACCGTGCGCCTGCAGCAGCAGCGGCCCGACCTGGCGCTGGCCTTCCTGGCCACCCCCACCGACGTCTTCGCCGTGCCCCGGGACGCGGTGGCGGCCTCGGCCGCGGCCTACGCCGATCGCTCGCGGACGGCGAAGCTGCTGGGCCGGCCCCTGCGCACGCTCTCGGCGGGGCGGCTGCTGCAGCGCAACTACGTGCCCGGCGCCGACCCGGGGGTCAACGACAGCCTGGTGCCGCAGCAGGGCCCCAACTACGCGCTGGCCAAGCGGGTGCAGCGCTGGCGGGCCACCGTCGCCCGCACCGACGGGGCGACCGTCTCGCTGAACGTCGCGCCCCCCACCCGCACCCGCTCGGTGGTGAAGAACCGGGCGCTGGCCGCCGCGTACGCCGGCGCGCACCGGTTCGGGGTGGAGGTGTTCGAGCCCGCGACGTCGAACGTGCTGATGGCCGCGCTGCTGGTGCACGACCTGCACACCGGCGGTGGCCCCGCGCACGCCCACCCGTGGCAGGACGAGGCCCACGCCGCCGCGCACGGCGGGCTGTGGCGGGCGCCCTACGCCCCGCGCAGCGCCCTCGGGCTGGCCGCCGTGCTGGGGTCGCCGGCGCCCGCGGCTGACGTCCCCCCCCGGTCGTCCGGGGCGCTGGCCCGGGCCACCGGGTCCTCCCGCGGAACCTCGTGCACTGAGTCGCCAGGTGACTCACTGCACGAGATCGCGGACCCCCACCCGGTGCCGCCGATCCCGGCACCGAGGCCGGGACGGTCGTGGGGAACGGCCGGGGAACGCCGCGAGAACGGCGAGGGTGCGGGTCAGGGGACCCCGGGGTCCCGGGTCGGGGCAGCCTCAGGGTCGGTTGGGGGGCCTCCCCGATGTACGGCGGGAGCGCCCGCCGACAGGCTTCTCGGCATGGACACCACCGCTGCACAGCAGGCCCGGGCTCCGCGATGATCATCGCCCGGGACCTCACGAAGACGTACGGCTCCAAGGTCGCCGTGGACGGCGTCAGCTTCACCGTGGAGCCCGGCCGGGTCACCGGCTTCCTCGGCCCGAACGGCGCCGGCAAGTCCACCACGATGCGGATGATGATCGGGCTGGACCGGCCCACCAGCGGCACCGTCACCGTCGGTGGCCGCAACTACGCCGACGTCCCCGCCCCGCTCCGCTCGGTCGGCGCGCTGCTCGAGGCACGGGCCCTGCACCCGGGCCGCAGCGCCCGCAACCACCTGCGCTGGCTGGCCGCCAGCAACGGCATCCCGGCGAAGCGGGTCGACGAGGTGCTCGACCTGGTGGGGCTCACCGACGTCGCCGACCAGCGGGTCGGCCGGTTCTCCCTCGGCATGGGCCAGCGGCTGGGCATCGCCGTCGCCCTGCTCGGTGACCCGCCGGTCGTGGTCCTCGACGAGCCGGTCAACGGCCTGGACCCCGAGGGCATCCGCTGGGTGCGCAACCTCGCCCGCGAGCTCGCCGGCCAGGGGCGCACCGTGCTGGTCTCCAGCCACCTGATGAGCGAGATGGCGCTCACCGCCGACCACCTGATCGTGATCGGCCGCGGCCGGGTGCTGGCCGACTGCTCGATGGCGCAGTTCATCACCGACCACGCCGCCTCCTACGTCCGGGTGCGCACCCCGCGGACCGCCGAGGCCGCCGAGCTGCTCGTGCGCTCCGGCCTGGACGTCGACCGGCACGGCAGTGGCGTCGACGTGGAGCTCCGCGTGCAGGGGCTGGACGCCGCCGGCATCGGGGACCTGGTCGGCGGCGCCGGCCTGCACCTGCACGAACTCACCCTCGTCCAGTCCTCGCTCGAGGACGCCTTCATGACCCTGACCGCCAGCAGCGTCGAGTACGCCGCCGGGCCGGTCGCGACCGCAGGAGCTGCGCGATGAGCCAGACCGTGACCACCTCGACCGTGACCGACCGCCCGCCCACCGACGGCACCTCCACCGACCGCACCTCCATCGACCGCGTCTCCCTCGACCCCGACCGGCACGTGCCCGGGCGCCGCGATCCCGGCCTGGGTGCGGCCCTGCACGCCGAGTGGCTGAAGTTCTGGTCCGTCCGGTCCACCCGGTGGTCCCTGGGCCTGCTCTTCGTGCTCGGTGCGGGGCTCACCACGCTCGTCTGCTGGGCCGCGGCGGCCGACCTCGCCAGCGGCGAGGCGGGGGAGTCCCCGGCGTCGTTCCTCACCTGGGGGCTGCTGTTCTCCCAGCTGACGGCGATCGCGCTCGGCACGCTGGTGGTCACCAGCGAGTACGGCACCGGGATGATCCGGGCGACGATCACCGCCGTGCCGCACCGCGGCCGGGTGGTCCTGGCGAAGGTCCTGGTGCTCGCCGGGGTGCTGTTCGTCGCCGGCGTCGTGACGGCGTTCGTCGGCTACCTGGGCGGCAACGCCTTCCTGGACCGCGAGGGGATCGGGATGGCGCTGTCCGACGACGGGGTGCTGCGCGCCCTGCTCGGCAACGGCCTCTACCTGGCCGGCCTGGGTGTGCTCGCCCTCGGCGCGGGCTTCCTGATCCGGAACACCGGCGCGGCGCTGACCGTCGGCATCGCGCTGGTGCTCATCGTCGGGAACCTGGCCTACGCCCTGCCCGGCACCTGGGGGGAGTGGGTGGCCAAGCTGATGCCCGGCAACGCCGGTGGCGCGGTCGCCCAGGTGGTCCCCTTCACCGGCGGCGCCTCCCTCGCACCGTGGACGGGCTTCGCGGTCTTCGCCGCCGAGGCGCTCGCCGTCCTGCTCGCCGGGTACGTCGTCCTCCGCCGCCGCGACGCCTGACGGAGGACCCCTTCGCCCCCACCCTCCGCAAGCTCAGGGCGGGACCCTGCGAAGGGGCCGGACCGGCACCCCTGGCCTCTGCGAGGCCCGGGGTGCCGGCGCGTGTCAGGGCAGCAGCAGCGCGGCGGCGCGGTCCCACTCGCCGACCAGGTCGACCTCGTCGGGCGTGCGCAGCCACTGCTCCTCCAGGCCGCCCATCACCGCGAGCAGCTGGCGGGCGGTGGACCCGGGGTGCGGCACGTGCCCGCCGACCAGCCGGGTGAAGGTGGCCAGCACGCGGGCGTCCCGGTCGCGGAAGTAGCCGTGCGCGGGATGGCCCTCGAACAGCGACTCGGTGCGCAGCATCGAGTACAGCCGGACGATCTCCGGCTGGGTGGTGTTGCGGACGACGACCGCCCGCAGCACCGCCCGCATCTCGGCCACCGACGAGTCGGCCAGGTCGTCCAGGCCGGCACCGAGCTCCCCGGCGACGGCGGCGGCGTCCCGGCGGTCGCGGTCCTCGAGCAACGCCACGAGCAGCCCGTCCTTGGAGCCGACGTGGTGCAGCAGCCCGGCGACGGTCAGCCCGCAGGCGTCGGCCACCGCCTGCACGCTGAACCCGTAGTAGCCGCGCTGCCCGACGATCCGGGTCGCCTCGTCGAGGATCTGCCGGCGCCGCTGCTCCGGCGTCCACCGGCTGCCCGGGCCGCGCGGCCGCGCCTCAGCCAAGCCGGAGGACGGCGGCCTGCGGGTCGCCGGCGTACGCGCCCACCTCCAGCTCGACGTCGGTGGCGTCGGGCAGCACGCGCTCGCGCCGGTCGTCGTCCCACCGGGCCAGCGCGAGCAGGCTGACCGGCACCTCGACGGGAACCGAGGCGCCGGCGGGCACGGCGACGCTGCGGAAGCCGACCAGCAGCCGCTCACCCGGGTAGCCACCGGTGCCGGTGCGCCCGTAGACCTGCACCACGTGCCGGCCGTCGCGGTCGCCGGTGTTGGTCACCGTCGCGGTCACCGCCGCGCCGGCCGCGGTCACGTCGCCGATGGTGAACGACGTGTACGACAGCCCGAAGCCGTGCGGGTACGCGGCCTCGACGCCGAGTCGGTCCAGCAGCCGCTGGCCGTGCCACCGGTCGTAGGTGATCGCGGTGGCGTCGCGGTCGAAGAAGGGCAGGTGCTCCTCGCTGGTCGGCACGCTGAACGGCAGCCGGCCGGCCGGTTCCGCGGCACCGGTGAGCACGTCGCCGAGCGCCGGGCCGCCCTCCATGCCGGCGTACCACTGCAGCAGGACGGTCGGCACCTCCTGGCGCCAGGCCTCGGTGAGCACCGGGCCGGCGGCGACCATCGTGACGACGGTGCGCGGGTTGGCCGCCACCGTCGCGCGGATGACCTCCTCCTGCTCGGGGCGCAGCCGCAGCGAGTCGCGGTCGCCGCCGAACCCCTCGCCGGCGGTCATCACGACCTCGTCGCCGGTGGCCCGCACGCCGTCCGGTCGCGGCGGGTACAGCGCCAGCAGGTCCGGGTTGTTCATCGTGTCCGAGCCGACGTACTCGCCCTCGTCCTCGGCGGTGAAGCCGGCGACGACGATCGCGACGTCGACCTGGCGCGCCGCCTCCGCGGCGGCCGCCGGGTCGTCGTCGGCGACGTGCACGATCCGCGCGCCGGGGAAGGCGGCGGTGATGCCCTCCAGCGGGGTGGTGCTGCTGGGCGGGCGGACGTCGGAGGAGCCGTGGTCGCCCTGGTTGACCTCCGTGGCCAGCCGGCCGATGACCGCGATGCTCGACACCGCCGCCGGGTCCAGCGGCAGCAGCGGGGCGCCGCCGACCGGCTCGTTGCGCAGCAGCACCATGGCGCGGGCGGCGACCTCGCGGGCCAGTGCCCGGGCGTCGTCGTCGGCCATCAGCTCGGGGCCGAAGGCGCCGTCCTCGCGGGCGGCGTAGGAGCGCAGCATCGCGGCGATCATCCGGACGCCGGAACGCTCGACGCCGGACCGGTCCGCGCTGCCGTCCGCGAGCTGGCCGGCGAGGTGCTGGGCGCGCTGCTGGCGGAAGGGCTCCTCCAGGTCCAGGCCGGCGTCCAGCGAGGCGCCGGCGTCGCGCAGACCCCAGATGAAGTCGCTGACCGTGATCCCGTCCCAGCCCCACTGGTCGCGCAGCACCTCGGTGAGCAGGTGCCGGTTCTGGCCGGCCCACTCGCCGTTGACCGAGTTGTAGGCGCTCATGATGGCCGCCACGCCCTCGTCGACGGTGCGCTTGAAGTGCGGCAGGTAGACGTCCTGCAGGGTGGCCTCGTCGATGGTGACGTCGACGGTGAAGCGGGCGTTCTCCATCGAGTTCAGCGCGTAGTGCTTGGCGCAGGCCATCACGTACCGCTGGGTGCCGCGCACCAGGGCCGCGCCCATCTCGCCGAGGTGGAACGGGTCGTCGCCGTAGGTCTCCTGCGCGCGGCCCCAGGCGGGGTGGCGGAGCAGGTTGATGCAGACGCCGCCGAAGAAGTTGCCGCCGACGGCGCGCACCTCGCGGCCGATGACCTGGCCGACCCGCTCCTCGAGCTCGGGGTCCCATGTGGCGCCGCGGGCCATGGAGACCGGGAAGGCGGTGCCGTTGCCGGAGACGCAGCCGCGCGGGCCGTCGACGAACTGGGTGCCGGGGATGCCGAGCCGGGCGACGGCCGCGTGCGGGATCGGCACGGTGTTGTAGCCGCCGGTCAGCATCGCCAGGAAGCCGTCCCAGAACTCCCAGTCGCCGTCGAGCAGGCCGAGCTGCTCGTCGGGGGTGAGCTGGGCGAACAGCTGCCGGGCCTCGGCCTGGACGCCGGCCCCGCCACGGACGGCGGCGACGGCGGTCGCGAAGGCGGTGCTCTGCGGAGCGTCAGTGCTCACGGGGTCCCCTCGGTACTACCTAGTGGTCTGTAGGTAGTGCGACCCTAGCCCCTCAGGCCGGACCGATCAGCCCGGCGGCGATCTGCGCGGACAGGGTGACCAGCGGCAGCCCGCCGCCGGGGTGCGCAGAGCCGCCGACCAGGAACAGCCCCGGCACCGGGGAGGCGTTCCCCGGGCGCAGGAAGGCGGCCCGGGCGCCGTTGCTCGACGTCCCGTAGATCGACCCGCCGGGGCTGGCGGTCTCCCGCTCCAGGTCGGCCGGGGTGCGCACCACCCGCCAGCGCACCCGGTCCCGCACGTCCAGCCCGCGGTCGGCCAGCACGTCGAGCACCCGGTCGGCCTGGGCGTCGGCCAGCCCGGGGCGGTCCAGTCGACGCCCGTGCCCGGTTCGTGTCTCGGCGCGTTGACCAGCACGAACCACGACTCGCTGTCGGCGTCGGGGCGGGTGGCCGGGTCGTCGGGTGCGCTGACGTAGACCGTCGGGTCGGCGACCGGCCGCTTCGGGCCCCGCCTGCCGAGGTGCTGCCGCCCGAACAGCGCGTCGAACTCGGCGTCGTAGTCGTGCGGGAAGAGCACGGTGTGGTGGGCGAGGCCGGGGGTGCGCCCGCGCAGCGCGAGCAGCAGCACCAGGCCGGACGACGACGGGGTGACCCGGCGCAGCGCGGCCCGGGGTCCGCGGGCCGGGGCGGTGCCGGGCAGCAGTCCGCGGTAGAGGGCGGTGGCGTCGGCGTTGCTCACGACGACGTCGGCCGCGATCCGCTCGCCGTCGGCCAGTCGCACCCCGCCGGCCCGGCCGCCCTCGACGAGCACTTCGGCGACGGCGGCGTCGGTGCGGATGGTGGCGCCGCGCTCGACGGCGCGCTGCGCGACCGCCTCGACCAGCCGGCGCAGGCCACCGCGGACGTACCAGGAGCCGAAGGCCTGCTCGGCGTACGGGACGGTGAGCAGCGCCGCGGGGGCGCGCCGCGGGTCGGAGCCGGAGTAGGTGGCGTAGCGGTCCAGCAGCATCCGCAGCCGCGGGTCGCCCAGGTACGTGCTGCCCAGGCCGCGCAGCGTGCGGCCGGGGGCGATGGTGCGCAGGTCGGCGGCCCGTCGGGCCAGGCGCAGCAGGGTGCCGGCCCCGGCGAGCGGGGAGCGCAGGAACGGCTGCTCGGTGGCCCGCCACATCGCCTCGGCGCGGTCGAGCAGCGCCGCCCACTGGGCGCCGGCGCCGTTGCCCAGGGCGTCGTCCAGCGCGGCGGGGATGAGCTCGCGGCTGCCCGGGACGTCGACCGTCGTCCCGTCTGCGAAGCGGTAGGCGACGGCCGGGTCGAGCCGCTGGAGGTCCAGGACGTCGTCCAGCGGCGCGCCGGTGGCGGCGAACAGGTCGCGGAGGACCTGGGGGAGGGTGACCAGGCTGGGGCCGGTGTCGAAGCCGTGCCCGTCGCGGGAGAACCAGCCGAGCTTGCCGCCGACCACCGGCGCCTGCTCCAGCACGGTGACCGCGTGCCCGGTCGCGGCGAGCCGGGCCGCGGCCGCCAGCCCGCCGAGCCCGGCGCCGATCACCACCACCCGGGCCACGGAGGTCACGGTAGTCGCGGCGGTGCGTCAGTCGGCCCGGCGCCTCACCGATCTGACGGGCCTCCTTGCCGGGTGGGGTCCGGCATCAGGGTGCCGGGTACGAGGGGAGCCGCTCCGCGCGGACTCCCGTCCCCCGTACCGGTGTGCCCCGGCATGGTGGCGCAGGGCAGGGGGTCCTCCAGCATCGCCGGGGTGAGCGTCACCCCGGTCAGCAGGTGCAGGAACGACGCCGCCGGTGCGCCCGGCGTCGGGAGGGATCCGGGGAACCCGGCGGCCTGGATCTCTGCGTCGAAGGCGTGCGGCGCCGACCCCCAGCGCATCCAGTCGGGGCTGGCCGGCTCGAAGCCGCAGAGGTAGTCGCCGTCGCGCGCGACGTGGACCCCGCTGATGTTCGGGGTGAAGCAGAGGCTCACCGCTGTGCCGCCGTCCGCGGTCAGGCGGGCCAGGACGCGGGAGTCGCCTCCCGTGGTGGACGCGTGCTCGACCGCGTAACTCCACTCCGCGGCGGTGCCGAGCCTCATCGACGGCCGGTCGAGGTCATAGGCCGACTGCAGCGACAAGGTGCTGCGGTCGAAGTCCGTCGGCCCGAAGGCGGCGAGCACGCGGACCGGGTCGGGGATGGAGACGACGGTCAGCGTCAGCAGCAGGTGCTGCTCGACCCAGTCGGAGAACCACTCGAACGGCTGGTGCGTGTTGGGCATCCTGGTAGGTCCCATCCGTCAGAAGTCGGCGTCGAGGTGGGCGAGCAGGGTGGGCCCGTCCCAGGTGGGTGGCGGCATGATCCGGCGGATGGTGAGCAGCGGCTGCGCTGGGTCGGTCGGGTCGGCGAGCTGGAACGCGGCCCGGTAGCCGGCCGCCGCCACGTGGGTGAGCGTCTCCTGGTTCCACACGCCGTGCGGGTAGGCGAGCAGGTCGACCGGGTGCCCGAGGACCTCGGCCAGGGTCTGCCGGGGCTGGTCCACCTGCTCGGGCCACTGGTCGCCGATGAGGCGGTCCATCCGCTGGTGGTCCCAGCTGTGCGCGCCGATGGTCATGCCGGCGGCGTCGAGCTCGCGCAGCTGGTCGCTGCTGAGCCAGTTCGGCTTGTCCAGCACGACGGTCATCGGGAAGAACGCGCCCGGGAAGCCGAACTCGCGGAGCATCGGGAGCCCGACGGTGGCGTGGGTGGCCGAGCCGTCGTCGAAGGTGAGCAGGACCGGGCGGTCGGGCAGCGGGGTGCCGAACTGCAGGTGGTCGACGAGCGCGGGGGCGGTGACCGGGGTGTGGCCGCCGTCGCGGAGCGCGGTGAACTGCGCGCGGAGGGCGTCGGGCGGGGTGGTGATGCTGCGGGCGTACGCGCTGTCGTCGGAGGTGTGCTCGCGCAGCTGGTGGAAGCAGAGCACCGGGACGGTCGAGCGGGCCAGGACCTCCGCCGCCGTGCCCGGGGTGGGCGGCGGCTCCTCGGTCGGCGTGGGTTCCGCGGACGGCTCGGGCGACGGGGTGGTCCGCGCCGGTGACGTGGTCGGCCCGGCTGCCTGCCGCGCCGGTCCGGCGCTGCACCCGGCGAGGGCGAGGGCAGCTCCGGCGGCGAGGAAGTGGCGTCTGTGCACCCGCAGAGCGTGCTGTCCGGGGGTGCTGGATGCAACGACCCATTGCGCAGCGCCGTTCGCGTGCGGCGCCGTTCGTGTGCCGCGCCGTCCCGTCGGGCATCCGCCCGCCGAGTGAGCGCGTGTCCAGGTCACCGCCTGTCGACCTGTCCGCATGTCGACAGGGCGGCATGCGGACACATCGAGAAGTGGGCTGCGCGGATCAGAACGGTGGTGGGTCCTCATCCGTATTGCCGGCCGGAGGGGGTGGCTCGGGTCTGTCGGGTGGTCGTTCACCGGGCGGGGGGTGCGGCGGCGCCACTGGTGGTCGGAGGCCGGGTGGTCGGGTGGTGCGGGTGACGCCGCTGGGGGTGGTGACCTGGAGGGTGCCGTCGCCGGTCATGGTGAACCGCCAGCCGGGGGCGTGGGTCTTGAGCCGGTGGTGGCTACGGCACAGGCAGCAGAGGTTGGCGCAGTCGGTGGCCCCGCCGCAGGCGTGGGCGATGACGTGGTCGATGTCCTTGGCGCCGACGCGCTGCCCGCAGCCGGGGAACCGGCAGCGCCGGTCGCGGGCGGTGACGAACGCCCGTTGCCGCTCGGTGGGCCGGTACCGGTCGGTGGCCGGCGGCGGGCCGGCCACTTCACACCCGCAGTCGCCCGCGGGGTGGTCGGGACAGCCGCGCGTGGCGAGCCGCTCCAGTTCGGCGGGGGTCAGCGTGGCGAGCAGTTCCCCGTCCGGGCCGGTGAGCGCGTAGCTCAACGAGCCGCCCTCGGGCGTGCTCACGCCGAGCGCGGCCAGGCGAGCGAGCAGGTCACGCAGGTGGGCCGCGGTGATCACCAGCCCGTTCACCTCACCCGGCGCACACCCGCCCTCCAACGCCTCCAGCGCGGCGGTGATGGTCAGGTTCGCCGTCACCAGCGGCAGGCCGGTGTCGGCCGGGCGGAGGATCAGCGCCGCGGCCACCAGGGTGCGCAGCTGCCCGATCGGCCGCTCATCGCCATCGGCCTTCAACATCCGGGCAAGCTGGTCGATGAGGTCCTTCGCCGCGGCGGCCTCCTCGGCGGGCAGGTCTACCGCGAGCACCGCCCGCCCGTCGACGGGTGAGGGGTAGACGTGCACGTCAGCGGCCTTGGCGGCCTCTACCCGCGCCTCTTCGGCGGCGGCGTCCAGCTGCAGCACGAGCTCGGCGGCGCGGGTGCCGACCCGGGTCACCGACAGATCGCTCGCCTCGGGCAGCAACTCGGCTTCCACGCGGCCGGCGACGTCGGCGGGGACGTTCTTCACCGCATCGGCCAGCTGCTGTGCCCGCCGCTCATCGATGTCCCCGGCCCGCAGTGCGGCGAAGGTGCCCGGGAGCTTTCGCGCCCAGGTCAGTGCCCGGGTGAGCCGGATCGCCGCCGTTCCCCGCCCGACGTTGAGCACCGTGGCCAGCTCGGCGGTGAAGAACTCACTGACCTCACCGTCACCCGGCTGGGCAGTCCACCCCGCTCGCCGGGCACCCGGGTGCTCCGGTGCCGGATCCGCGGCGGCGGGCCGCTGCCCGGCCAGGGCGAGGATCAGCTCCGCCTCTTCCGCGGCAGCCTTCGCCCGTTGCCGCTGAAGGCCCTGCACGCGGGCCGCCAGCAGGTCATCGGGCCACTCCGACGCCGGCCCCGGTCCCTCGGACCCCGGGTAGTACAGCTCCAGCACCATGGTGGCCGACCGCACAGGGGAACTCGCGGCCGCCGTCGTCATGCACCGAAACTACGGCGGGGGTACGACAGTTCCGGCTGACCCCGCGGGCGTCGGCGGATCGGGGTGCCCGCACAATCCCGACGTGGATGTCGACCAGGCCGCGGTGACTGCGGAGGCGTCGGCAGCGACCCGGGCGGCGGTCCTCGAGCACGTGGCTGCCTTCAATGCCCACGACACGGACCGCCTGCTCGCCGGCCTGCACGAGGACGTCGTCTGGGCCACCGGCTCGGACCTGTTCCGCGGGACCGCACAGTTGCGGGACGCCGTCTTCGACGTGGGGTTGTGGGAGATGCGTCCGTCCCTCGCCGTCCGGACGCTCCTCGTCGAGGGAGGAGCCGCGGCCGGCACGTTCCGCGAGGTCTTCGTCGTGGGTGACGAACGCCGCGAGGTCGACATCGCCGTCTTCGTCACGGTCCACGACGCCGTGATCCGGACCGTCACGGTGTTCCGGGAGGGCAGCGCTGACGTCGAGCCGCCCCGCGACCCGGGCGGCGGTGGGTAGCCGGCCCGGACACCCGGGGTGGCGGCGCTGCCACCCCGGCACCGGCCCATCAGCGGTAGACGACGTCGACGTTCTGGAAGGCGCCCAGCTCGTGGTCGGCGACGAAGTACTCGTGGTCCTGGCGCACCCGGTCGGCGGCCTCCTCGGCGAAGCGGAGGATGTCGTCGATGAACAGCTCGCGCCCACCGATCGCGTCCAGGATCGCCGGCTCGACGTCGTAGTCGATGTTGCCGCTCTCGTCGGACATCGCGTGCGTGTGCGCGAGCACCTTCCCGCAGATCTCCGCGTAGTCCTTCCAGTCGCCCGTCGACAGCGAGCCCAGGCTGATGTCGTCGCGGAAGGGTGCCCGCTCGCGGACCATGAAGCTCAGCCCGTCGATGTCGACGCTGCCGTAGAAGACGTCGCCGTCGACCAGGTGCACCCGCTGGGCGTGCCGGATCCGGTCGCCCTGCTTGTCGACCTCGTACCCCGAGGGCGGCACGAGCCCGGCCAGCGCGGACCGGCGGGCGCGCTTGAACTCCAGCAGCAGGTCGTCGGTGCCGTCGTCCTGCACCCCGGCGATGAGGACGTAGTACCGGGTCAGGCCCAGCGACGCGGTGCCCGCACCGCGCCGTTCGGCGACGTCCTTGACCTGCATCCGCCCCGCCCGCTCGGGCACCCGCACCTCGTTCTCGGCGATGAACCGGTCGACGATGCCCTGGAACTCCTCCCGGCGGCTGCGCACCGGCACGAGCTCCTCGTCGGTGCGGAAACCACGGCGGGTCTCGTCCAGCAGGCCGGCCAGCCACTCCGTGCGGCTGGTCTCCAGCGTGCTGGAGATCAGGTCGGCGATCAGCGGCGGGGCGTTGTCCAGCCGCAGCTGCTCGGTCTGCTCCCGGCCGTCCGCGGCGTAGGAGGCGATGCCGTCGACGTAGCCCTGCACGAACCGGCGGGCGACGGCGCGCTGCTTCTTCCGGCTCAGGTCGCCCTTCTCCTCCGCTCCCAGCATGAAGCCCACGGCACCGCGCTTGAGGTCCCAGGTGAACGGCGCGTAGTAGGCGTCGTCGAAGTCGTTGACGCTGAAGATCGGCACGTTGTCCGAGCTGGGCATCACCCCGAAGTTGCCCGGGTGCACGTCGCCCAGGGCCAGCACGGTGGGCAGCCGGGAGTCCTCGCCGACGAGGTCGCGGTAGAAGAGCAGGTTGGTGCCGCGGAAGAACTGGAAGACCGACCCGGCGAGCTTGTCGAACTTCGCGCGGGCCTCCAGGTCACCGGTGGCGATGCGGGTCTCGTGGTCCTCGCGCACGGTCTCCCGGACGTGCACGCGGCGGTCGTTGCCGGTGAGCATCCGGGGGATGAGCACCATCTCGCCGCGGGCCCGCGCTTCGGCGAGCAGGTGGAAGGCGTCGACCCGGGAGTGCACCGGGCGCCGGCCGTCACCACGCACGGTGGCGTCCTCGCCGGGTGCGCCGTCGCCGTCGGCCCCCGCGCCGTCGGATGACCCGAGGTGCTCGAGCAGCTGCTCCTTGGTCATCGACGAGCGTCCGGGGACGTCCTGCTCGCGCGCGCGGCGCAGCAGCTCGGTACGGGTGGCGGACTCCAGGTCAGTGGCCATGACCAGCGCGTACCCGATGACCTCCCCGGTCCCAAACGCATGTCATCAGGTCGTCAGGAAAGACGACCCGCGCTCAGGGCACGTCCCGCCGGCTGAACAGCACGACGCCGACGCCGACGACGACCGCGGTGACGACGGTCAGGACGATCCCGCTCTGCAGGTGCGTGATCAGGTACTCGGTGGTCTCCCAGAAGACGTTCCCCTGCGCGTCGACCCGCTCGCCCTGCTCGACGACGACCGTGAGCCCGTCGGGGAGGGCCAGCGCCGTCACGTTGTTGGTGAGCAGCCACGGTTGCCACTCCGGCCGGAGCGCGCGGACGGCGGTCTCCACCACCAGCACGTAGATGAACGCCGTGCCCAGCGCCGCCCCGGTGTTGCGCACCAGGTTGGTGAGCCCGAAGCCGATCAGCCCGGCGAACACCGTCAGCAGCACCCCGCGGCCCTCGGCGCCGACGAACTCGGACCAGAAGCCGTCGGGCAGGGCACGGCCGTCGCCGACGACGCCCTGCCAGATGCCGGCCATCGCCAGCCAGGCCACCTGCGCGACCACGCCGAGCACCACCGAGGCGGCGGCGACGACGGCGGCCTTGGCGCCCAGCACCCGCGACCGGCGCGGCTCCCAGAACAGCAGGTTGGTCATCGACCGGCTCGACCACTCCGCGCCGACGAAGGTGGCGCCGACCAGGAAGGCCAGCGCCCCGGCGAGCAGGCCGAGGACGGCCGCTCCCGTCGGACCCTGCTCCGCGAAGGAGAACGGCGGCGGGCTGATGAACATGTCGATCGGGAAGTCGGAGTCCTGGATCGGTGGGCCGCACCACTCGTCGGGGGTCATCCCCGCGTCCGCGGGCACCTGCTCGAGGCACTCCGCGCGCCCCTGGGCCGACAGCTCGACCTGTTCCTGCCGCTGCTGCTCGGCCGCGGCGAGCCGCTCGGGGGTGGGCGAGGACCAGTTGAGCAGGCCGATCACGAGCGCGCCGACCCAGACGAGCGCGGCGGTGAGCAGCAGCAGCCGGATGAACCGGCGGGCGGTGAACCGGTGGAGCTCCGCGCGCAGCAGCCCGCTGAACCGCCCCGCGGGGACGGTCGGCCGGTCGGCCTGCGGCGGGGTCTGGACGGCGCTCATGCCCGCTCCGCCGTCAGCGCGAGGAAGGCGCTCTCCAGGTCTGCGGTCATCGGGGTCAGCTCCTCCAGCCAGTGTCCGGACCCGGCCAGCAACCGGGTCACCTCCGCCGGGGCGGCGACCGCGTGGACCAGCAGGCCGCCCTCGGGTGCGGGTGCCACCTGGTAGCCGGCGGCGGTGAGCACCGCGGCGGCGGCCGCGGGGTCGGGCACGCGCACCCGGACGTCGGGGGCTCCGCCGCCGGCCAGCACCTCGTGCACGGGGCCGGAGGCGATGCACCGGCCGCGGGCCATGATCGACACCGAGTCGGCGACCTGCTGGATCTCGGCGAGCAGGTGCGAGCTGATCAGCACCGTCGTCCCCTCCTGGCCCAGCCGCCGGACGAGCTCGCGGACGTCGCGCATGCCGCCGGGGTCCAGCCCGTTGCCCGGCTCGTCCAGCACGAGCAGCTGCGGCGCCTTGAGCAGCGCCGCGGCGATGGCCAGGCGCTGCTTCATGCCGAGGGAGTAGCCGGCGAACCGGTCCTCGGCCCGGTCGCGCAGCTCGACGACCTCGAGCACCTCCTCGACCCGGGTGCGGGGGAGGCCGGCGGTCTCGGCCAGCAGCCGCAGGTTCCGGCGGCCGGTGAACCCGGGGAAGAACAGCGGCGTCTCGACGAGGGCGCCGACGCTGCCGATCACCTCGGGCAGGCCGCTGGGCACGGGCCGGCCGAGCAGCCGCACCTCACCGCTGTCGGGCCGCACCAGCCCCAGCGCGACCCGGATCATCGTGGTCTTGCCCGAGCCGTTGGGCCCCAGCAGGCCGTGCACCCCGCCGTCGCCGACGACCAGCTCCAGCCCGTCCAGTGCCCGCTGCGGTGGGCGCCCGCGCCGGGCGTAGGTCTTGGCGACCGCGTGCATCTCGAGGGCGGGCACTGGCGGCTCCTGACCTGGGGGAACGGGCGGGAGCACCGTGGCACAGCCGACGGCTGGATGGTGGGTTCCGCGCCGCGACGGTCCGCATCGTGCCGACGACTGGCAGGCTGCCCGGATGGTCTCCCTGCCTGCGCTGGCCCACCGCGCCGACGTCGCCGTCCACGACCTGCTCTCCGGGGTGGCGCGCCGGGTCGGCTGGACGCCGGTCGTGCTGGCGCACCCCGGCTACGGCAGCGACGGGCGGGCGCGGGTGCTGGGGCGGGTGCTGCTGGCCCCGGCCGGTGCCCACCCGGAGGCGCGCCGCGCGGTGCCCGGATGGCAGCGGTTCCTCACCCTGGAGAGCCCGCGCACCGAGGTCACCGTGGAGCTCGCCGGGCAGCGCCGCACGGTGGTCAGCGACGACGACGGGCTGATCGACGTCACCCTCGACCTGTCACTGCCCGACGCCGGCGCCGTCCCGGTGGTGCTGCGGGCCGGGGACCGGGAGTCGCGCACGGTGGTGCACCTGGCCTCGCCCGAGGCGGCCCGCGGGGTGGTCTGCGACATCGACGACACGGTGCTGGTCACCGGGCTGGCCACCCCGCTGCGCGCCGCGTGGCGGACCTTCGTGAAGCCGATGAGCCGGCGGCGGGCGGTCCCGGGGATGGCCGCCCTGCTGCACGAGCTGACCGCCGGCTCCCCGTCGGTGCCGGTCGTCTACCTGAGCAACGGGCCGTGGAACCTGGCCGGCCCGCTGGCCCGCTTCCTCGAGCGGGCCGGCTTCCCGCGCGGCGCGCTGCTGCTCACCGACTGGGGACCGACGCCGGACCGCTGGTTCCGCGACGGTCAGGCGCACAAGCGGACGTCGCTGCGTCGGCTGGCCACCGACCTGCCCGGCGTGCGCTGGACCCTGGTCGGGGACACCGGTGAGCACGACCCGGCGCTGTACGAGGAGTTCGCCCGGGCCGAGCCGGCGCGGGTGGCCGCCGTGCTGCTGCGCGACGTGCGCGACACCTCGACCCGGACGGCGCGGTTCGGCGGGGTGCCGGTGGTCTACGCCCCCGACGGGACGGCGCTGGCCGGTGCCCTGCCGGCGGCCGGCTGACGGCCGAACAGCTCCGCCAGCGCCGCGTCGGAGGCGGCCAGCGCCGCGCGGTCGAAGGTGCTGCTGGAGGCGATCAGCTCGGCCGCCCCGGTGCGCTCGAGCAGCGCTCCCAGCCGCTCGGTGACCTGGTCGGCGGTGCCGGCGACCGCCGCGGCGGTGCTCTGGTCGACGTACCGCCGCTGGATGGCCGTCATCGAACCGATGTCGGTGACCGGTTGCAGCGGGGGGAACGTGCCCTCGGTGCGAGCCCGGGCCATCGCCCAGGCCTCGGGCAGCAGCAGGTCGCGCGCCTCGTCGTCGGTGCCGGCGACCAGGACGTCGAGGCTGATCGACACCCGCGGCTCCGGCGCCTGCGCGCTGGGCCGGTACCCGTCCCGGTAGCGGGCGAGCGCGTCGAGGCCCGGCGCCGGGTCGCCGGCCACCCCGAGCAGCGGTCCGCCGACGACGACCGGCAGGCCGAGCGCGGCGGCCACCTCCAGGCCCCGGCCGGTGGCCAGCACGGTCATCGGCACGGGGGCCGCCGGGCGCGGGTGCACCGTCACCTCCGCCGTCCCGGTCAGGAAGGCGCGCAGCTCGGCCAGGTCGCCGGCGAAGTCGTCGCCGTCGGCCGAGCGCAGCGCCCGGCGCACCGGCGGGGTGAAGCCGGGGGAGCGGCCCAGCCCGAGGTCGACCCGGCCGGGGGCCAGCGCCGACAGCATGGCGAACTGCTCGGCCACGACCAGCGGCTGGTGGTGCGGGAGCATCACGCCGGCCGAGCCGATCCGCAGCGTCGTCGTCCGGCCGGCGATGGCGGCGAGCAGCACGGCCGGTGCGGCGCTCGCGACGCCGGGCACGCCGTGGTGCTCGGCGACGAAGAACCGGTCGTAGCCCAGCCGCTCGGCGGCGACGGCGCGCGCGACGGTGCCGGTCACGCCGGCGCTGTCCGGCTCGCCCGCCCGGGTGCGCGAGCGGTCCAGCAGCGAGAGCGCGACGCCGGTGGGGACGGTCATCAGAACGCGTACCGGACGGGCAGCCACGGGGTGTGCTGGGCGATCAGCGCCTGCAGCCGCTGCACCCCGGCCCGCTTCACGTCGTTGCGGTAGCGGACGTTGAGCTGCCCGTTCTGGCTGACCTTCGGCTGCTGCACCTCCGGGCGCCAGAGCAGCTGCTCGGCCTGGGGGTGCCAGCCCAGGTTGACCTCGTGCAGCCCCTCGTTGTGGGTCAGCATGATCACCTCGGTGGCGGCCTGGGCCTTGGCGGCGGGGGAGAGCTCGTCGTCCAGCTGCCGCAGCAGCGCCGTCCAGTCCGCCTCCCACCCTTCACGCAGCACGACGGGGGAGAAGTTGAGGTGCACCTCGTAGCCGGCGGCGACGAAGTCGTCGATCGCGGCGATCCGCTCGGCGATGCGGCTGGTGCGGACGTCGAGCAGGTGCGCGTCGGCGTCGGGCATCAGCGAGAAGCGCACCCGGGTGCGGCCCTGCGGGTCGAGGTCGAGCAGCTGCCGGTTGACGAACTTGGTGGCGAAGGAGGCCTTGGCGGTGGGGAGGTCGCGGAAGGTGGCGACCAGGTCGGCCACGTTGTCGCTGACGACCGCGTCGACCGAGCAGTCGCTGTTCTCGCCGAGGTCGTAGACCCAGCTGTCCCGGTCGCACTGGTTCGGCTCGGTCTTGGGGCCCTGGCGGGCGACGTGCCGGCGCAGGTGGGCGGTGATCTGCTCGATGTTGGTGAACACCGTGATCGGGTTGGCGTAGCCCTTGCGCCGGGGCACGTAGCAGTAGGCGCAGGCCATCGCGCAGCCGTTGGAGGTGGACGGGGCGATGAAGTCCGCCGAGCGGCCGTTGGGGCGGGTGCTCAGCGACTTCTTGACGCCGAGCACCAGCGTCTCGCTCTTGACCCGCACCCAGCGGTCAACGTTGCCGGCGTTGCCGTGCAGCTCGGGCAGTTGCCAGTGCGAGGCCACCTCGACCACCTCGGCGGCGGGGAACCGGGCGAGCACCTGGCGGCCCCGCGGGGAGGCGGCGGCCGCGGGCTCGGCGTAGACCGTGCGCACCTGCAGCAGGCGGTTCTCGACGGGCGTCTCCGCCGGGACCACGTCGTCGTCCGGGCCCACGTCGAACAGCGTCAGCGCGTCGGTCACGACGGGTGCAGCGCGCAGCTCCCGGGTGCCATTCCGGACCCCGGTGCGGCCCACCCCCTAGGCTCCCTCCCGCCCCGCCCCCGACCTGGAGGTCCCCCGTGCTGGCCAGCATCGGTTACGCCGTCGCCTACACCGCCGTCGGCATCGCGCTGCTGTTCGTCGGCGCGCTCGCCCTCGACCTGCTCACCCCGGGCCGGCTCGCCAAGCACATCTACGAGGAGCGCTCGATGAACGCCGGGATCGCGCTCGCGGCCGGCTTCCTCGGGCAGGGCGCGATCGCCTTCACCACCATCTGGACCAACGCCACCAGCGGGTTCGGCCGGGCGCTGGCCTACACCGTGGTGTTCGGCCTGCTCGGCGTGCTGCTGCAGGTGCTGGCGTTCCTGCTGCTCGACGTGGTCACCCCCGGGCGGCTCGGCCACCACCTCACCGGCGTGGACTTCCACCCCGCCAGCCTGGTGTCGGCCGGCTCGACGCTCGCCGTCTCGGCGATCATCGTCGCTTCGATCTGGCCCTGAGCCCCGGTCGGGCCCTGAGCCCGCACGCGGCCGGTCGTCGCGAGCAGCACTCCGGCCACGACGACGGCGCCGCAGCCGAGCTCCACGGCTGAGGTGGCGTCGCCCAGCGCCAGCCAGGACACGGCGATGCCGACCACCGGCACCAGCATGGAGAACGGTGCGACGGTGCTCGAGGGGTGCCGGGCCATCAGCGCGGTCCAGATGCCGGACCCGAGCAGGGTGGCGAGCACGACGGTGTAGAGCAGGCCGGCGAGCGCGAGCAGCCCCTGGGTCGTGCCGAGCGTGGTGAACGACCGGGCGATCGCCGCCGGGCCCTCGGTCACGAGCGAGACGCCGAGCATCGGCAGCGGCGGCACGACGCTCATCCAGAGGGTGAGCTTCAGCGGCTCGGCCGCCCGGGCCTGCCGGGTGCACAGGTTGCCCAGCGCCCAGCCCAGCCCGCCGCAGAGGGTGAGCAGCACCGGCAGCAGGAGCGCGGCGCCGCCGACCTCGGCCCGGTAGAGCGCGATCCCGGCGAGGCCCGCCACCGCGATGCCGATGCCGGTGAGCTGGCGGGCGGTGAGCCGTTCGTGCAGCAGCAGGCCGGCCAGCAGCACGGTGAACGGCGCCGACGACTGCAGCACCAGCGAGGCCAGGCCGGTCGGCATCCCGGTGTCCATGGCCAGGTACAGGAAGAGGAACTGCAGCACGCCGAAGCCGGTGCCGTAGCCGATCAGCCAGCGCAGCGGGACGTCCGGCCGGGGCACGAACAGCAGCGTCGGCACGGCCAGGACGGCGAACCGGAGCGCGACCAGCGCGAAGGGCGGGAACTGCTCGAGCGACAGGTGGATGGCGGTGAAGTTCACGCCCCACAGCACGGCGACGAGGCAGGCGAGCAGGCGGTCGCGGAGGGGCACGGGTCGAGCGTGCCGGGTGGCGCCGTCCAACTCCAGTGAAGAGATCTTGACGGTTCGTTCAGACTGCCTTCATGGACCTGCGCTCGCTGGAGACCCTCCGTGCCGTCCGCAGCCGGGGCGGGGTCACCGCGGCCGCCGCGGTGCTGCACCTGACGCCGTCGGCGGTCTCCCAGCAGCTGGCCGCGCTCACCGCGGAGCTGGGGGTGCCGCTCACCGAGCGCGTGGGGCGCGGGCTGCGGCTCACGCCGGCCGGGGACGCGCTGGCCGACGCCGCCGTCGACGTGGCCGAGGCGGTGGAGCGGGCCCGCGCGACCTGCCAGGCGTTCGCCGAACGGCCCGTCGGCACGGTGCGCGTCTCGGCGTTCCAGAGCGCCGCGCAGCTGGTGTTCCCCCGGCTGCTGGGAGCGGCGCCGGACGGCGTCACGCTGGAGTGCGCCGACGAGGACGTGGCGCTCGCCGAGTTCCCCGACCTCACCGACCGCTTCGACGTCGTGCTCGCCCACCGGCCCGACGGCGCCGCCGACTGGCCCGCGGGCGTGCGGGTGGTGCCGCTGTTCCGCGAGCCGCTGGACGTCGCGGTCGGCCCGGGGCACCGGCTCGCCGGCCGGACGGCGGTCACCCCGGAGGAGCTGGCGGGCGAGGAGTGGATCACCGTGCGCGAGGGGTTCCCCGTCGCACCGGTGCTGGCCGCGGTGGCGACCGGGTCCGGCGCCGCCCCGCACATCGCGCACCGGATCAACGACTTCGCGGTCGCCTCGGCGATGGTCGCCGCCGGTCACGGGGTCTCGCTGCTGCCCCGGCACACCACCGTGCCGGTGCCCGGGCTACGGCTCCTCCCGCTGGCCGGGGTGCCGGCCGGACGTCGGGTCGAGGCGCTGCTGCGCCCCGACCGGGCCGAGCGCCGGGTGGTGGCCCGGGTGGTCGAGGCGCTGGCCGGGATCGCCGCGGAGATCGACCGCGGCGAGCACTGACCCGCCCGGCGCGGCTCAGCCGGTGACCCGGTCGGCCAGCTCCTTGGCGGTCACCAGGGACAGCGCTGGCTCGGCCCGGCGCAGCGCGACGACGGCGGCCACCCCCTCCGGCGAGCCGGCCTCGGCGATCACCCGGCGCGCCCAGGCCTCGTCGACGTGGCCGGGCACCGGGGCGGGGACGGCGGAGCTGCGGCGGTACCACCACAGCCAGTTCAGGGCGAGCAGGGCGAAGACCACCGCCCACGGCCAGGTGCCGCCCACCGCGGCGCCGACGGCCGACGCGCCACAGGCCACGGCCAGCACCAGCGGCACCCACCGCTGGACGCGCGGGGACTCCAGGAACCTCGTGGGGGTCTGCGACACGCGGGGCATGCTGCCAGGCACCGACCGCCCGCGGCGTCCGGTCACGCACCGTGCGGGGCCGACGTGGGATCGGGCACCGTTTGTGCTGGTCAGGCCGGGGCACAGCTCGTCCGACGGCGCAGGCCGCGTCGTCCGACGATCGGAGACCCATGAAGGCAGTGACCTGGCACGGCAAGCACGACGTCCGGGTGGACACGGTGGACGACCCCTTCGTCCAGCAGCCCACCGACGCGGTCATCCGGGTCACCACGACCAACATCTGCGGCTCCGACCTCCACCTGTACGACCCGCTCGGCCCCTTCATGGGCGTCGGCGACGTGCTCGGTCACGAGGCGATGGGGCAGGTCGTCGAGGTGGGTCCCGAGGTCGGCGACCTGAAGATCGGGGACCGGGTCTCCGTCCCGTTCCAGATCTCCTGCGGGCACTGCTGGATGTGCCGGCAGGGCCTCTACACCCAGTGCGAGACCACCCAGGTCCGCGACCAGGGCATGGGCGCGGCGCTGTTCGGCTTCTCCAAGCTCTACGGCCAGGTGCCCGGCGGTCAGGCGGAGTACCTGCGCATCCCGCAGGCACAGTTCACCCACGTCAAGCTGCCCGAGGGCCCGGCCGACGACCGGTTCGCCTACCTCTCCGACATCCTGCCCACCGCCTGGCAGGGCGTCGCCTACGCCCAGGTGCCCGAGGGGGGCACCCTGGTCGTGCTCGGGCTCGGGCCGGTCGGTGACTTCGCCTGCCGGATCGCCCAGCACAAGGGCTACCGGGTCATCGGCGTGGACCTGGTGCCCGAGCGGCTGGCCCGGGCCGCGGCCCGGGGGATCGAGGTGGTCGACCTCCGGGAGCACGCCGACGACCTCGGCGACGCCATCCGCGACATGACCGGCGGGCGCGGCCCGGACTCGGTGCTCGACGCCGTCGGCATGGAGGCGCACGGCTCCCCGGCCACCGGCTTCGTGCAGAAGGCGGCCGGGCTGCTGCCCGACGCGGTGGCCGCCCCGATCCAGAAGGCGGCCGGCGTCGACCGGCTCAACGCGCTGTACTCCGCGATCGACATCGTGCGCCGTGGCGGCACGATCTCGCTGTCCGGCGTCTACGGCGGCGCGGCCGACCCGATGCCGATGATCACGCTGTTCGACAAGCAGATCGCGCTGCACATGGGCCAGTGCAACGTGAAGCGGTGGATCCCGGAGATCATGCCGCTGCTCACCGACGCCGACCCGCTGGGCGTGGACACCTTCGCCACCCACCGCCTGCCGCTGTCGCAGGCCCCCGAGGCCTACAAGGCGTTCCAGGAGAAGGCCGACGGCTACGTGAAGGTGCAGCTCAAGCCGGAGCTCTGAGCCCACTGGGCGCGTCCGCTGGGTGGGTGGGGCGGTGCCGGAGGATGCTGCTGTCTCCCCGTCCCCGGACCGAAGAGGCTGCATGAGGTGGAGCCGGCGCGCGCCCGAGGTGGCCACTGCCCGGGTGGCCGGTCCCGTCATCGGGCTGCTCTACGCCCTCGGTGGGCTGGCCGTGCTCGCGGTGGTGTGGCTGCCCGGTGGGCCGGGCCACCGGGAGTCCCCGCTGCTCACCGCCATCGGCCCCACGGCAGTGCTGGTCGGTCTGGGGCTGGTCGCGTGGGGGCGGGCACTGCCGCGCTGGGTGCTCCACCTCGCGGTGGTGCTGGGCACCGGGCTGATCACCGCGGTGGTCGCCCGGGCGCCGGACACCGCTGACGCGCTGGCGCTGGCCGGCGTCTACTCCTTCGTCGCGGTCGCCGCCTTCTTCCTCTTCGCGCCGTCCGTGGCGCTGGGCTACCTGCTGCTGGCGATGACCGCCTGCGTCGTCGTGCTGGCGGCCCGGGGGCTGCCCCCGGGGTCGGTGGTCGCGGTCGCGCTGGTGACGGCCACCATCGGGCTGGTGGTGGCCCTGCTGGTGCGGCAGGCCTCGTGGGCGAGCGTCGACGCGCTCACCGGGCTGGCCAACCGCCGCGGGTTCGACGACGCGCTCGACGAGGCGGTGCGGGTCGCCGTCCGCTCCGGGGAGGAGTTCTCCGTCGCGCTGGCCGACGTCGACGACTTCAAGACCGTCAACGACGAGCAGGGGCACGCCGCCGGCGACGAGCTGCTGTGCACGGTGGCCGACAGCTGGGGGCCGCTGCTGCCGCGGGGCGCCGTCCTGGCCAGGCACGGCGGTGACGAGTTCGCACTGCTGCTGCCCGCCTGCTCCGGCCCGGACGCGCTCCGGTTCGTGGAGCGGTTGCGGGCGGCGAGCACCCGCGTCCCGCTCTCGGTGGGCGTAGCCGAGCACCGGGCCGGGGAGCAGGCCTCGCACGTGATGCGCCGGGCGGACGCCGCGCTGTACCGGGCCAAGGAGGCCGGCCGCGGCCGCAGCGAGCTCGACCGCTGACCGACCGCCCCCGTGACTCACCCTCGGGCGCGGAGCACGTCCTCGTAGACCGCGAGGGTCTGCGCGGCGATCGCCGGCCAGCCGAACTCGGCGAGCACCCGCTCCCGGCCGGCGGCGCCCATCGCGGCGGCGCGGTCGGGGTCGGCGAGCAGCTCGGCCATCCGCGCCGCCAGCCCGGCGGCGAAGGCGGCCGGGTCGCCGGCGTCGTAGGGCACCAGCAGCCCGGTGCGGCCGTCGTCGACGACCTCGGGGATGCCGCCGACGGCGCTGGCCACGACCGCGGTGCCGCAGGCGGCGGCCTCCAGGTTCACGATGCCCAGCGGCTCGTAGACCGAGGGGACGACGAAGACCGTCGCCCCGGTGATCAGCGGCACCAGCTGCTCGCGCGGCACCATCTGCTCGATCCACACCACGCCGGTGCGGCGTCGCTGCAGCTCGGCGACGGCGTCGGCGACCTGCTGCCGCTCCGCCGGCGTGTCCGGTGCGCCGGCGCACAGCACCAGGCCGGCCTCCGGCGGCAGCTGCTCGGCCGCGGCCAGCAGGTGCGTGAGCCCCTTCTGCCGGGTGATCCGGCCGACGAACAGCGCGTACGGCCGGTCCGGGTCGACCCCGAGGGAGCGGACGACGTCGGCGTCCTGCACCGGCCGGTAGGCCTGGGCGTCGACCCCGTTGCCGACGACGACGACCTTGGCCGGGTCGAGGTCGGGGTAGACGTCGAGCACGTCGGAACGCATGCCCCGGCTGACCGCGATGACCGCGTCGGCGGAGTGGTAGGCGGTGCGCTCGACCCAGGAGGAGAGCCGGTAGCCACCGCCCAGCTGGTCGGCCTTCCACGGCCGCCGCGGCTCCAGCGAGTGGGCGGTGACCACGTGCGCGGAGCCGTGCACCAGCTGCGCCAGGTGGCCGGCGTGGTTGGCGTACCAGGTGTGCGAGTGGACCAGGTCGGCCCCGGCCACCGCGGCGGCGATCTCGACGTCGGTGCCGACCGCCTGCAGCGCGCCGTTGGCCGAGCGCAGGCCCTCGGGCACCCCGTGCCCGGTGGCGTCCCCGCGGGGCCCGCCGAAGCAGTGGACGTCCAGCTCCGGCCCCTGCTCGAGCCCGCGGAGCGCGGCGACGAGGTGCTCGACGTGCACCCCGGCCCCTCCGTAGACGTCCGGCGGCCATTCCCGGGTGATCACTCCGACGCGCACGCGCTCACCCTAGGTGGTGAACGGCCCGGCAGATGGGGCGAACTCCCGGGGGAGCCGCTACGGTCCGTCCATGCGTGGCGGCCCCCGAGTTCTCGGCATCGTGTTGGCAGGTGGTGAGGGGAAGCGGCTGGCCCCGCTGACCCAGGACCGGGCGAAGCCCGCGGTGCCCTTCGGGGGCAACTACCGGCTCATCGACTTCGTGCTGTCGAACCTGGTCAACGCCGACATCCGGCGGATCGCGGTGCTCACCCAGTACAAGAGCCACTCGCTGGACCGGCACGTCACCACCGTGTGGCGGATGTCGACGCTGCTGGGCAGCTACATCACCCCGGTGCCGGCGCAGCAGCGGCTGGGCCCGCGCTGGTACACCGGCAGCGCCGACGCGATCTACCAGAGCCTCAACCTCATCTACGACGACCGGCCGGAGATCGTCGTCGTCTTCGGTGCCGACCACGTGTACCGGATGGACCCGGCGCAGATGATCGACCAGCACCTGGCCACCGGCGCCGGCGTGACCGTGGCGGGCCTGCGGGTGCCCCGCCAGGAGGCGACCGCCTTCGGCGTCATCGACGCCGACGAGAACGGCAAGGTGCGCCAGTTCCTGGAGAAGCCGGCCGACCCGCCCGGGATGCCGGGCAGCCCCGAGGAGACGTTCGCCTCGATGGGCAACTACGTGTTCACCACCGACGCGCTGCTCGAGGCGCTGCGGGTGGACGCCGCCGACGAGAACTCGGTGCACGACATGGGCGGGTCGATCATGCCGATGATGGCCGACGCCGGTGACGCCTACGTCTACGACTTCAGCAGCAACGTCGTGCCGGGGGAGACCGAGCGCGACCACGGCTACTGGCGGGACGTGGGGACGCTGGACGCCTACTACGACTCGCACATGGACCTGGTCTCGGTCAGCCCGATCTTCAACCTCTACAACGACCGCTGGCCGATCTACACCCTCCCGCCGATGCTGCCGCCGGCGAAGTTCGTGCTCGGTGGCCGCGCGGAGGAGTCGATGGTCAGCGCCGGGGTGATCATCGACGGCGGCTCCGTGCACCAGTCGGTGGTCTCGCCCAACGTGCGCCTGGAGCGCGGCTCCCGCGTCGAGGGCAGCGTGCTGATGGACGGCGTGCACGTCGGCGAGGGCGCGGTGGTACGCCGGGCGATCCTGGACAAGAACGTCGTCGTCCCGCCGGGCGCGCGGATCGGCGTCGACCTGGACCGCGACCGCGAGCGGTACCACGTGAGCGCCGGCGGGATCACCGTGCTCGGCAAGGGCGCCCGCGCGATCGGCTGAGCACCGCGTGGTCGATCCGCTCATCGTGACCCTGCTGCTGGACGACGCCGCCCAGCAGCGGTTCGACCGGCTCCGCGCCGCGCACTTCCCGGCCGAGCGCAACCACCTCCAGGCGCACGTCACGCTGTTCCACGCGCTGCCGGGGGAGCACCTCGGTGAGGTGCGCGACGAGCTGCGGACGGCGGCCGGCCGGGCACCGTTCGACGTCGCCGTCACCGGTGTGCGGTTCCTCGGCCGGGGCGTGGCGATCGACCTGGACGCCGCCGAGCTGACCGGGCTGCGCCGTGCACTGGCCGCTCGGTTCGGCCCGTGGCTCACCCGGCAGGACCGGCAGTGGGCGCACCCGCACGTCACGGTGCAGAACAAGGTGCCGCCCGACGTCGCCCGGGCGCTGCACGCGCAGCTCGCGGCGGCGTTCACACCCGAGACGGTCCGCGCCCGGGGGCTCGGGCTGTGGCACTACCGCGGCGGCCCCTGGGAGCCGGCGGGGGAGTTCGGCTTCGGCTGACGCTCAGTCGCGCTTGGTGGCGACCAGCAGGCCGGCGCCGACGGGCAGGACGGCGCTGGTGAGCGACTCGTCCTCGCGGACGGTGCGGGCCACCTCCCGCCAGGCGACGGTCTGCTCGTCGCGGGCGGCGCGGTCGGCGATCCGTCCGTCGGCGAGCAGTCCGTGGCAGACCAGCGACCCGCCCCGGTGCAGCAGGCCGACCAGCCCGGGCAGCTGCGCCGACCACTCCAACGGCGGGCCGGTGCACACCACCAGGTCGTAGGCGCCGGGGGAGAGCCGGGGCAGCACCTCGCCGGGGGTGCCGAAGATCAGCCGGGTGCGGCCCTGCGGCACCCCGGCCTCGGTGTAGGCCCGCCGGGCGGCGCGCACCTCGGCGGGGTCGGCGTCCAGCGCGGTGAGGACGCCGTCGCGCCGCATGCCCTGCAGCAGCCACAGGCCGGCCACCCCGCCGCCGCTGCCCAGCAGCACGACCGAGCGCGCGTCGACCCCGGCGGCGAGCACGGCCAGCGTCGCGCCGACCGCCGGCTCGACCGGCGTCGCGGTGCCGAACGCCAGGGCCGACGTCGTCGCCCGGTGCCGGGCGGTGGCCACGGCGGGGGGCTCGGCGGCGAAGCCGTCGGCGTAGTCCGCGGGGCTGGTCGGGGAGGCTCCGGGAGAGGGCGGGCCGCCGACGCTGGTCACCGCCCGAGCCTAGAGGCGCCGGCCCGGTCCGCGCCTGGCCGGGGGCGCAACCTGTCAGCTCCCTGTGGGTCCTGCCGTCCGGGAACACGCCCGCGCTCGCCGGCCGTTGATCCGATCGTGCGTCTCTCGCGTGCCGCCCGCCCGTCCACCGCCGCCGATCTGTCCACCCCCGCTGGGGAGGTGTCGGCGTCGGCCGTCTGCGATCCTGAGCAGGTGACCGCACCGGACCCCGCCAGCGGCGCGCCCCTGCCCGAGGGCGGCGCCCCGGCCGGCGACGGCTGGGTGGCCCCGACCTGGGAGCAGGTCGTGCGGGACCACTCCGCCCGGGTCTACCGGCTGGCCTACCGCCTGTCGGGGAACCAGCAGGACGCCGAGGACCTCACCCAGGAGACCTTCGTCCGGGTGTTCCGCTCGCTGGCCGACTTCTCCCCGGGCACGTTCGAGGGCTGGCTGCACCGGATCACCACCAACCTGTTCCTGGACATGGTGCGGCGCCGGCAGCGGATCCGCTTCGACGCGCTGCCCGAGGACACCGAGCGGCTGCCGGGATCGGCGCCCTCGCCCGAGCAGGTGTACGCCGACACCCACCTCGACCCGCAGATCCAGGCGGCGCTCGACGCGCTCTCCCCGGAGTTCCGCGTGGCCGTGGTGCTCTGCGACATCGAGGGCCTCACCTACGAGGAGATCTCCGCGACGCTGGGCATCAAGCTCGGCACCGTGCGCTCCCGCATCCACCGCGGCCGCGTGCAGCTGCGTGAGGCGCTCGCGCACCTGGCCCCGAACCGTCCGGTGCCCGTCCAGGGGGTCTCGTGAGCATCCCGGAGAGCCATCTGGCCCAGGAGGCGATCGCCGCCCTCGTGGACGGCGAGCTCTCCGGCGGGGCCGCCGGGCGCGCCGCCCGGCACCTGACCGGCTGCGCGCAGTGCCGGATGGCGGTGGCCATGCAGCGCGAGGCGAAGTCCGCCCTCCAGCACGAGCAGGAGGTGGCCGTCCCCGGCGACCTGCTCTCCCGGCTGAACGCCATCCCGTTCACCGCCGAGGTGAGCGGGTTCGGCGGCGGGGGCCTGAGCGCCGGCTCCGGTGGGCTCACCGCCAGCGGCACGGGGGGCTCCTGGGCGATCCCGCTGACCCCGACCGACCCGCCGGCCCGCACCGGCTCCGCCCGCTGGCTGCGCCGCGGCATGACCGGTGCGCTGGCCGGCCTCGGCATGGGCGTCGCGGTGCTCGCCGCCGGGCTCCCCGCCGGCGACGACCCGACCCGTGAGGTGCCCCCGCCGGGGTCGCTCGCCGGCGAGGTCCGCGACCAGGCGCCCCGTGGTGTGGTGCCCAGTGAGCGCACCGACGTCGTCCCGCCCGTGGTCCGCACGCTCACCGTCGGCTCGGCCACCTCGCTGCCTCCCGGCGGAACGCCCTGACCGAGAGCGCCGGCGGCCCGGACCGGCCCGGCTCCGGCGGGACGCCCGCCGGTCCCGGCCGGTCCGAGGAGCGCGCCGCCTACGCGCGCCCCGAGGGCACCGCCGGCGCCTTCGCCGACGACCAACCCCGCCTCCGCCCTGCCCCGGTCAGCGCCCCGCCGCCGCCCGCGGCGCAGCAGGCCGCCTTCGGCCGGCCCGGCGAGGTGACCGGCTCCTTCGGCGCCGACCGCCCGCAGGCGCCCCCGCCCGCGCCGGCACCGGCTCCACCGCCGGAGGCCGTGCTGCGTGCCTTCGCGCCGCGCGGTGACGACCGTGGGCTGGGTGAGCCGCCCGGCGGCCGTCCCGGTCCCCGTCGCACCGCGGCCGGCCCGTTCTGGAAGCGCGACGCCGAGAACGACCCGTGGCGTGACCCGCAGGCCCCCGCCGGTCTCGGTGCCCCGGCCGTCTACCCGGCCGAGGCCGACCAGCCCGGACCGGTCGTGGTCGACGCCCAGGGCCGGCGGAAGGTGCGGCTGCGTGATCTGTCGGTCCGGCTGACCGCGCTGGCGCTGCTGGGCCTGCTGCTGGTCGGCATGGTCGGTGGCACCACGGCCTGGTGGCTCGGCCGCAGCGTCGACGAGCAGCCGCTGCTGTCGCCGGACACCCGGCTGTCCCAGGTCTCACCCGGCGTGAGCCGCGAGCCCGGGTCGATCTCCGACATCGCCGCCCGGGTGATGCCGGCGGTGGTCTCGGTCGAGGTGCGACTGGCCAACGCCGGGGCGACCGGCTCCGGAGTGGTCCTCGACGCCGACGAGGGGTACATCGTCACCAACAACCACGTGGTCTCCGGCGCCGCCGACGTCGACGACGCGGAGATCCGCGCGGTGTTCAGCGACGGCAGCGGCTCGCCGGCCCGGATCGTCGGCCGCGACCCCGCCAGCGACCTCGCCGTCCTCAAGGTCGAGAAGCCCGGCCTGGTCGCCGCTGCGCTGGGCAGCTCCGACGACGTCGTCGTCGGCGACGCGGTCGTGGCGATCGGCTCGCCGCTCGGGCTGGCCGGCACGGTGACCAGCGGGATCGTCAGCGCGCTGGACCGCCCGGTGCGCCTGTCCGGTGAGGGCAGCGACACCAACGCGGTCATCAGCGCCGTGCAGACCGACGCCCCGATCAACCCGGGCAACTCCGGCGGGGCGCTGGTCGACGCCAGCGGCGCGGTGGTCGGGATCAACACCGCGATCGCCTCGGTCGGCGGCAACGGCACCACCGGCGGCTCGATCGGCCTGGGCTTCGCCATCCCGATGGACACCGTGCGCGACGTCGCCGAGCAGCTGATCACCACCGGTTCGGCGGTGCACGCCTCGCTCGGGGTGAACGCCCGCTCGGTCACCGACGGCACCCGCGACGGCGCCCTGGTGGTCAACGTCGAGCCGGGTGGCCCCGCGGCCGAGGCCGGCATCCAGGAGCAGGACGTCGTCATCGCCGTGGACGGTGAGCCGGTGGGCAGCTCGGAGGAGCTCGTCGTCGCCATCGACGCCCACGAACCCGGCGACACGATCACCATCGAGGTCGTCCGCGGCGGCAGTTCCCGGGAGCTGCAGGCCACCCTCGTCACCGCCTGACCGCGGCCCCGTCCCGGGTGGCGGACACCTCGTGTTGGGTCGCTGCTCAGCTCCGCGACAGCCGGTTCACCTACGCTGGACGTCGGCCGCGACGTGCGGCCGGTCAGCGAGGAGGAGCGGTGTTCGACTCGATCGGCTGGGGCGAGATCATGGTCCTGGCGCTGGCCGCGCTGTTCATCTTCGGCCCCGACCGGCTGCCCGGGCTGGCCAAGGACGCGGCCAGTGGGCTGAAGAAGGCCCGCTCGGCGATCACCGGCATGCGGGGCCAGCTGCACGACAGCCTGGGTGACGACTTCGACGGCCTCCGCGACATCGACCTGCGCCAGTACCACCCCAAGACGTTCATCCGGCAGCAGCTGCTCGCCGACGACGACGAGCCCGTCGCGCAGCGGGGGAGCGCCACCGGCAGCACCGGCCTGGCCGCAGCCGCGGCCGCCGGCTCCGCCCGCCCCTCCCAGGCCGGCCGCAGCCGGGACACGTCCGTCCCACCGCCCTTCGACGCCGACGCGACGTAGCGCCACCCGGCCGGTGAGGCCGGCACCGACGCAGGGAGGCCGGTCACCCCGGGTGGGGTGACCGGCCTCTCTGCCGTGCGGCGTCGACTACCGGTTGACCGGGGTGAGCCCCAGGGACATGCCGGACAGGCCGCGGGAACGTGCGGTGAGCCCCTCGGCGATCGCGGTCAGCGCCTGCGCGGCCGGGGCGTCGGGCTCGGCGAGCACGATGGGAGCACCGGCGTCGCCGGCCTCGCGCAGCCGGGTGTCCAGCGGCACCTGGCCCAGCAGCGGCACCCGCGCACCGAGGGTCTTGGTCAGCGCGTCGGAGACGGCCTCGCCACCACCGGAGCCGAAGACCTCCATGCGGGAGCCGTCGGGCAGCTCCAGCCAGGACATGTTCTCGATGACCCCGACCACCTGCTGGTGGGTCTGCGTGGCGATCGCACCGGCGCGCTCGGCCACCTCGGCGGCGGCCTGCTGCGGGGTGGTCACCACGAGGATCTCCGCGTTGGGCAGCAGCTGGGCGATGGAGATCGCCACGTCACCGGTGCCGGGCGGCAGGTCGAGCAGCAGGACGTCGAGGTCGCCCCACCACACGTCGGCGAGGAACTGCTGCAGCGCGCGGTGCAGCATCGGGCCACGCCACACCACGGGGGTGTTGCCCGGGGTGAACATGCCGATGGAGATGACCTTCACGCCCAGCGCCTGCGGCGGCATGATCATGTTGTCGACCTGGGTGGGCTTGTCGTCGACGCCCAGCATGCGCGGCACCGAGTGGCCGTAGATGTCGGCGTCCACGACGCCGACCGACAGGCCCTTCTTCGCCATCGCGGCGGCCAGGTTGACCGTGACGCTGGACTTGCCGACCCCGCCCTTGCCGGAGGCGACCGCGTAGACGCGGGTCAGCGAGCCGGGCTGGGCGAACGGGATGACCGGCTCGGCCGCGTCGGTGCCCCGCACGGTCTTGCGCAGCTCCGACCGCTGCTCGTCGCTCATCACGTCCAGGCCGACCTGCACGGCGGTGACGCCGGGGACGGCGCCGACGGCCTGGGTGACCCGGTTGGTGATGGTCTCGCGCATCGGGCAGCCGGCCACGGTGAGGTAGACCTCGATGCGCACCGAGCCCGGGTCTCCGCCGACCCCGATCTGCACGTCCTTGACCATGCCGAGCTCGGGCAGCGGACGGTTGATCTCCGGGTCCTGGACGGTCGCGAGCGCCGCGTTCACGGCGTCCAGCGCCGGCGATCCGGTCAGCGTGTCGGACATACGGGATGGATCTCCTTCGACGGGTACCCGCGGGAATCGGCTCGCGGAAGAGCTCGCGCGCGGGCAGCACCCACTCTACGACCGGTGCACGGCGGACCTGCTGGTCGGCCGGGTCCCGCGCCAACGGACGCGGTCGACGAGTGCGGCGACGCGGGGCACCCGCGACAGCGCGCGGAACAGCCCGGCGCCGAGCGCCGCGCCCAGCACGTTGAACACCAGGTCGTTGACGTCGGCGATGTGCCCGCCGGACAGGAAGTGGTCGGTGAGCAGCTGGGTCAGCTCGATCGCCAGGCTGAGGCCGGCGCCGGCGGCCACCGCCTGCCACCAGGAGGCCGTGTCCCGCAGCAGCGGCACCAGCACCCCGACCGGGACGAGGACGAGGACGTTCACCAGCGCGTCGGCGACCTCGTAGCCGGCCAGCGGCACCAGGTTGAACGACGTCGCCCAGGAGCCGTCGGCCACGGGCTTGTCCAGGAAGACCGGGAAGACGGTGTTCGCCACGATCCCGGCCAGGTACCCGCACAGGACCAGGGCGACGGCGGCGCGGGGCACCGTGAGCCGGTCGCGGCGGTGCAGGTGCCACAGCAGTGCCACGAACAGGACCGCGGCGGACGGGACGACCACCGGGATCACCGGTACCTGGCGGAACATGGGGCGCTCGATCTCCTCGGGGCGTCCGGCGCGCGACGTGACTGGCGGCGCGGCAGTGGATCATGGCGCACCACGCCGCCGGTCCCGACGGTGGGGGGCGGCAGCGGAGAGCGCGCCCCGCCCTGTCGGTGCGGCTCACTAGGGTGCCCCCGTGCCCCGCTCCGCCCGGTCCGCCACGCTGCGGGACGCCGTGGGGCTGGGCGTCGCCGTCGGCCTCTACGGGGTGGCCTTCGGTGCCGCCGCCGCGGCCGCCGGGCTGGACACCTGGCAGGCCCTCACCCTGTCGGCGCTCATGTTCACCGGCGCCTCGCAGTTCGCGCTGGTCGGCGTGCTCGGGGCGGGCGGTGGCGCACTGGCCGCTGTCGGCAGCGCCCTGCTGCTCGGCACCCGCAACACCGTCTACGGCGTCCGGCTGGCCCCGATGCTGGCGATCCGCGGCTGGCCGCGCCGGGCCGGCGCGGCGCACCTGGTCATCGACGAGACGACGGCGATGGCGGTCGCCGCACCCGACCGGGAGCTCGGCCGGCTGGCCTTCTGGGTCACCGGCGTCACCCTCTACCTGGGCTGGAACGCCACCACGCTGGTCGGCTCGCTGAGTGCGGCGGCGCTCGGGGGGACGGCGCAGGCCGCCCTGGACTCCATCGTCCCGGCGGCGTTCCTCGCCCTGCTGTGGCCGCGGCTGCAGCGCACCGCCCGCGAGCCGGGGGTGCAGCGCCGCGTCGCCCTCGCCGGCGCGGTGGTCGCGCTGGCGCTCACGCCGGTGGTGCCGGCCGGTGCCCAGGTGGTGCTGGCCGTCGTCGCCGTCGCGCTGGTCGGCCGGCCCCGGCCCGCCCGGGAGGGGGTGGCGTGAGCGGCGGGACGCTGTGGACCGTCGTCTTAGTCGCCTCCGTCGGCTGCTACCTGCTCAAGCTCGCCGGGCTGTCGGTGCCCGCGGCCTGGGTCGAGCAGCCCTGGGTGACCCGGGTCGTCGAGTTCGTGCCGGCCGCGCTGCTCGCGGCGCTGGTCGCGGTGCAGGCTGCCACCTCGGGCTCCGCGCTGGTGCTCGACGGGCGGCTGGTCGGGCTCGCGGTGGCGGCTCTCGCGCTGGCGCTGCGGGCGCCGTTCATCGTCGTCCTGGTGCTGGCCGGCGCCGCCGGGGCGCTGGTGCACGTGCTCACGGGCTGACGGCGCGGCTGCCGCTCGACCTGCGCGTTCCCCGGCAGGATCACCGCGTGACGACGGCGACCGGCACCCGCTCGGAGACGCCCCGGGTGCTGGGCTGCGCCGGGCTGGGCCTGCTCGCCGGGGTCGCGGCGAAGGCGGGGGACGAGTCGGGCTGGCGCTGGGCCGCGGACCTGGGCACCTACCCGGCGGCCTGGGTGCTGGTGGTGGCGCTGGTCGGCTGGCTGGCGCCCTCGGTGCGCGCCGCCGCCGTCCGGGCGGCGGTCTTCTTCGCCACGATGACCGTCGCCTACTACGCGTGGGCCGCGCTCGTCCTGGACTTCGGCTGGGCCACCCGGCTGCTGCTCGCCTGGCTGCTGCTGTCGGCGACCGCGGTGCCGGCCACCGGCGCCGTCGTGCACTGGGCGACGCGGCGGTCCGGCTGGCTGCCGGGGGCGCTGCTCGGTGTCCCGGCCGGGCTGGTGCTCGGCAGCGGCGCGACGCGGGGGCTCTGGCTGACCTGGGTGCAGCCGGAGCTGTCGCTGCCCGACCGGCCGGTGCAGGTGGCCGCCGAGCTGGTCACCGCTGCGGTGCTGGTGGCGGTGCTGCCCACCGACCGACGCACCCGGCTCTGGGCCGCCGTCCTCGCGGTGCCGGCGCTGCTGGTGGCCACCGACGTGCTCGACCTGTTCCGGAGCCTGGTCTGACCGGCACCATGGCGGGCGTGCTGGTCGTGGTCGGCGGTCTCCCCGGGGTGGGCAAGACGACGGTCGCCCAGGCGGTCGCGGCGGCGCTGCCCGCCGCGCACCTGCGGATCGACGCCTTCGAGGCGGCGCTCGTCCGTCAGCAGCTGGTCACCGGCCCGGGCGACGTCGGCGCGCACGGCTACGACCTGGCGACCGCCGCCGCGGACACCTGCCTCAGCGCCGGCACCGACGTCGTGGTGGACGCGGTGTTCGACGTCGCCGCGGCCCGCCGGCCCTTCCGGGAGCTGGCCGCCCGGCACGGCGCGCGCGTGCACTGGGTGCGGCTGATCTGCACCGATCCGGCCGAGCACCGCCGCCGGGTGGAGCAGCGGACCGCCGACCTCGCCGGTCACACCGTGCCCACCTGGGCGCAGGTGCAGGGCCGGCGGCTCGACCAGTGGCACGAGCGGCACACCGTCGTCGACACCGCCGTCGCCGACCCGGTCGCCGCGGTGCTCGCCGCCATCCGGGGCTGAGCCGGGTGGGTCGGGGCGTCAGCCGACCGGGTCGGCGGCCGCCTCGCGGCGCTTCTTCTCCTTCTTCTTCCGCTCCCGGTCCTCGCCCTCGTCGGGCACCAGGCGGTTCAGCTCCCCGCGGATGAAGTCCCGGGTCGCCAGCTCGCCGATCGACACCCGCAGCGAGGCCAGCTCCCGGGCCAGGTACTCGGTGTCGGCGCGGTTGGCCGCGGCGCGCGCCCGGTCCTCCTCGGCCTGCACCCGGTCGCGGTCGGCCTGCCGGTTCTGCGCCAGCAGGATCAGCGGCGCGGCGTAGGCGGCCTGGGTGGAGAAGGCCAGGTTCAGCAGGATGAACGGGTAGGGGTCCCAGCGCAGCTGCACCGCCGTCACGTTCAGCGTGATCCAGACGATGACGATGATCGTCTGCACGGCGAGGAACCGGCCGGTGCCCAGGAACCGGGCGATGCCCTCGGCGAACTTGCCCACCGCGTCGGGGTCGAGCCGCAGGAAGCTGCCCAGGCCGCGCGCCCCGCGGGGCTGGTCCAGCCGCAGGTCGGCCCGGCGGTCGGCGGACTCAGCCACGACGGGCCCGCTCGCGCCAGTCGTCGGGCAGCAGGTGGTCCAGGACGTCGTCGACGCTGACCGCCCCGACCAGCCGGCCCTGCGCGTCGACCACCGGGGCGGCCACCAGGTTGTAGGTGGCGAAGTACCGGGTGACCTCGGCCAGCGGGGCCTCCGGGCGGAGCGGGTCCATGTCGTCGAGCACGCCGCTGACCAGCGACGACGGCGGTTCGCGCAGCAGCCGCTGGATGTGTGCCAGCCCCAGGTACCGGCCGGTGGGGGTGGCCGACGGCGGCCGGCACACGTACACCTGGCTGGCCAGCGCCGGGCTGAGCTCGGGTGTCCGGACCCGGGCCAGCGCCTCGGCGACGGTGGCGTCGGGGGAGAGGATGACCGGCTCGCTGGTCATGATGCCGCCGGCGGTGTCCTCGGAGTACTTCAGCAGCTGCCGGACGGGCTCGGCCTCGTCGGGCTCCATCAGCTCCAGCAGCCGGTCGCGGTCGACGTTGGAGAGCTCGGCGAGCAGGTCGGCGGCGTCGTCGGGGTCCATCTCCTCGAGCACGTCGGCCGCGCGGCCCTCGTGCAGGGTGCCGAGGATGGTGATCTGCTCGGACTCCGGCAGCTCACCGAGGACGTCGGCCAGCCGCTCGTCGTCCAGCGCCTCGGCCACCTCGTGGCGGCGCTTGATCGGCAGGTCCTGCAGGGCGTGCGCCACGTCGGCGGCGTTGAGCTCTCGGTAGGTGGCGATCAGCGTCTCCGCGCTCTGCCCCGTCTCCGGCAGCGACAGCCCGCCGACCTCGTCCCAGGCCAGCTGCTGGAGCTGACCGCGCCGGCCCAGCCGGCCCGGCTCCTGCACCGCGAGGCGGGACACCACCCAGTCGCCGGTGCGGGTCTGCTCGATCGCCGCGTCGACGACGGTGGCCGGGCGGTCGGACTCGTCGATCGTCACCCGCCGGTCCAGCAGCTCGCCGAGCACCAGCGTCTCCCCGGCGCGCTGCTCGAAGCGCTTGAGGTTGACCGTGCCGGAGGCGAGCGTCACCGAGGACGCGTCCAGCCCGGTGACCCGGCCCATCGGGCAGAAGATCCGCCGCCGGGCGACCACCTCGACGATCAGCCCGAGCACGCGCGGGGCGGCGCTGCCCACCCGCAGGGCGATCAGCACGTCGCGCACCTTGCCGACCCGGTCGCCGTTGGGGTCGAAGACGGTCAACCCGGCGATCCGGGAGACGTACGCCCTCGTCACCGTGGTCACGGGGGGAGGCTACCGTCGCGCAGGTGAGCGCCCCGGTACCTGACGGACTGGCACCTGGTGGACCGGCACCCGATCGGCTGGCCTACGAGGTCGTCGACGTGTTCGCCCCCCACGCCTACGCAGGCAACCCGCTCGCCGTCGTCCTCGACGCCGACGCGCTGACCACCGGGCAGTGCCAAGCGCTGGCGTTCGAGTTCCACCTGTCCGAGACGTCGTTCCTGTGCGCCCCCACGCCGGGCTCGGGCGCCGACTACCGGGTGCGGATCTTCACCCCGTTCGCCGAGCTGCCCTTCGCCGGGCACCCCAGCGTCGGCGCCGCGCACACCCTGGTGCGCACCGGCCGGCTCCCGGCCGGGCGGCTGCGCCAGGAGTGCGCCGTCGGCGTGCTCGACCTGACGGTCGACGACGACGGCGCGACCCTCGGCGGCGGGGAGCCCACGCTCGCCGACGCCCCGGACCCGGTGGCCGTGGCGGTCGCGCTGGGGCTGACCGCCGACGACCTCGCCGGCCAGCCCGCGCACGTCGCCGGCTGCGGCCTGCCCTTCACCTACCTCGCCGTGCGCCCGGACGCCGTCGACCGGGCCCGGCCCGACCAGGGCGCGCTGGACCGCCTCGGCGTCGGCGAGGGCGTCTCGGTGCTCAGCTGGGACGCCGGCGCCGCGACGGCCCGCGCCCGGGTGTTCGCCGGCGACCTGCGCTGGGGCGAGGACCCGGCCACCGGCTCCGCGGCGCTGGGCGCCGGGGTGTGGCTGGCCGCCGTGGGGCTGGTGCCGGCCGACGGGACGGCGCGGTACACGGTCCGCCAGGGCGAGCAGCTCGGCCGCCCGTCGCTGCTGGAGTGCACGGTGACCACCGCCGGGGGCCGGGCCACCGCGGCCACCGTCGCCGGCGCCGTCGTCCCGGTCGCGACGGGCACCATCCGGACCCCCTCGTGAGCTCGGCCGCCACGGCCGCCCCGGCGTGGGCGGTCTCCCGGCCGGGTGGGCGGGACGCGGCGCTGATGGCCGTCGCGGTCGTCGGCGTCTCCTTCTCCGGGCCGCTGACCGCGCTGGTGGCCACCTCGTTCCTGGCGATCGCCTTCTGGCGCAACGCCGCGGGGGCGGTGCTGCTGGTGCCGCTGCTGCTGCGCGACCGGCCCGCGCTGGCCGGTGTGGGCGTGCGCCAGCTGGGCAGCTCGGTGGTGGCTGGGCTGTTCCTGGCCGCGCACTTCGCCGCCTGGCTGCCCAGCCTGTCGATGACCACGGTCGCCGCCTCCACCGCGCTGGTCACCACCACCCCGATCTGGACGGCGCTGGCCGCCCGGGTCTCGGGCGTGCACCTGCCCCGGCAGGTGTGGGCCGGGTTGGCGCTGGCGGTGCTGGGTGCGGCGCTGATCGCCGGGGTCGACGTCACGGTCTCCTGGGAGGCGCTGGCCGGTGACGGGCTGGCGCTGCTCGGCGCGATCTGCGCCGGCGGCTACATGCTCGCCGGCGCGCGGGCCCGCACCCGGCTGACCACCTCCGCCTACGCCGTCGCCTGCTACTCGACCTGTGCGCTGGCCCTCGCCGTCGCCGCGCTGGTCGCCGGGGTGCCGCTGGTCGGGTTCAGCGCCCGCGACTGGTGGCTGATCGCGGCGATCACCGTCTGCGCGCAGCTGCTCGGCCACACGATCCTGAACAAGGTGCTCTCCACGGTGGGCCCCACGGTGGTCGGCCTGGCGATCCTGCTGGAGGTGCCCGGCGCGCTGCTGGTCGCGCTGGTGCTGCTGCAGCAGGCGCCGCCGCTGCTCGCGCTGCCGGGGATGGTCGCCGTCGTCATCGGGGTGGCCCTGGTGGTCCGCGCCGGCCGCCCGGCTCCGGAGGCCGACCCGCTGTAGGGCGCGCCGCTAGGGTCCGGGCCTGACACCGTCGTCGGCAGGAAGAAGGCACCGTGGCCGAGCTCCGTTCCCGTCGTTCCAACCTCGCCGTCCCGGGCAGCAACCCCCGGTTCCTGGAGAAGGCCAAGGGCCTGCCCGCCGACCAGGTCTTCCTCGACCTGGAGGACGCCTGCGCGCCGCTGGCCAAGCCGGGCGCCCGCAAGAACATCGTCGCCGCGCTCAACGAGGGCGGCTGGGGCGAGAAGATCCGGGTGGTGCGGGTCAACGACTGGACGACGGAGTGGACCTACCGCGACGTCATCGAGGTGGTCGAGGGCGCCGGGGCGGAGCTGGACTGCCTGATGCTGCCCAAGGTGGTCGACGCCGCCCAGGTCCGGGCGCTGGACCTGCTCCTCACCCAGGTGGAGAAGGCCAACGGCCTGTCGGTGGGTCGGATCGGCATCGAGGCGCAGATCGAGAACGCGCAGGGCCTGATCAACGTCAACGAGATCGCCGGCGCCAGCGACCGGATCGAGACGATCGTCTTCGGCCCGGCCGACTTCATGGCCAGCATCAACATGAAGTCGCTGGTGGTCGGCGCGCTCCACCCCGACTACCCGGGTGACCCGTTCCACCACATCCTGATGACCATCCTGATGGCCGCCCGGGCCCGCGGCGTGCAGGCCATCGACGGCCCGTTCCTGCAGGTGCGCGACGTCGACGGGTTCCGTGAGGTGGCCAAGCGCTCGGCGGTGCTCGGCTTCGACGGCAAGTGGGTGCTGCACCCCGGCCAGATCGAGGCGGCCAACGAGGTCTACGCGCCCTCGCAGGAGGACTACGACCACGCCGAGCTGATCCTCGACGCCTACGAGTGGTCGACGTCGGAGGCCGGCGGCGCGAAGGGGTCGGCGATGCTCGGGGACGAGATGATCGACGAGGCCAGCCGGAAGATGGCGCTGGTCGTCGCCGGCAAGGGTCGCGCCGCGGGGCTCACCCGGACGTCGTCCTTCACCCCGCCCGAGGGCTGAACCCGGCCGGTCAGCCGCCGACCGCGGCGGCGGGCAGCGCGGCCATCCGGGTGGCGATCGAGCGGCCGGCCGCGGCGGTGATCGCCGGGTCCTCGCCGATCAGCACCGACAGGAGCTGGCCGGTGGCCTGCGCGATCACCACCTGGGTCGTGCCGTCGGCGAGCCGGTACTGGAAGACGACGCTGGTGGGGGCCAGGCCCTCGGCGCTCGGGCCCGGCTCGAAGGTGTACTGGTCCTCCGGGCAGCGGCTGAAGGCCTGGACCAGCTCCTGCACGGCGGCCTCGGCGGCGGCCGGCGACGCGTAGGCGATCGCCTCCGACGACAGCTGGGGCGTGCCGGCGTCGTCCAGCCCGACCACCGGCTGCTTCGACGTCCGCTGCGCCTCGGAGGCGAAGGTCTGGCCGCAGATGCCGGTCAGGCTGGGGTTGCCCGCGAGGTCGGCGTCGGCGGGGAGCGGGTTGGCCTGCACCGACCACCCGGCCGGCAGGTCGGCGGCCCGCAGGGCGATGGCGACCGCGGCCTGGGCGGGGTCCTGCGCGGCGGCCGGGTCGGCGGTCGCGGCGGCGGCGGCCGCGTCACCGGCCGCGGTCGGCTCCGCCGTGCCCGGGCTGACGGCGGCCGGCTCCTCCGTCGACGAGCAGCCGGCCAGGGAGAGCACGACCAGTGCGGTGATCAGGACACGGCGGAGCATCACCGCTGCGACGGTAACCGCCGGCCCTGTGCCACCCGGCCGCTCGGCCTCGTAGCGGCGAGCGTGGCTTCCGCCACGTGGCCGTCCGGTGTGCCCGGCGCGGGCGATCGGGTACGCCGGAGGGCATGAGAGCAGTCGGAGTGACGGAGTTCGGTGGGCCCGAAGCCCTGCAGCTGGTCGACGTCCCGCAGGAACCCCTGGGCCCCGGGCAGGTGCGCGTGCGGGTGGCCGCGGTGGCGGTCAACCCGACCGACACCGGCCTGCGCAGCGGTCTGTACGCCGAGCGCGACCAGGTCGAGGAGTTCCCGTACGTCCCCGGCATGGACGTCGCCGGGGTGCTCGCCGAGATCGGCGAGGGCGTGGAGACCGACCTGCAGGTGGGGGACCGGGTGATGGGGATCGTGGTGCCCACGGGTGCGCACGGCGCCTACCGGGAGGACATCGTGCTCCCCGCCCGCTCGATCGCCCGGGTGCCGGCGGGCGCCGGCGACGCGGCCGCCGCGACGCTGCCGATGAACGGGCTCACCGCCCGCCAGGCGCTGGACGCGATGGCGCTGCAGCCGGGCCAGGTGCTCGCGGTGACCGGCGCGGCCGGGGCGTTCGGCGGGTACGTGGTCCAGCTGGCCAAGGCCGAGGGGCTGACCGTCGTCGCCGATGCCGCGGAGGCCGACGAGCAGCTGGTGCGCGAGCTGGGCGCCGACGTCGTCGTCCGGCGCGGGGACGGCGTCGCCGACCGGATCCGCGAGCAGTACCCCGACGGCGTCGACGGGCTGGCCGACGGCGCGGTGCAGAACGAGGCCGTGCTGCCCGCGGTGAAGGACGGCGGCCAGGTGACCACCGTGCGCGGCTACGCCGGGGACGGGCAGCGCGACCTGCACGTGCACCCGGTGTTCGTGGGCCAGTACGCGGAGGAGCAGGAGAAGCTCGACGGGCTGCGCGCGGCGGTGGAGAAGGGGGTGCTGACCCTGCGGCTGGCGGAGACCTTCCCGGCCTCCGGGGCCGCCGAGGCGCACCGCCGGCTCGAGGCCGGCGGGGTGCGTGGACGGCTGGTGCTCACCTTCTGACCGGGCTGCCGGTCCCCGCTCGTGCGCGGCGCGCGAGCGGGGACCGGCGCGACACCGCAAGATGTCCGGGTCAGCACATCGCTGACCGACCGGAAGGACTTGTCGTGGCGGGTGGACTGGTAGCGCTGCTGGACGACGTGGCGGTGCTGGCGCGTGCCGCAGCGGCCTCGATCGACGACATCGGGATGGCGGCGGGGCGGGCCAGCGCGAAGGCCGCGGGCGTGGTGGTCGACGACGCCGCCGTCACCCCGCAGTACGTGCGCGGGCTGGCGGCCGAGCGCGAGATCCCGATCGTGCGGCGCATCGCGCTGGGGTCGCTGCGCAACAAGCTGCTGATCCTGCTGCCGGTGGTGCTGCTGCTCAGCCAGTTCCTGCCGTGGCTGCTCACCCCGATCCTCATGATCGGTGGCTGCTACCTCGCCTACGAGGGCGCGGAGAAGGTGTGGGCCAAGGTCGCCGGGCACTCCGACGACCACACCACCGACGAGGGTGCGCTGCCCGACGAGGACACCATCGTCTCCGGTGCCGTGCGCACCGACTTCATCCTGTCGGCGGAGATCATGGTCATCTCGCTGAACGAGGTCGTCGACCAGGGGTTCTGGGCGCGGGCGATCATCCTGGCGGTCGTCGCGGTCCTGATCACCATCGCCGTCTACGGCTTCGTCGGGCTGCTGGTCAAGATGGACGACGTCGGCCTGAAGCTCGCCGAGCGACCGCGCGCGGGCGTGGCCCGGTTCGGGCGCGGGCTGGTGACGGCCATGCCCAAGGTGCTCACCGCGCTCACGATCGTCGGGACGGCCGCGATGCTGTGGGTGGGCGGGCACATCCTGCTCGTCGGCAGCGAGGAGCTGGGGCTGCACGCCGTCTACGACGTGGTGCACCACCTGGAGGAGGCGGCGGCCGACGCCACCGGTGCCCTCGGTGGCGTGGTGGGCTGGTCGGTCAACACCCTGGCCAGCGCGCTGATCGGGCTCGCCGTGGGCGCGCTGATCGTGCTGGTCATGAACCTCACCGTGCACCGGGGCAAGTCCGCCCACTGACCGTCAGGTCAGGTGCTTGGCCGCCTCCCGGCGGGAGAGCGGGCTGAGCTCGTGCTCGGCCAGGAACCGCCGGACCGAGGCCGGGTCGGTCTTCGCGTGCTCGCGCAGCGCCCAGCCGATCGCCTTGCGGACGAAGAACTCCGGGTCGGCGGCGTTGGCCTCGACCACCTCGGCCAGCAGTGCGGTGTCGGTGCGTTCCTTGGCGCCCAGCTGGGCGATGACGGCACTGCGACGCAGCCAGCGGTCGGGGTCGTGCGCCCAGCCCTGCAGCACCGGCCGCAGCGTGTGGGGGTGCGCGAGCAGCAGGTCGCGGATCCGGGGCTGCACGCCGTCGACCAGGTCCCACCAGGCGCCGGTGGTGATCATCTCCCGGTACAGCGGCAGCAACTCGAGGGCGCCCCGCGCCGCGGGGAGGCCGGTGAGCGCGATGGCGGCGTGCCGCTCCTCCCGGTGCTCGGCGCCGCGCCAGAGCAGCTGCCCCGCCGCCCCGACCTCGATGGCGGAGCCGGGCGGGTGCGCCTCGGCGGCGGCCCGGACGATCCGGCGGACGTCGGGCAGCCGCACGCCGAGGCAGGGCTCGGTGGTCTTCAGGTAGGCCTGCGTGCTGCGGGCCCGTTCCGGGTCGCCCGCTTCGGTCAGCCCGCGCCGGACGGCGTCGACGAGCGCGCTCACCTCGGCGGGCATCCGGGACCTACCGGCGCCGGGCGGCCATCGGCAGCCAGACCGCGAGGCCGAGCAGCAGCATCGCCAGCGGCACGTGCAGCGGCAGGCCGGCGTCGCCGGCCCGGCCGAGGAAGTACTCGGCCACCAGCAGCACCAGCAGCAGCGCCGTCCCGATGAGCAGGTCCCGGCGGCGCCGCAGCCAGCGCACGGCGGCGATGGTGGCGATCGCGGCGAGGGTCAGGGTGATCTCGGCGCCGCGCTGGTGCAGCGTGTACCAGGTGCTGCCGTCGGCGTCCGGGCGGAGGAACAGCCCGGCCCACAGGCCCTGCAGCAGCACGCCGAGCGAGGTCAGCCCGACCAGGGCGCTCCAGATCGGGTGCGGTCGCCGGGTGGCGTCCCGGGTGGTGGCGGGGGAGTCGGTGGCGGCCATGCCTGGATCCTGCCGCAGCGCGCCGGCGGGACCAGGGGCGATGGACCTCCCCCCGACGAGGGACCAGTGGGCATGCCACCCGGTTGTGCGCGCTTCATCCGGGCACTGGCCGGTCCTGGCCGCTGGGGTCACTCGACATCGGAAGGCACCATGCGCACTCCCTCGCTCCGCACCGCTCTCGTGTTCGCCGCCGCCACCGTCGCGCTGGCCGGGTGCGGCTCCACCGCCGCACCGGCCGGCGGGCAGCTGGACCGCAACCAGGGCGCGGCCGAACTCGCGGTGGCCCAGCGGGCTGCGCTCGCCCCGCTCGCCGTCCGGGTCGAGCTGCTGGGCCGGGCCGCGCAGCGGGCCGTGCTCGCCGGGGACGGGTCGACCGCCCGGGAGGTGCAGGGCCAGCTCGCCGCCTACCGCGAGCTGGCCGCGGCGGTCGACGGTGCAGTGGACCCGACGGAGGTGCACGTGCTGGTCGACCGGGCCGGCCTGCCGCTGACCGTGGACGGCGGGCCGACCGTCGATGGCGTACCGGCCGGCTGACGTCTGGATGCGGTCGCTGTAACCAGTGGCCGCCCGCGAGGCCGGAGCGGTGCCATCGCGGTCGCCTGAACGGGTGATCGTCCGGGTGAACTGGTCACGCGTTGTCCACAGCGGCGTCCCGCCGGAACGCGATCTCCCCTTACAGTCGCTGCACTCTGATGGCATCTGGGCTGTTCGACGGGGGGATCGTGCCGGTTCTGGGTTCGGCGGTCGACGTCGTCGACGGCGAGGTGCGTGAGCTGATCCGCCGGCGCGGCCTCGATCCGTTCGCCGACCCGGCACCGGTCCGGGTGCTGGTGCGCGACGTCGTCACCGACTACTCCGAGCGGTCGCTGTCCTCGGCGCTGCCGCCGATCGGTGACCCGGAGTCCGTCGTCCGCGACGTGCTCGACCGGGTCGCCGGCTACGGGCCGCTGCAGCGGTTCCTCGACGACCCGGAGGTCGAGGAGATCTGGGTCAACGAGCCGGGCCGGGTGTTCGTCGCCCGCCGGGGCCGCTCGGAGCTGACCACCACGGTGCTGCGCGCCGGGGAGCTGGCCGACCTGGTCGAGCGGATGCTGCGCACCTCGGGCCGGCGGATCGACATGTCGACGCCGTTCGTCGACGCGATGCTGCCCGACGGGTCGCGGCTGCACGTGGTGATCCCCGACGTCACCCGCCGGCACATGGCGGTGAACATCCGCAAGTTCGTGCTGCAGGCGCACAGTCTCGACGAGCTGGTCGCGCTCGGCACGATCACCCCCCAGGCCGCCCGCTTCCTGGAGGCCTCGGTTGCGGCCGGGCTGAACATCCTCGTCGCCGGCGGCACCCAGGCCGGGAAGACGACGCTGCTGAACTGCCTGTGCGCGGCGATCCCGGCGCGGGAGCGGGTGGTGACCTGCGAGGAGGTCTTCGAGCTGCGCATCCCGCTGCCCGACGTGGTGGCGATGCAGACCCGGCAGGCCAACCTCGAGGGCGCCGGGGAGATCCCGCTGCGCCGGCTGGTGAAGGAGGCGCTGCGGATGCGGCCCTCCCGGCTGGTGGTCGGCGAGGTGCGACAGGAGGAGTGCCTGGACCTGCTCATCGCGCTCAACTCCGGGCTGCCGGGCATGTGCACGCTGCACGCCAACAGCGCCCGCGAGGCCGTGGTCAAGATGTGCACGCTGCCGCTGCTGGCCGGGGAGAACATCGGCCACGCGTTCGTCGTCCCGACCGTCGCCTCCAGCGTCGACCTGGTGGTGCACGTCGGCACCGACCCGTCCGGCCAGCGCCGGGTGCGGGAGATCGTCGCGCTGCCCGGCCGGGCCGAGGGCAGCGTGGTGGAGACCGCTGACGTCTTCACCTCCCGCGAGGGCCGGCTGGTGCGCGCCGACGGCTACCCGCCGCACGCCGAGCGCTTCGCCGCCGCGGGCTTCGACCTGGCCGCCCTGCTGGGGGAGGCGTGACCGTCCCCGGTGGGCTGATCGGGCTGGCGCTCGGCGTCGGCCTGCTGCTGATCTGGCGCTCCGGGCCGCGCGCACCGCAGCGCCGTCCGGGTCGGGGTGGCTCAGGACGGCGGCGGCAGCTGCTGGCCGCCGCCGGGCTGACCGGCATCAACGGTGCCCAGTTGGTGGGGCTGCAGGTGGGGCTCGGGCTGGTCACTGCGCTGCTGGTGCTGCTGACCACGGCGACGGTGAGCATCAGCGCGGTCTTCGGCGTCTTCGGCGCCGCGGTGCCGCACCTGCTGGTGCGCCGGCTGGCCGCCAAACGCCGCGCCGACCTGCGCGAGGTGTGGCCCGAGGTGGTCGACAACCTGGCGTCCGCGGTGCGGGCCGGCCTGTCGCTGCCCGAGGCGCTGGGGGCGCTGGCCGTCCGGGGACCGGAGGTGTTGCGTCCGCACTTCGCCCGGTTCGCCGCCGACCACCGTTCCAGCGGGCGGTTCGCCGATGCGCTCGACCGGCTCAAGGCCGACCTCGCCGACCCGGTCGGCGACCGGATCGTGGAGACCCTGCGGGTGGCGCGCGAGGTCGGCGGCAGCGACCTGGGGCGGGTGCTGCGCACGCTGGCGGCGTTCCTCCGCGAGGACGCCCGCGCCCGCGCGGAGCTGGAGACCCGGCAGGGCTGGGTGGTGCAGGCGGCCCGGCTCGCGGTGGCCGCCCCCTGGGCGGTGCTGCTCCTGCTCGCCACCCAGCAGCAGACGCTCACCGCCTACGACACCCCGACCGGGATGGTGCTGCTGCTGGTCGGTGGCGCGGTGTGCGTCGTGGCCTACCGGCTGATGAAGCGGATCGGGCGGTTGCCCGAGGACGTCCGGGTGCTGCAATGACGGCCGGTGTGCTGGGGATGCTGCTCGGGCTGGCCGCCGGCTGCGGGGTGCTGCTCGCGGTGTCGTTCTCCCCGCCGTTCCGGCAGGTGCGGCTGGTCGACCGGCTCGCGCCCTACGTGCACGACACCCCGGCGCCGTCCCGGCTGCTGGGCACGGTCACGCAGCCGGGCATGCTCACCGCCGCCCGGCGGGTGTTCGCCCCGGTGCTGGTCGACGGTGCCCGGCACGTCGACCGGCTGCTCGGTGGCCGCGGTGCGGTCCGCCGGCGGCTGGACGCGCTCGGCACCGAGACCACGGTGGAGGACTTCCGGGTCGAGCAGGTCGTGTGGGGTGGGCTCGGCCTGCTCGGCGGCGCGCTGCTGACCCTGGTCGGCTCGGCGCTGGCCGGTTCGGTGAACGTGCTCTCCGCTGTGCTGCTGTGCGTGGCCGGTCTGGTCGGCGGGGTGCTGGGCCGCGACTGGTGGCTGACCCAGCAGGTGCAGCGTCGCGAGGAGCTATTGCTCGCCGAGTTTCCCGTGGTGGCCGAGCTGCTGGCGCTGGCGGTGACCGCGGGGGAGAGCCCGGTCGCGGCGATCGCCCGGGTCACCCGCCTGTCCGGTGGGGAGCTGGCCCGTGAGCTGGGTGCCGCGCTGGGCCGGGCCCGGGCCGGCACGCCGCTGGTCGAGGCGCTGCAGGAGCTCGCCGACCGCACGTCGCTGGAGACGCTGGCGCGGTTCGTCGACGGCGTCGTCGTCGCCATCGAGCGCGGCACCCCGCTCGCCGAGGTGCTGCGCGCGCAGGCCGCCGACGTCCGGGAGGCCGGCAAGCGCCGGCTGCTGGAGGCCGGCGGTCGCAAGGAGATCGCCATGATGGTGCCGGTCGTCTTCCTGGTGCTGCCGGTCACCGTCCTGTTCGCCCTGTACCCGGGCCTGATCAGCATCGTCTCGCTGGCGCAGTGACGCCGGTGACCAAGAGGAAGGACGACGGATGCGCGCCTACGCGTACCTGACCGCGACACTCACCGCCCTGGCGGCACGGCTGGACGACGGGGATCCCGAGCGGGGCGACGTGCCCGGCTGGGTGATGATCACCGTGATGACCGCGGCGCTGGTGCTGGCGATCCTGATCCCGTTCCGGACGGCGATCGTCACCGCGGTGAGCAATGCGCTGTCCTCGGTCACGACCGTCCAGTAGCGGGCCGGACGACGACGGCGAGCGGGGGAGCGCCGTCGTCGACTTCGTGCTGGTCGGGGTGCTGATCCTGGCGCTGTTGCTCGCGGTGCTGCAGGTGGCGGTCTACGTGCACCTGCGCAACGTCGTGGTGGCCAGCGCGGCGGAGGGCGCCCGGTACGCGGCGAACGCCGACGTACCGGCCGACGTCGGTGCGGCGCGGGCGGTGGAGGTGGTCGCCCGGGCGACGTCGGAGGGGACGGCGGCGGGGCTGGCGTGCTCGTCGTCGGAGGAGACCGACGAGTCCGGGCTGACGCTGGTCGTGGTGCGCTGCTCGGGGGCGGTGCCCTCGCTGATCGGTGGGCTGGGGAACCTGCTGCCGATCACGGTGACCGGCCGTGCGGTGGAGGAGGCCCGGTGAGGTGGCTGCGGGTTCGGCTGGGGCAGGGCGGCGACGGCGAGCGCGGGTCGGCGATCGTGGAGTTCGTGTTCGTGGCGCTGGTGGTGTTCCTGCCGCTGATCTACGTGATCGCCGGGTTCTCGGCGGTGCAGCGAGGGGTGTTCGCGGCGAACGCGGCGGCGCGGGAGGCGGGGCGGGCGCTGGCGACGGCGCCGGACCTGGCAACCAGGCAGGCGCGGGCGGAGGCCGCAGTCGCCGTCGCGGTGGAGGACCAGTCGGTGGCGGCGACCGACGTGGTGCTGGCCTACGCCCCGGCGGGCTCGGGCTGTGACGCGGCGGGGTCGTACACGCCGGCGATGGTGCCGGGGGAGGAGTTCAGCGTGTGCGTGACGGTGACCGTGCGGGTGCCGCTGCTGCCGGAGTTCATCGACGCCAACACCGCCACCGGCCAGTTCGTCGTCGAACGCGACCGCTACGTCGACGGCTGACCCCACCGTTGTGCACTCGTCGTCGGTTCGCCTCGAGAGAACCGACGACCAGCGCACAACGGCGGCGGGACGCCGGCCGGGGGGCGTCCGCACCCCCGGCCGGCGAGAGGTCAGCCGTCCAGCCGGACGGCGGGGGTGCAGCCCGCCGGCTGGCTGCCGGCCACCGCGATGGTCTGGCCGAGGTCGTTCCAGCCGGTGCCGGCCTCCCAGGTGCCCTCGTTCGCCGTCCGGATCGACCAGTCCGGGTTCCCGCGCAGCGACGCCTCGGCCGACGGCAGCTCCAGGTGGGCGGCGTAGGTCCCGGCCGGGACGCCGCACGGGGTCGCGCTGATCGTGGTGGTGGTGCCCGGCGCCCAGTGCCGCGCGTCGGCCGGCCCGGACGCCGCCGCGGCGCCGCCGGCGCCCACGGAGTCCACGAACGGCACCGCCCAGGTGCCCGCGTCGCCCTGAAGGACCAGGCGCGCCGGCCGCTGCTCGTACGGTGCCGCCCAGCCCTCGTTGCGGACGGCGACCGTCACCGTGGGGACGGCCCGGCGCGGCGTCCGGACCGTGCTCTGCTCCAGCACGAACCGGTAGCCCAGCCGCCGGGCGGTCTCCGCCAGGCCCTCGGCGCCCCAGGAGTCGAGCACGTCCTGGTGGTAGTCCCGGTTGAGGTAGCTGTAGTGGTACCGGGCCATCTCCGCCGAGGCGCTGGCCCACCCCGAGCGCGGCGCGTTCACCGTGCAGGTCTCCCCGCCCATCGGCACGAACTGCGTCTCCTGGGCCAGGTAGTCCTGGTCCAGGGCCAGCGGATAGGACAGGAAGGTGCCGTAGTCGTCGGGGCTGGCCAGGAAGCAGTCGTTGTGGTGCCCGACCCGGGCGACGTCGGACCCGTCGAAGGCCTGCTCCGCGGTCAGCGCCCCGGCGGTGCCGGTGGGCACCCCGAGCACGTGCTGCTTGATCGCCATGGTGCGCACCTGGACCGGCACGTCCACCGGCAGCGCGTCGAGCAGGGCGTGCACGACCGCGGCCCGGTTCGCCCAGTCGGCGTCGGTCAGCACGACCGGGTTCGCCGGGTCGGCGGCGAAGTGGTCGGTGTAGTACCACTCGCCCCACAGCCCGATGAAGCCCGCCTGCACGGTGGCGATGACGTCGCTGTTGGCCCGCAGCACCGGGGTGAGCTGGTCGATGTGGGCCAGGACGGTGTCCAGCGGGGCGTCACCGTAGGAGGGCGCGTACGGCCAGGCGCCGCCCTGGGCGTAGGCGAACCGGACGACCACCGAGACGCCGGCCTCCCGGGCGGTGTCCAGGTCGGCGTCGACCAGGGCCAGCCACGCCGGGTCCAGCGTGGGGTCGGCCGCGTACTTCTCCAGGTAGAAGACCCGCAGCACCTGGGTGATGCCCTCGGCCCGGTAGCCGCGCAGGGTGGCGGCGTCCAGCGGCGTGTAGCCGGAGCCGTCGGCCCGGTAGTGGGTCTCGGTGTGGTGGTAGAAGCCGCGGGACGGGTTGGCGATCACCCGGTCGGTCGGCGCGTACTGCACGGTCGAGGCCGTGGTGCGGGTTCCCGCCCCCGCCTCCCCGGCGAGGACCACCTGGGTCGAGCCGGCGAGACAGGCGAGGGCGAGGGCCGCGGCGGCGCGGCGTGGGGTCGAGGTGCGGGCGGAGCGCGAGCGGAGGAGCTGGGTCACGCGGCCCAGTGTGGACGAGCGCGGCCGCCGTCCCCGGGATGCGCCGGGGACTCGCGGGCCGGGGCAGCGGGCGCCGGTCAGCCGGCGATGCGGCTGCACTCCGGGCAGCGGTCGGTGCCGGCGAAGGCCAGCCAGTCCTGGTCGGCGACGGCGGACACGAGCACGCCGCAGACCGACTGGTCGAGGCCGTCGACCACGGGCCGGGCAACGGCGTGGGTGATCGCGCTGCTGCTGCGCGGGTCGTGCGCCGTGGAGGCGACATGGCTGCCGACGAGGCGCGTGGCGGTGAGGGAGGTGCCGGTCAGGGAGAGGCTCGCCGTCATGGCGGTGAGCCTGCCGGACGAACATGACGATCAGACGTCGGTTCGGCTGTGATCGCGCGATGCTCCGTCACATCCGCACACGTGCCGGGAGAACGGCGCACCGAACCGTGAGGGTCAGCCGGTCGCGGCGGGGGTAGGGCGTCGGCAGCCCGAGCCGAGGGCACGGTCCGTCACCGCCTCCCGGGAGGTCTCCTCATGACCCGCTCCACCCGCGTCTCCACGCGCAGCAGCCACCCGCTGGTCAACCAGAACGACACCGACCGCCGCACCAGCGTCGAGAAGATCAGTGCCGCCGAGGGTGAGCCCGCCGATGTCTCTCCCGCGGAGGCCGGCGAGTCGAACGCACCGCGGACGCGCGGACTGTTCCAGAGGCACAGCTGGCTGGTGCCGGTGACCGTCGTGGTGGCCATCTTCGCCGCCTTCGGGCTGATGATCGCGCTCACCCTGCTGGCCGGCGGCAGCACGCCGTTCACCTCGTGACCGGTCAGCGGCGCACGGCGTCCAGGTAGCGCAGCACCGCACTGACCCGGCGGTCGGTCGCATCGGTCGGCGGCAGGTCGAGCTTGGCGAAGATGCTGCGGATGTGCTTGTGCACGGCCCCGTCGGTGACGACCAGCCGCCCGGCGATCGCCGTGTTGCCCAGCCCCTCGGCCATCAGCGCCAGCACCTCCCGCTCGCGGGCGCTGAGCCGGTCCAGCCCCGCGTCCGGCCGGGAACGGGTGAGCAGCTGGGCCACCACCTCCGGGTCGATCGCCGTCCCGCCGTCGGCCACCCGGTGCAGCGCCCCCAGGAACTCCTCCACCCGGCCCACCCGCTCCTTCAGCAGGTAGCCCAGCCGCCGCGCGCCGCCGGCCAGCAGCTCGGTGGCGAACGCCTGCTCCACGTACGCCGACAGCACCAGCACCGCCAGCTCCGGCTGCCGGTGCCGCGCCTCGACCGCGGCCCGCACCCCCTCGTCGGTGTGCGTGGGCGGCATCCGGACGTCGACGATCGCGACGTCGGGCCGGTGCTCGTCGACCGCGGCCAGGAACCCGTCCGGCTCACCCGCGGTGGCCACCACGTCCAGGCCCTCCGCGCGCAGCAGCAGCGCCAGCCCCTCCCGCAGCAGCGCGTCGTCCTCGGCGATCACGATCCGCACGGCAGCTCCACCTCCAGCGTCGTCGGCCCGCCCGGCGGGCTGTCCAGGGTGAGGACGCCGTCGTGCGCCTCCACCCGCCGGCGCACCCCGGCCAGCCCCGAGCCGCCACCCTCGACCGCTCCGCCGTGGCCGTCGTCGGTGACGGTCACCGAGAGCCGGTCCCCGTACCGCCGCGCGGTCACCCGCACCGACGAGGCGCCGCTGTGCCGGGCCACGTTGGTCAGCGCCTCGGCCACCACGAACCACGCGGTCGCCTCCACCGACGCCGGGCAGCGACCCGGGACGTCGACGTCGACCGTGCACGGCACCGGGCTGGACGCCGCCAGCCCGGTGAGCGCCCCGGCCAGCCCGCGGTCGACCAGCACCGGCGGCAGGATGCCCCGCGCCACCGACCGCAGCTCGGCCAGCGCCTGCTCGGCGGCGTCCTGGGCGCGCCCCATCAGCTCGCCGGCCGCGGCCGGGTCCCGGTCCATCGACCGCCGCGCCGCGCCCAGCAGCACGGTGACCGCGACCAGCCGGTTCTGCGTGCCGTCGTGCAGCGACCGTTCGATCCGCCGCAGCTCCGCCACGTGCGCGTCCAGCGCTGCGGCCCGGGTGGCGGTCAGCTCGGCCACCCGCAGCGACAGGTCGGTGCCCGGTGGGGGGCCGAGCAGCCGGCCCACCCCCCGCCGCTGGGACCGCGCCATCAGCGGCGTCAGCCCCACGGTCAGCGCCGCGAAGCCCAGGCCCAGCAGCGACACCGCCACCGCGCCGGTCCAGTCGGACACCGACCACCACCAGGGCGAGCCGAAGGTCTCCGGGGCCAGCGCCCGCCAGTACAGCGGGTAGGTGAGGTCCCGCACCGCGTAGACCGGCAGCGCGATGCCCGCCAGGTCGTAGACCAGGCCGACCGTGCCGTGCCCGGCCACCCACGCCAGCTCCCGCCGGGTGGCGGCGTCGCCCAGCGCGGCCCGCCAGGAGTCCGGCGCCGGGCCGGGGCCGAGCACGTCGGGACCCCACCGGCTCAGCCGCGCGCGTTCCCGGTCGGCCAGCCAGCGCACGCCGCGCAGCGCCGCCGGTGCCAGCAGCAGCCCCACCCCGACCAGCGACAGCACGGCCACCACGACCAGCCAGAGCAGCAGGCAGAACGCCAGCAGCGCGGTCCCCAGGCCGCCACCGAGCTGCTCCAGCGCGCCCAGCACCGGGCGGACGCCGCCCCAGCGGGCGGAGGAGACGGGGCGCGGCACGGCCCAGACGCTAGGGCGGCGGGAGCCCGGCGTCACGCGCACGCGGCCAGGAGTACAGCAGGCACTACCTCGAAAAGGCCAGGTGAGGGGATCGGAAAGCGGTCCGGGCCGGACGAACCTCGACGGGGACACCGCACCCCCAGGAGGACACCGTGCCCGATCCCTACCGCCTCGACGGCGCCCCGCAGACCCCTACGACGTCCGCGTCCGTGGCCCGCCCGCTGCGCACCCTGCTGTGGGTGCTGCTCGCGCTCAGCGTGGCCGGCAACAGCCTGGCCTCGCTCGGCGTGCTGCCGCTGGCGCTGAACATCGCCTTCGGCCTGGTCACCGCGGCCTGCGTCGCCGCGCTCGTCGTCGACCACCTCCGCCGGCGATGAGCGCCCCCCTGACCGCGCCCGGCGCGCGCCGCGCGGAGCAGTCCGAGCCGGCCGTGGTGCTGCGCTCGGTGAGCAAGCTGCACCCCGGCGGCGTCCGCGCCCTCGACGACGTCTCCCTCACCGTGCGGCGCGGCACCTTCCTCGCCGTCATGGGCCCCTCCGGCTCGGGCAAGAGCACCCTGCTGCACTGCGCAGCGGGCCTGGACACCCCCACCAGCGGCGAGGTGCTGCTGGCCGGGCAGGAGATCGGCCGGCTGGACGAGGCGCGCCGCACCGAGCTGCGCCGCGACCGGATCGGCTTCGTCTTCCAGTCCTACAACCTGCTGCCGGCGCTCACCGTCGCCGACAACGTCACCCTCCCGCTGCGGCTGGCCGGCGCCCCGCTGGACCGCGACTGGGTGCAGCACCTGCTCGACCGGGTCGGCCTCGGACAGCACCTGGACCGCCGGCCGGCCGAGCTGTCCGGTGGGCAGCAGCAGCGGGCCGCCATCGCCCGCGCCCTGGTCGCCCGGCCCGCCGTCGTCTTCGCCGACGAGCCCACCGGCGCGCTCGACCGGGCCAGCGCCGCGGGCGTGCTCGGGCTGCTGCGCGAGCTGGTCGACGAGCTGCAGCAGACCGTCGTGATGGTCACCCACGACCCGGCGGCCGCCGCCGAGGCCGACCGCACCGTGGTCATGGCCGACGGCCGGATCGTCGACACCCTGGACTGGCCGACCGCGTCGGCCCTGGCCGCGCGCCTGGTCGCGCTCGGGGAGGGCTGAGCCGTGCTCGGACTCGCCACCGCGATGGCCCGCCGCCGGCTCGCCGCACTCGTCGCGGTCTTCTGCGCGGTGCTCGGGGCGGCGGCGATCGTCACCGGCACCGGCGTGCTGATGGAGTCCGGACTGCGGTCGGAGCTGCCCGCCGGCCGGCTCGCCGGCGCCGACGTCCTCGTCTCCGCCGACCAGACCGTGCGGCCGCCCGAGGACCTGCCGATCGCGCTCCCCGAGCGCGCGCCGCTCCCCGCCGACCTGGCCGGCCGGCTCGCCGACCTGCCCGGGGTCACCGCCGTCGCCACCGACGTCAGCTTCCCCGCCGCGCTGCTCACCGGCGACGACGCCGTCGTCGGTGCCGCCGACCCGGCGCAGGGCGGGCACGGCTGGTCGTCCGTGGACCTGCTGCCCGGTGCGGAGGTGACCGGCACCGCGCCCGACGGACCCGGTGAGGTCGCGCTCGGCGCCGACCTGGCCACCGCCGCCGGCGTCGCCCCCGGCGACCGGGCTCGGGTCGTGGTCGACGGCGGCCCGCCGACGGACGTCCGGGTCACCGCCGTGGTGCGCCCCGAGGGCGCCGGCATCCTGCTCCCGGACGACGCCGCCGCGACGCTGCGCGACGAGGGGCCGCGAGCCGGCACCGTCGACCTGATCGGCCTGCGGGTCGAGCCCGGCACCGCCGACGACGTGGCTGCGGCCGCCCGCCGGCTCGTGGGGTCCGACGTCGAGGTGGCCACCGGCGACGCCCGCGGGGAACTGCTGCAGCCCGAGGCGGCCGCCGGTCGTTCGCTGCTCGTGGTGCTGGCCGGCTCACTGGCCGGGGTGCCGCTGCTGGTGGTCGGCTTCATCGTCGCGGGGGCGCTCAGCGTGAGCATCGCCGGCCAGCGCCGCGAGCTGGCGCTGCTGCGCGCGGTCGGCACCACCCCGCGCCAGGTGCGCCGGCTGGTCGCCACGCAGGCGTCCCTGGTCGGCGCGGTCGCCGCCGTCCCCGGGCTGGCGCTGGGGTACCTGGTGGCCGGCCAGCTCCGCCGGCTGCTGGTGCACCTGGGCATGCTGCCGGCCGAGCTGCCGCTGACCTTCTCCCCGCTGCCCGCCCTGGCGGCAGTGCTGCTGGTGCTCGCCGTCGTCCAGGTCGCGGCCCGCTCGGCCGCCTGGCGGGTCTCCCGGGAGCCGGTGACCACCGCGCTCGGGGAGTCCCGCACCGGGCCGAGGACGCCCTCGCGCGGCCGCACCGTGGCCGGGCTGGCGCTGCTCGCCGCCGCCGTCCCGCTCGCGGTGGCCCCGCTGCTGGACCGCACGGTGCTCGGCGCGGCCGGCACCTCGCTGGCCGGCATCGTCGCCGCCATCGGGCTGGCGATGGCCGGGCCGGCGCTGCTGCGCGCGGTCAGCGGCCGGGTCGTCCGGGCGCTGCCCGCGGGCACGTCGGCGCCCAGCTGGCTCGCGGTGGCGAACCTGCACGGCTACGCGCTGCGCTCGGCCGGGGCGATCACCACGCTGGCGATGGCGGTGGTCTTCACGCTGACCTACGCCTTCTCCCAGACCACGGTCAGCGGGGCCGCCGCGCGGGAGGCCGAGGCCGGCACGCGGGCCGACACCGCCGTCGCCGCACCGGCCCTGGGCGGGGTGCCCGCGGGCCTCGCCGACTCGGTCGCGGCGGTGCCCGGGGTGGACGCATCGGCGCCGGTGAGCACCACCACCGTCCTGCTCGGCACCCGGCTGTTCGGTGACGTGACCGTCGAGCCCGAGCCGGCGCTCGTGCTCACCCCGGACGCTGCCGGGGTGCTCGACCTGGACGTGCGCGACGGCGACCTGGCCGACCTGCGCGGCCCGACCGTGGCCGTCGCCCGCGGGGTCGCCGACGTGGGGGAGGACCTGCCGCTCACGCTGGGCGACGGCACCGACGTCGACGCCCGGGTGGTCGCCGTCTACGAGCGGGCCCTCGGGTTCGGTGGGGTGGCGGTGTCGGCCGACCTCGTCGCCGGGCACCGCACCACCGACCTCGCCGACCAGGTGCTGGTGCGCACCGACGGCAGCCCGGCGACCGCGGACCGGCTCGCGGCGCTGGCCGGCGACCGCCCCGGCGTGGTGGTGGCCGACGCGGCGGCCGGGGCCGAGCGGGGGGTGGCGCCCGAGGTGTGGCTCAACATCGCCGTCCTCGGGGTGCTGCTGGGCTACGTGCTGCTGGGCATCGCCAACTCGCTGGTCGCGGCCACCTCCCAGCGCGGCGACGAGCTGGCCGCGCTCCGGTTGACCGGCACCACCCCGGCGCAGGTGCGGTCGATGATGCGCCGGGAGGCCGGGCTGGTGTCGGCCGCCGCGATCGCGGCGGGCACGCTCGTCGCCGCCGTCCCGCTGGCGCTGCTCGGGATCGGCTTCCTCGGCCACCCCTGGCCGGCCGGGCCCTGGTGGTTGCTGCCGGCGACCGTGGCCGTCGTCGTCGGGGTCGCGTTCGCCGCGATCGAGGTGCCGACCCGGCTGGCGCTGCGCACCGGCCCGGCGGAGACGCTCGCCCGGGCCACCTGACCGCCGCGCAGGGTCCTCCGGCCCGGCGCGCGGGACCGTCGGCCCTGCCCCGGTGGTCGCGCCGTCCCGAGCATGGGAGGCGGGCGCCGTCCGGCGCCCGCCTCGCAGAGGGAGTGGTCATGAGCGTCGACACCGGGCAGCGTCCCGACACGGTGGAGCAGCCGGCCGAGCAGCCGCCGGCCCCGCAGCCCCCGGCCGGGAGGTCGGGGCTGGAGGACCGCGGGTGGGTCCTCGTCGTGGGCGTGCTGGTGGTGGCGCTGCTGGTGTTCGCGGCGATGATCGCGCTGACGGCGCTGGGTGGCGGGGACGGCTACCGGCCCTGAGTCACCCGGGCCGCGGCCCCGGACCGGGCCCGCTGCCGGTCACTGGCCCAGGTCGCGGTTCTGGCTGTGCTCGCTGAGCTGGGGCGCTGCGGGGTCCGGGCACGGCCGCGGTGGTGCGGCGGTCACGTGCGCCCAGCAGAGCCGGCACAGCTGGGTGGGCTCCGGTTCGACCAGCGGACGACCACCCAGCGCGCGCACCTCCACCCACCCCACGGCGGACTCTGCGGGAGACTGGGCCCCGCACTGGTCGCAGCGGTACAGCACGGTCATCGTGGTGCCTCCAGGACGAGGAACGCCGGTGGTCCTCGGTGGGGTGCGCAGGTGTCTGCGCGGGGAGGGGCTCAGGCGGTGGGCAGCAGCTCGGCCAGCTCCGCCTCGAACCACGCGTCGTCGAGGTCCTCGACCTCGTGCAGTTCGAGTTCGGCGAGCAGGGCGCGGGCGGTGGCGAGGTCCATGCCCCGACCCTGCGAGGCCGGCCGCACGGACGCCTCCAGCGTTCCGCAAGGGAACCGCAATCCACCGCCGGGTTCAGCCGCCGCGGTCGACCTCCGCGCGCACCACGCCCAGCAGCGCCGTCTGCGGCGCCGGGTCGGTGTGCTCGCCGCGGTCCAGCGCCTCCCGGGCCGGCCCGGGCAGCAGGCTCGCGGCCACGTCGTCCAGCCACACGGTGTCCCCGCGCAGCTGGCGACCCAGCCGGAGCACCTCGCCCTCGCGGTGCACCAGGTACTCCTCGCCGCCGAGCTCGATCGTCGTCGATCCACTCATGCGCCAGCCCCTACCCGGGGCCGGGAACCGGCTACACGCGGCACCGCCGCCCGGGCGCGTCGTCCCTCACTCTTTCCGGGCGTTTCGGCGCGGCGTGCCTCATGCTCGGAACGGTGCCGCCGATGGTGTCGGTGACACCGGGTCCGGATCCGCGGCGCCCGACGACCCTCAGCCCGGAGGTGCACGTGCCCCCAGCGACCAGGGTCTCCCTCCTCCCCGCCGACGTGCACGCAGGCCGGCACGGCGACCAGCTGGAGGCCGGCCTGCTCGCCGGCGTCCTCGACGCCCTGCCCTCGCCCACCGTCCTCATCGACACCGACGGCACCATCCTGCTGGCGAACTCCGGCTGGACCGAGGTCGCCGACGTGCTCGGCGTCGAGGAGCTGCGGGTCGGCGTCGGCGGCAACTACTTCCGCCTGATCCTGGGCCTCGGCGACGACGCCCGGAACCGGCAGCGGATCGCCGAGCTGCACGCCCTGATGGAGGGTCGGCGGGAGACCGTCGCCGCCGACTACGCCCTGCCGACCCCGGCCGGGGTGCGCTGGTACCACCTGCAGGCCGCGCGGGCCGACCAGGCCGGCCGCGTGGTGGTCACCCACACCGACGTCACCTCCCGCGTCCGGGCCGAGCGCGACTCCGCCTGGCAGGCCCGGCACGACCACCTCACCGAGCTGCCCAACCGGGCCCACCTGCACGAGCTCATCACCGCCGAGCTCGCCCGGCCCGACCACGGGCCGGTCACCGTGCTCTTCCTCGACGTCGACGGGTTCAAGGACGTCAACGACACCCTCGGCCACGAGGTCGGCGACCACCTGCTGCGGCAGCTGTCCGCCCGGCTGACCGCGCGCACCCGGTCCGAGGACACCGTCGGCCGGCTGGGCGGCGACGAGTTCGTCGTGCTGTGCCGGGACTGCGACGTCGAGGGCGCGCTGACCCTCGCCGAACGTTTCCGCCGCACCTTCGACGAGCCCTTCCAGCTGGCAGGGGAGCGGATCACCGGGCTGAGCGTGAGCATCGGGATCGCCACCGCCGCCGACGGCGAGGTGCGCTCCACCGACCTGGTCCGCGACGCCGACCTGGCCATGTACGCGGCCAAGGCCGGCGGACGCGACCGGGTCCGGGTCTTCACCCCGGAGCTGCGCTCGGCGGTCCGGCAGAAGGTGCTGGTCGCCGGGGAGCTGCGGGACGCCATCGACGCCGGGCAGCTGGTGCTGCACTACCAGCCGGTGCTGCACCTGGCCAGCGGCGAGGTCAAGGGCGTCGAGGCGCTGGTCCGCTGGCAGCACCCCGAGCGGGGCCTGCTCATGCCGGCGGACTTCATCCCGGCCGCCGAGCAGAACGGCGTGGTGGTGCGGCTCACCCAGTGGGTGCTGGCCGAGGCCACCCGCCAGGCCGTCGCCTGGGACGCGCTCGGCCTGCCGCTGGTCGTCGGCGTCAACATCAGCGCCGCCCACTTCGCCACCGGCACGCTCGTCGCCGACGTCGACGACGCGCTGACCGCCGCCGGGCTGCCGCCGGAACGGCTGCTGCTGGAGCTCACCGAGACCAGCGTCGCCGAGGACCCGCTGCGCGCCGCGGCGCAGTTCGCGCAGCTGCGGGTGGCCGGCGTCGAGGTCTCCATCGACGACTTCGGCAGCGGCTTCTCCTCGCTCAGCCAGCTGGTCTCCATCCCGGCCGGGCTGCTCAAGCTCGACCGCAGCCTGATCGCCGGCACCCGGGTCCGCCGCAGCGAGTCGGCCGCGGCCATCGCCGCCGTCGTCGGCCTCGCCGCGGCCTGCGGGATGCGCAGCCTCGCCGAGGGCGTGGAGACCGCCGACCAGCTCGCGCTGGTCACCGAGCTGGGCTGCACCCACGCGCAGGGCTTCCACATCGGGCGGCCGATGCCCGCCGACGAGCTCACCGCGTGGCTGCACCGGCGGGCGTCGGCCCGGACCGCCGAGCACCCGCCGGGCTGACCGCCGGGCTCAGCCGGGCTCGCCGCGCGCCTTCCGCCGCGCCACCACGCCCAGGTCGACCAGTGCGACCACCGCCAGCACGCACAGCACGACGGGGATGAACACCGGGACGTCGGAGGCGAACGCCAGGACGGCGAGCACGGCGCACAGCACCAGCCCGAAGGCGGCCAGCACCAGCCGCAGGGTCAGCGCGCTGCGCGCTTCACCCGCGCCACCCTCCACCGCCCGGGGCTGGGACTCGGGGATGCCGTGCGGGAAGTCGTCGCGCTCGTACTCGGTGAGGTCGTCGGGGGTGCGCCGGTCGTCGCGGGGCTCGCTCATGCCTCGTGCAGGTACCCGGGGCCCGGGCGCACTACCCTGGATCGACGTGGCCGCTGACTTCTCCGTCGTCCTGGACGAACTGAACACGACCCTCGCGTCGATCGAGGCCGTCCTGCGCGTCGACGACCTCCGGCAGGAGATCGCCGAACTGGAGGAACAGGCCGCCGCCCCGGACCTCTGGAACGACGTCGAGGCCGCGCAGGCGCTGACCTCCAAGCTCTCCTACCTGCAGGGCGACCTGCGCCGGGTCGAGGACCTCCGCAGCCGGCTGGACGACGTCGCGGTGCTGCACGAGATGGCCGCCGAGGAGGACGACCCCGCCGTCACCGCCGAGGCCGAGCGCGAGCTGACCGGCATCCGCACCGCCATCGAGGAGCTGGAGGTGCGCACGCTGCTCTCGGGCGAGTACGACGCCCGCGAGGCGCTGGTCACCATTCGCTCCGAGGCCGGGGGCGTCGACGCCGCCGACTTCGCCGAGATGCTGCTGCGCATGTACCTGCGCTGGGCCGAGCGGCACAAGTACCCGACCGAGGTCTACGACGTCTCCTACGCCGAGGAGGCCGGCATCAAGTCGGCCACCTTCGCGGTCAAGCAGCCCTACGCCTACGGCACCCTCTCGGTCGAGCAGGGCACCCACCGGCTGGTGCGCATCTCGCCCTTCGACAACCAGGGCCGCCGGCAGACCTCCTTCGCCGGCGTCGAGGTGCTGCCGGTCGTCGAGCAGACCGACCACGTCGACATCCCCGAGAACGAGATCCGGGTCGACGTCTTCCGCTCCTCCGGTCCGGGTGGGCAGAGCGTCAACACCACCGACTCCGCCGTCCGGATGACGCACATCCCGACCGGCATCGTCGTCTCCTGCCAGAACGAGAAGTCCCAGATCCAGAACCGCGCCGCGGCGCTGCGCGTGCTGCAGGCCCGGCTGCTCGTCGTCCGGCAGCAGGAGCAGCGGGCCGAGATGGACGCGCTCAAGGGGGAGGGGAGCAGCTGGGGCAACCAGATGCGCTCCTACGTGCTGCACCCGTACCAGATGGTCAAGGACCTGCGGACCGAGGTGGAGAGCGGCAACCCGTCCAGCGTCCTGGACGGCGACCTCGACTCCTTCATCGAGGCCGGCATCCGCTGGCGGCGGCAGCAGGACGCCGAGGTCTCCTGAGGTCCTGACCCGCGCGGCGCTCGCACAGCTTCGAGGCGCGCCGCGCGGGGGGATCGTGCCGGGGCCCGCGGCAGGTACCGTGGCGCCTCGTGATCGAATTGCAACACGTCACCAAGATCTACCCGACCAGTCCCCGGCCGGCTCTGGATGACGTCTCGATGCAGATCGACAAGGGCGAGTTCGTCTTCCTCATCGGCTCCTCGGGTTCGGGCAAGTCCACGTTCCTCCGGCTGCTGCTGAAGGAGGACAGCCCGACCAAGGGCGTCATCAAGGTCAACGACAAGAACCTCAGCACCATGAGCAAGTGGCAGGTGCCCAAGCTCCGCCGCACCATGGGCTGCGTCTTCCAGGACTTCCGGCTGCTGCGCAACAAGACGGTCGCCGAGAACGTCGCGTTCGCCCTCGAGGTGATCAACAAGCCGCAGCGCACCATCAAGCGGGTCGTGCCCGAGGTGCTGGAGATGGTCGGCCTGGACGGCAAGGAGAACCGGCTGCCCAACGAGCTCTCCGGTGGCGAGCAGCAGCGGGTGGCGATCGCCCGCGCGTTCGTGAACCGGCCGCTGGTGCTGCTGGCCGACGAGCCGACGGGCAACCTGGACCCGGAGACCAGCCAGGACATCATGCTGCTGCTGGAGCGGATCAACCGCACCGGCACGACCGTGGTCATGGCCACGCACGACTACCACATCGTCGACTCCATGCGGCGGCGCGTGATCGAGCTGAACGACGGGATCCTCTCCCGCGACCAGTCTCGTGGCGTCTACGGCGTCGGCCGCTGAGATGCCGGCCGCTGAGATGCGGGCCGCCGAGCCCGCCGTGCAGCTGAACGACACGACAGGGAACTGATGCGCGTCAACTTCGTCCTCTCCGAGGTGGCCGCCGGGCTGCGCCGGAACCTCACCATGACGGTGGCCATGATCCTGACCACGGGCATCTCGCTCGGGCTCATGGGCACCGGCCTGCTGATCGCCAACATGATCAGCGACATGCGCGAGATCTACTACGACAAGGTGCAGGTCTCGATCTACCTCACCGACGACGTCACCGAGGAGCAGCGCGACTCGATCGCCGCCACCCTCGAGGGCTCGCCGGAGGTGGCCAGCTACCTCTACGAGTCCAAGGCCGAGGCCTACGAGCGCTTCACCCAGCAGTTCCAGGAGCAGCCGGCGCTGATCGCCAACACCCCGGAGGACGCGCTCCCGGAGAGCTTCCGGGTCGAGCTGGTCAACCCCGAGCGGTACGAGGTCATCGCCGAGCAGTTCCCGGTCGGGCAGAACGGCGTGGAGGACGTCCGCGACGAGGGCGACTTCCTCGACCGGCTGTTCAGCCTGCTCAACGGAGCGCGGAACGCCACCATCGCGGTGGCGGTGGTCCAGGCGCTCGCGGCGCTGCTGCTGATCTCCAACACCATCCAGCTGGCCGCGTTCAACCGGCGCAACGAGACCAACATCATGCGGCTGGTCGGCGCCTCGCGCTGGTACACCCAGCTCCCGTTCATCCTCGAGGCGGCGCTGGCCGGCCTGATCGGCGCGGGGCTGGCGATCGGCGGCCTGGTGCTCACGAAGATCCTGTTCGTCGACAAGACGCTGGCCGGGCCGATCAAAGCCGGGATCATCCCACCGGTCGACTGGTCGGCGATCGCCGCGATCTCACCGATCATCGCCGCGGCCGGCGTTGGCCTGGCCGCCATCGCCGCCTACGTCACCCTGCGGCTCTACGTCCGGCTGTAGCCGCACGCTCGCACGATCTGCGACGTCGTGGCTTCCCGGCCCGGGAAGCCACGACGTTGCAGAAGTCACCGCGCAAGGGCACGGCGGACGGCGGTCACCACCTCGTGCGGCCGACCCAGGACGTCGGCGGAGGTGAAGCGCAGCACGACCCAGCCCGCCAGGACCAGCCGGTTCTGCCGCCGCAGGTCGTCGACGAAGACGTCGCGCTCCCGGTGCACGTTGCCCTGAAGGACCCGCCTGCTCCCCACGCCTCGCATGCTCGCCGCGGGCCCCTGCACGCGGGCCGGCGAAGGCGGTACTGCAGCGTCGGGCGGGGCAGCCCTGCCTCGTGCAGCAGCCACCGGGTCCCCGACTCCATCGGTGAGTCGACCCGGGGGTCGGCCACCGCCAGCACCCGCCGAGCCCGGGCCGCACCGTGTCCGGTGGGCCGCCGGCGCAGCGCCTCCTCCAGCTCGGCCGGCCGGCAGAGGACGTCGAGCAGCTGGTCGGTCACCGCGAGCAGAGCCGCGGGCGCCAGCTCGGCCGCGAGGTCGCGCCAGGTGCGGGCGGGGGAGGTCACGGGCATGCCCCAGCGCCGTTCGACGTCCTCGGGTGACAGGGGTGTCCGGTGCAGGTGCCGGTCGGCCCGGTTCCTCGCCTTCGAGCGGGGAGGCACCGTCAGGTGGGCCACGGACGACGCGGCGGCCAGCGGGATCTCCACCCGCCACATCGCGGCAGCGGTGTGGTGGCTGACCACGGCACCGGCCGGCGCGGTCAGCAGGACCGCCGGCAGCCGGGAGCGCAGGTCGGCGTCGTCCCCGCGGGGGAGGTACGTGTCCCGCGACAGCCGGACGACGTCGGGGTGCCGCAGCCGCCAGTCGCTCACGCCACGGGCGAGGGCGCCGGCCCGGGTGCTCGGCCCCGGCAGCTCGGACGGACGACGGCGGCGGGGCACCGGCAGAGGGTGACGGTTTGGCGGCCTGGTCCGCTCCCGTCGTCCACAGGTGCGGTGAGGTCTGCGGTCTCGTGGTCTCCCGGCCCGGGAGACCACGAGACCGCAGACCTCGCGGCGAGGAGTCCCCGGTTGCCGCCGCTTCGTAGACTGGTCGGCATGCCGCGTGAACAAGGGCGCAAGCTCATCGCCCAGAACAAGAAGGCGCGGCACGACTACTCGATCCTCGACACCTACGAGGTGGGCCTGGTGCTCACCGGCACCGAGGTGAAGAGCCTGCGCGCCGGTCGTGCCTCGCTGGCGGACGGTTTCGCCACGGTCGACCAGGGCGAGGTGTGGCTGCAGCACGTCCACATCCCCGAGTACACCGAGGGCACGTGGACCAACCACGCCCCGCGGCGCAAGCGGAAGATCCTCATGCACCGCGCCGAGATCGAGAAGCTGATCGGCAAGACCAAGGAGGGCGGGCTCTCGCTCGTCCCGCTGGACCTGTACTTCAAGGACGGCAAGGTCAAGGCCACCCTCGCCCTGGCGAAGGGCAAGAAGGCCTACGACAAGCGTCAGGACCTCGCCGAGCGCGACTCGCGCCGGGAGATGGAACGCGCCTTCGGGCGCTACGTGAAGGGACGGCGCTGACTCCGTGCGCGGCATCGCCTACGACCGGTTCGGGGACGTCGACGTCCTGCAGTTGCGCGACGACCTGCCCGAGCCGCCGGTGGGGCCGGACACGGTCCTGGTCCGCGCCCGCGCGGCCGGGGTCAACCCGGTGGACATGGGCATCCGGCAGGGGGGCCTGGCCGGTTTCTTCCCGCACCACTTCCCGATCGTGCCCGGCTGGGACCTGTCCGGCGTCGTCGAGCAGGTCGGCCCGGCGGTGGTCGACTTCGCCCCCGGTGACGAGGTGTTCGGGTACCTGCGACGGGACGACGTCCAGTGGGGGACGACGGCCGAGCTCGTGCCCGCCCCGCAGCGGTGCATCGCGCACAAGCCCGACTCGCTGGGGTTCACCGAGGCCGCCGCACTGCCGCTGGCCGGGCTGACCGCCTACCAGGCGCTGACCGAGGCGCTGGACGTCGGCGAGGGCGACCGGGTGCTGGTGCACCGGGCCGCCGGCGGCGTGGGCTTCTTCGCCGTGCAGATCGCCGCCGCGCTCGGCGCGCACGTCATCGGCACCGCCAGCCCGCGCAACCACGGCTTCCTGCGGGACGCCGGCGCCGCCGAGGTGCTGGACTACGCCGCCGGCCCGATCTCCGGGCAGCTGTCCGAGCCGGTCGACGCCGTCCTCGACCTGATCGGCGGGCCGGCGCTGGGCGACGCCCCCGACCAGGTGCGCGACCCGCGGCGGATCGCCAGCGTCGTCGACCCGGTCGTGCGCGAGCTCGGCGGTCGCTACGTCTTCGTCCGCCCCGAGCGGCACGACCTCGAGGAGCTCGGCCGGATGGCCGACGCCGGTCAGCTGCGGGTGGCGATCGCCAAGGCCTTCCCGCTGGAGCAGACCGCCGATGCCCAGGAGCTGGTGGCCGGCGGGCACGTCCGCGGCAAGGTCGTCGTCACCCTCGACTGACCCTGGCGCGCCGGCGCCGCCCCGCCGCGAGCGCGCTCGGCAGCACCAGGACGCCGCCGCCGACCACCCTCGTGCCAGCGGAGACGGCCAGCTGCCAGAGCGGGTTGCCACTGCCTACCACCGTGCCGCGCGTGCCGCCGGCCGCAGCGGGGAGCGTGGGGACCGCGACCAAAAGAGCGACGAGCACTGCCCGGCCCCGCCGGCCCCGCACCCGCATCGCCCAACGGGCGAGCGGGGGCGCGCCCGCGGCCAGGACCAGGGTGACGAGCGTCGGTCCCAGTTGGCTGCCGCGGGAGCCGCGCGCGAGGCGAACCAGCGCCACGACCAGGTCGGACAGCGTGCCCGCGAGCACGACCGTCTGGCTCAACAGGGCGTCCTGCTGACGCGGCGTCAGGTCGCGGGAGGTGAGGCGGGCGGGCGTCGGTCGGTCCACGGGGCGAGGTTCCCACCTGCCGGCCTGCGGTAGCTGACCAACAGGCTCGGCGCACCGGCTAGCGTCGACCCTCGTGCCCGACCTCTCCCTCCCCGCCGGACTGACCGCCCGACCCATCCACCCGGACGACGTGCCGGCGCTCGCCGAGCTGCTGGCCGCCGCGGAGGCCGTCGACGACACGGGGGAGCACGAGGGGGCCGAGGACCTGCGCGGCTGGTGGGTGAACGAGCTGGTCGACCTGGACCAGGACACCCGCGTGGTGCTGGACGGGGACGGCGCCCCCGTCGCCTTCGCCACCGCGATCGCCCCGCCCACCTTCCGCGACGCCTACGGCGTGCACCTGGAGGGCCGGGTGCACCCGGACCGGCGGGGCCGCGGCATCGGCCGGGCGCTGCTGGACTGGCAGCTGGCCCGCGGTGCGCAGGTGCACGCGGAGCGGCACCCGGAGGCACCGGCCCGGCTCACGGTGACCGCGTACACCTCGATGCCCGACCTGGAGGCGTTGGCCCGCCGGGCCGGGTTGCAGCCGGTGCGCTGGTTCCACCACATGGAGCGCCCCCTGACCGACCTGCCGGAGCCGCGCGCGGTGCCCGGCGTCGACCTGGTGCCCTTCACCTGGGACCGCGACGACGAGGTGCGCCGCGCGCACAACGCGGCCTTCACCGAGCACTACGGCTCCAGCGAGCGCGACGAGGCGTCCTGGCGGGTGATGTTCACCGGCCAGCAGGGCTTCCGCCCGGACCTGTCGGTGCTCGCGGTGGAGGACGGCGCGGTGCTCGCCTACGCGCTGTCCTACGTGTCGGAGACCGCCGCGGCGGCGACCGGCTCCCGGGAGAGCTACTTCGGCCAGATCGGCGTCGTCCCCCAGGCGCGGGGCCGTGGGCTGTCCAAGGCGGTCATCGCGCAGGCGCTGCGGGCTGCCGCGGCGGGGGGCTGCCAGACCGCGGGACTGCAGGTCGACAGCGAGAACGTGACCGGCGCGCTGGGGCTCTACGAGAGCCTCGGCTTCGCCACCGCCCGCACCCAGGTCTCCTGGTCGCGGCTGCTCGGACCCGTCGCCGGGGGCTGAACCCGCGTACCGTCGAGGTGATGCGGACAACTCTGCGCGTCCTCGTGGCCACCGGCCTGACGGTCGGCACTGCCCTGGTCGCGCCGACCGCCGCGGCCGCCGCCGCCGAGCGGCCGGAGCGCGAGACGCCCGCTCGGGAGACCACCGCGCGGGAGACGCCCGGGCGGGAGACCGCGAACCGTGCCGCCCCGGTCGGGTACGACGTGTCGTACCCGCAGTGCCGCACCGAGCTGCCCGACGACGCCGCGTTCGCCGTCGTCGGCGTCAACGGTGGGCTGGCCACCACGCCGAACCGGTGCCTGCCCGAGCAGTGGGTGTGGGCGACCGAGGCCGGCGGCGACGTGCCCGGCCAGCCGCCGGTGCAGTTCTACGTGAACACCGCCAACCCCGGCCAGGTGCGCGACCAGGTCACCACCTGGCCGGAGCTGGGCAGCAACCGATACGGCGTCTGCGACGGCGGGAACACCGCGGCCTGCTCCTACGAGTACGGCGTGGACCGGGCCGCGGGCGACGTGCGGATCGTGCTCGCCGCCGCCCGGGAGCTGAGGAGCGAACTCGGCGACGAGGTCCCCGCCGAGATCGATGCGGTGGACGACGTGTCCGACCTCGCCGGGTACCGCTGGTGGCTCGACGTCGAGACGATGAACACCTGGCAGGTCGGCGGCGCCGACGCCGAGCGGAACAACCGCGCCACGCTGGAGGGCATGGCCGACCACTTCACGGCGCTCGGCGGCGAGGTGGGCATCTACTCGACCGGGTACCAGTGGGGTCGGATCGCCGGCTCGGTGCCGGCGGGCAGCAGCCTGACCGGCCTGGACAGCTGGCTGGCCGGCGCCGACGACCGCACCGACGCCGCCCGCAGGTGCGGCCGGGAGCCGCTGGTCGACGGCGGTGAGGTGACGCTCGTGCAGTACGTCGTCGACGACCTGGACCACAACCGGGCCTGCACCCCCGCCGGGAGCTGAACCGGCGGCGCCGGGTGTTCATCACCCGGACGGTGCACCGGGGTGCACCACCTGCGGCAGGCGTGTCACGATGGACGACGGCCCGCTGATCCACGCCGGCCCCGTGGGACCCCCGGGAGGTGACTGGTCGTGCGCACCGAACCACCCAGTTGCAGTCCCCAGGTCCCCACCTGCTGACCCGCCCGGTCACCGATCGACCCGGCGGCGTCGCGGCGGGGACCTGCTCGGCGTCCTGATCCAGCAGCCCCCGGGAGTCCCTCGTGACCGACCGTCGCCGTGCGTCCCGCACCGGCCACCGCAGCGCGTCGCGCAGCGCGCTGGCCACCCTCGCCCGCCTGCCCCGCCCCGTGGTCGTGCCCCCGCCCCCGCCGGCGCGGGAGACCCCCGCCGCTCCCGAGCCGGTGCGCACCTCGAAGATCATGGACAACGCCGTCTACGCGGCCGGGCGCCGGATCGCCACCCCCGGCTCGGCGGCCGAGAGCCACGAGTGGCTCACCGAGGGCTTCGACGACCGCATGGTCTGGCTCGGCCTCTACCGCCCGCAGCCGGCGGAGCTGGGAGAGCTGGCCGAGCAGTACGAGCTGCCCGACCTGGCCGTCGAGGACGCCATCCAGGCCCACCAGCGGCCCAAGTTCGAGCGGTACGGCGACACCCTGTTCGTCGTCCTCAAGGCCGCCCGCTACATCGACGCCACCGAGGAGGTGGAGTTCGGTGAGCTGCACCTGTTCCTCGGCAAGGACTTCGTGGTCACGGTGCGGCACAGCGAGTCGCCGGACCTGGCCCGGGTGCGGCGCCGGCTGGAGAGCACCCCGGAGCTGCTGGCCCGGGGGAGCGAGGCGGTGCTCTACGCGATCCTCGACGCGGTCGTCGACGGCTACGTCCCGGTGGTCAACGGGCTGGACAAGGACATCGACGAGATCGAGGCCGAGGTGTTCCGCGGTGACCCGCAGGTGTCCCGGCGCATCTACGAGCTGTCCCAGGAGGTCGTGGACTTCCAGCGGGCCTGCCAGCCGCTGACCGGCATCCTCGCCGCGATCACCGCGGGGTTCGAGAAGTACGGCGTCGACGAGGAGCTGCGCAGCTACCTGCGCGACGTCGCCGACCACGTCACCGGGGTGAACGAGCGGATCGAGGGCTTCCGGCTCCAGCTGCGCGACATCCTGACGGTGAACGCGACGCTGGTGGCGCAGCGGCAGAACGACGAGATCCGCGAGCTGACCATCACCAGCCTCGCCCAGGGCGAGGAGGTCAAGAAGATCTCCGCCTGGGCGGCCATCCTGTTCGCGCCCAGTCTGGTCGGCGGCGTCTACGGGATGAACTTCGACCACATGCCGGAGACCGACTGGTACTACGGCTACCCGTTCGCGCTGGTGCTGATGTTCATGGTCAGCCTCACGCTGTACCTGGTGTTCAAGCGCCGCGACTGGATCTGAGGGTGACCGGCCTGCTGCACGCCGCCCCGCCGGCGCGCCTGGCGGACGACGGCGTCGTCCTCCGGGCGATGACGGAGGACGACTGGGTGCTGGAGCAGGCGCTGTCCCGCGACCCGGAGGTCCTCCGGTGGACGACGCACCCGCCGCACCTGGACGAGGCGGCCGCGCGGCAGCGGATGCTCGACGTCGCCGACCGGGCGCACCGGCGGCTCGGCCAGCGGTACGCGGTGCGCCCCGTCGAGGGTGGGGTCGAGGGCCCGGCCGTCGGGATGGCGGCGCTCACCGTCGAGCGCTCGCCCGAGCCGTCGGTCGGGTACGCGCTGCTGCCGGCCGGGCGGGGCCGCGGGCTGGCCGTCGCGGCGGTGCGGCTGATGACCGACTGGCTGCTGTCGGTGGGCCACCCGTGCGTCCGGCTCGGGATGCTGCCGGACAACGAGGCCAGCGCCGCCGTGGCCGCCCGGGCCGGCTACCGCGACCTGGGGGTCCAGGCCGCGCCGCGGCCGGACGGGTCGGTGGGCCGGGTGCGCTGGTGGGAGCGCCGGGCCTGACCTGCACGGGCGGGTCGGGACGGCGGGGAACACGAGCGGCCCGGCAGCCGTTACCCTGGCTGCACAACTACACAGGGGGGCGATTGGTCTCGACTGCGGTCGTTTGACCAGGGGAAGCGAGCCGAGGAAGGCAACGATGATCTCGTTAACCATCCGTTGCAAAAACACAAGCGCCGATTCCAATCAGCGCGACTTCGCTCTCGCTGCCTGACGGCAGCTAGGCGAGTCTGTCAGCCCGGGTTCGTCATCGGCCCGGATCCTGGCATCAGCTAGATGACTCACCGCACGTGCCGGTCACGGGTACGTGTGGGACACCAAACAGTGACTGGGCCCGTCATCCTGACTCGTTCGTGAGATCAGGAGGGTCGAGCAGAGGCAGAGCGAACTGCGCTCGGAGAAGCCCTGGTGATGCGTCGCAGGACGCGGGTTCGATTCCCGCCGCCTCCACCCCCCGCAGTACGGCGAACCGCCCCGGACCCCACGGTCCGGGGCGGTTCGTCGTCCCACGGGCAGCGGGCTCCGGCAGCCGAGCCGCCCGGGTGCTGGCATCCTCTCCCCGATGGCAGGACGCCGACCGGTGCGCCGGTCCGGTGGCACACGACGCGGGAGGGCACATGAGCGCGAGGGCGGAGCAGCCCACGGGGCAGCCGGACCAGGAGCGCCGCCGCGGTGGGTTCAGCTCCCGGCGCGTGTTCATCCTGGCCGCGATCGGCTCGGCGGTCGGGCTGGGCAACATCTGGCGCTTCCCCTACGTCGCCTACGAGAACGGCGGCGGCGCCTTCCTGCTGCCCTACCTCGTCGCGCTGCTGACCGCCGGCATCCCGTTCCTGCTGCTCGACTACGCGCTCGGCCACCGGCACCGCGGGTCCGCGCCGCTGTCGTTCGCCCGGCTGCGCCGGGGCGCCGAGGGGCTGGGCTGGTGGCAGGTCGGCATCTGCTTCGTCATCGCCGTCTACTACGCCGCGGTCATCGCCTGGGCGCTGCGCTACACCTTCTTCTCCCTCGACGAGGCCTGGGGGGCCGACCCCGAGGGCTTCTTCTTCGGCGAGTTCCTCCAGGCCGGCGACGTCCGGGTCACCGCCGACGTCGTGCCCGGGGTGCTCGTGCCCCTCGCGCTCGTCTGGGTGGCCGTCCTGGTGATCATGGCGCTCGGTGTGCAGCGGGGGATCGGTGCGACGTCGCTGTTCTTCATCCCGGTGCTGGTGCTCGCCTTCGCCGCCCTGGTCGTGCAGGCGGTGCTGCTGCCCGGCGCCGGCACCGGGCTCGACGCGCTCTTCACGCCGGACTGGTCGGCCCTCGCCTCGGGGTCGGTCTGGGCCGCCGCGTTCGGGCAGATCTTCTTCTCGCTCTCGATCGGCTTCGGCATCATGATCACCTACGCCTCCTACGTGGGCCGGCGCGAGGACATGATCGGCTCGGGTCTCGTCGTCGGCTTCGCGAACTCCAGCTTCGAGCTGCTCGCCGGCATCGGGGTCTTCGCCGCGCTGGGCTTCATGGCGCAGGCCAACGGGGTCGCGGTCGACCAGGTCGCCAGCGACGGGATCGGGCTGGCGTTCGTCGCCTTCCCGGCGATCATCAGCGAGGCCCCGGCCGGCGCCCTGCTGGGCGTGCTGTTCTTCGGCTGCCTGGTGCTCGCCGGCATCACCTCGCTGGTCAGCGTCATCGAGGTGGTCATCTCCGCGGTCCGCGACAAGCTCGACACCGGCCGCCTCACCGCGACCCTGCTGGTCGGCGTCCCCGCCGCGGTGCTGAGCCTGGTGCTGTTCAGCACGACCAGCGGCATCTACGTGCTCGACGTCGTCGACCACTTCGTCAACCAGTACGGCATCCTCGTGGTCGCGCTGATCAGCATGCTGGTCGTCGCCTGGCTGCTGCGGGCGCTGACCCGGCTCGGGGACCACCTCAACGTCCACGGCCGGCCCCGGGTGGGCACCGGCTGGCGCCTGCTCACCAGCGTCGTCGCCCCGGTGGGCCTCGCCGTCGTGCTCGTGCTGGCGCTCCGCGACGACCTGACCGCGCCCTACGAGGACTACCCGACGTGGCTGCTGGTGGTCTGCGGCTGGGGGATGGTGGTGGCGCTGCCCGTCATCGGGTTCCTGGTCGCCCGGCTGCCGTGGCGGGCCGGGACGCACCTGGACGGTCCGCCACCCGGCTCCGACCCGGTGACGCCGCTGGGTGCGGCCACCACCGGACACGACGAGGGGGGCACCCGATGAGCACCGAGGCGATCGTGATGATGGTGGTGGCGATGCTCGTGATCTGGGGCGGGCTCGCCCTGGCCATGGTCAGCCTGGTCCGCCACGGAGCCGTCGAGGACCGCAGCGAGAACGTCCGCCGGGACCTCTGACCCCGCGCTCGCCGGCCGGGCCGGCCGCCGCTCGCCACCGTCGGTCACGGACCGTCATCGGGCTCCGGGCGGGCTCCTGCGCTGTGCGCACGCGCCCTGGATTGGCGGTGGTTGTGTTGTGCGTGGTTAAACTGCTGCTCTCTTGACCAGAAGCTGGTGTTCGCTCGCTGTTCACCCACGGGATCTCCGTGTCGTGCCGGCGTCCGGGCCAGCACAGGGAGTGACATGTTGACGAGCCTCAGCACCCCGGCCCGGAGGTCGCTGTCCGTCCGGCGGCCACTGCACGCGACCGTGGCCGCCGTCGATCGGGACGCGGCCCGCGACGGGCTGCCCCGGTCGCTCGCGCGCGCCGTCGCCTGGACGCCGGTGGTCGGGATCGTCGTCGGCGTGGTCCTCCTGGCGGTCGCCCGGCCGCTGTACTACACGGTGCTCCGCGAGGACAACGTGGTCGAGTGGCTGCAGTTCGCCGTCTGCCTGCTCGCGGCCGTGCTGGCCGGCGCGGCGGCGGTCCGGCTGGGCCGCCGGCGCGAGCTGCTGCCGGCCGTGCTGATGATCGCGGTGGCGCTCGGCGCCCTCCTGCTGGCCGGCGAGGAGATCTCCTGGGGGCAGCGGGTGTTCGCGTTCACCACCCCCGAGGACCTCGCCGCGGTGAACCAGCAGGCCGAGGTGAACGTCCACAACGTGCGGGTGGCGGGGGAGTTCAGCCTGCAGGCCGTGTTCAAGGTCGTCTCCTGGCTGATGGGTGTGGCGGGGCTGGCGCTGGCGCTGCTCGTCCGCGGTCCCCGCCCGGTGCTCCGCGGCCCGTTCTGGGCCCGGGTCACCCCGCCGCTGTGCGCCGTCCCCGGCTTCCTCGGCATGGCGCTGTACTGGCCGGTCGCGGTGGTCCTGCCCGTGCTGCCGCCGCTGACCCGCTTCCAGGAGTGGGTCGAGTTCGGGCTGCACCTGGCGATCGCGGTCACCGTGCTGTGCGTGTACCTGCGGGCCACGCGGCCGGCCGACGCCGCGACCGACGCGGCTCCCACCCGGGGCGGCTGGGTGCTCCCGGTGACGGTGTTCGCGGTCATCGCCGTCCTCACGCTCGTCTTCGCGGCACTGACCGTCCACCACGGCATCATCCCGGTCAACGCCCGCAGCTGACCGGCCCCGTCGCGGCTCAGCCGTAGTACGCCGCGCGCATGATCCGCTCCATGTCCGCCAGCATCGGCATCCGCGGGTTGGCGGGGGCGCACTGGTCCTCGTAGGCGTTCATCGCCTGCTGGGGCAGTGCCGCCAGGTACTCGGCCTCGTCCACCCCGGCCTCCCGGAACGACGCCGGCACACCGATCCGCGCCCGCAGCTCCTCGACCGCCCGGGGGTAGGACTCCACCCCTTCCTCGGGGGTCGAGGCCGGCAGCCCGAGCGCCCGGGCGATGTCCTGGAACCGTTCGGGTGCGGTGTAGACCCCGTACTTGGGCCAGCCGGTCAGCTTGGTGGGGACGCTGCCGTTGTAGCGGATGACGTGCGGCAGCAGCACAGCGTTGGTGCGCCCGTGTGCCAGGTGGAAGGTCAGCCCCAGGGTGTGCGCCATCGCGTGCACGATGCCCAGGAACGCGCTGCCGAACGCCATCCCGGCGATGGTGCCGGCGTTGTGCATCTTCTCCCGGGCCTCGGCGTCGTCGGCCCCGTGGGTCACCGCCCGCTCGAGGTGGGCGAAGACCAGCCGGATGGCCTGCAGGCACAGCCCGTCGGTGAAGTCGTTGGCGTAGACGGACACGTAGGCCTCGGTGGCGTGGGTCAGCGCGTCCATCCCGCTGTCCGCGGTCACGGTGGCCGGCATGTCGTGGGTGAGCACCGGGTCGACGATGGCCACGCTCGGCGTCAGCGCGTAGTCGGCCAACGGGTACTTGCGGCCGGTCGCCGTGTCGGTGATGACGGCGAAGGGGGTCACCTCGGCGCCGGTGCCCGAGGTCGTCGGGATGCAGACCAGCCGGGCCCGCGTCCCGAGCGTGGGGAAGGTGAAGGCCCGCTTGCGGACGTCGAAGAACTTCTCCCGCAGGTCGGCGAACTCGACCTCCGGGTGCTCGTACCGCAGCCACATCACCTTGGCGGCGTCCATCGGGGAGCCGCCACCCAGCGCGATGATGGTGTCCGGCGCGAACTCGCGCATCAGTGCGGCGCCATGGTCGACGGTGGCCACGCTCGGCTCCGGCTCGACGCCGTCGATGATCTGCACGGCGACCCGCTCGTGCCGCTGCTCCAGCACCGAGATCAGCCGGTCGACGAAACCGAGGCGGGTCATCGTGGGGTCGGTGACGATGGTGGCCCGGTGCAGCCCGGGCATGTCGGCCAGGTAGCGGATGGCGTTCGGCTCGAAGTAGACCTTCGCCGGCACCTTGAACCACTGCATGTTGTTGGTGCGGCGCCCGACCCGCTTGACGTTGATCAGGTCCAGCGCCGAGACGTTGTTCGACACCGAGTTCCGCCCGTAGCTGCCGCAGCCCAGGGTCAGGGACGGGATGAAGGCGTTGTAGATGTCGCCGATGCCGCCCTGCGACGACGGCGCGTTCCAGATGATGCGGACCGCCTTGACCCGCGTGCCGTAGGCCTCGGCGAGGGCAGCGTCCTCGGTGTGGATGACGGCGCTGTGGCCCAGGCCGTCGAACTCGACCATCGCCTCCGCGAGTGCGAACCCCTCGGCGGCGTCCTGGGCGCGCAGCACCGCCAGCACCGGGCACAGCTTCTCGCGGGTCAGCGGCTCGGCCGGCCCGACCCCGGCCACCTCGACGAGGATGATCGAGGTGTCCGGGGCGACGGAGAAGCCGGCCTGCTCGGCGATCCACACCGGTGACTGCCCGACGGCGGCGGCGTTGAGCCGGGCCCCGGCGCAGTTGGCGTCGGCGGCGGTCACCCCGAACAGGAATCGCTCCAGCAGGGCCTTCTCGTCGGGGGTGGCCCGGTGGGCGTGGAGTCGTGCCAGCCCCGCCATCGCCCGCTCGTAGACCGGTTCGTCGAGGATCACCGCCTGCTCGGAGGCGCAGATCATGCCGTTGTCGAACGACTTCGACAGCACCAGGTCGTGCACGGCCCGGGCGACGTCCGCGTCCCGGTGGACGTACGCCGGCACGTTCCCGGCACCCACGCCGAGTGCGGGCTTGCCGGTCGAGTAGGCGGCGGTGACCATCGCGTTGCCCCCGGTGGCCAGCACCGTCGCCACCCCGGGGTGGTTCATCAGTGCGCCGGTCGCCTCGATCGAGGGCTGCTCGACCCACTGGATGCAGTGCTCCGGCGCGCCGGCGGCGACCGCCGCGTCGTGCACGATGCGCGCGGCGGCCGCGCTGCACCGCTGGGCGGCCGGGTGGAACGCGAAGATGATCGGGTTGCGCGTCTTGAGCGCCAGCAGGGCCTTGAAGACGGTCGTGCTCGTCGGGTTGGTCACCGGGGTGATGCCGGCGACGACGCCGACCGGCTCGGCGATCTCGGTGATGCCGGTGATCTCGTCACGGCTGATCACCCCGACGGTGCGCATGTCCTTCATCCGGTGCGTCACGTGCTCGCAGGCGAACACGTTCTTCACCGCCTTGTCCTCGAACACCCCACGGCCGGTCTCCTCCACCGCGAGCGCGGCCAGGGCGCCGTGCTGGGCGAGCGCGGCGAGCGAGGCCTTCCCGACGATGTGGTCGATCTGCGCCTGGTCGTAGGCGTCGTAGGCGCCGAGCGCCGTCAGCCCGTTGCGCACCAGCTGGTCGATGCCGGCCTCGGGCGCCGGCGACGGTGGGCCGTCGGCCCGCTCGGCGGCCGTGGTCGTGGTGGGGGTGCGGTCGATGACGGACATGCGGGTCCTCTCCCGGGTGCTCGCTGCTCTCCCGCCCCACCTTGGCCGTCCCGGTCCCCCCCGCACGGGGGTCGTAGGTCCCCTGCTGCTGCGCCGGTGGTCCGTGGGACCGGGTTGCCGGGCCGGGTGCGTGAGAGCGCTCCCCGGCCGGGTAGGACGTGCGGCATGGAGTTCCGACACCTCGGCCGCAGCGGCCTCAAGATCAGCGAGATCACCTACGGCAACTGGATCACCCACGGCGGGCAGGTGGAGGCCGACGCCGCCCACGCGTGCGTCCGTGCGGCGCTGGACGCCGGCGTCACCACCTTCGACACCGCCGACGGCTACGCCGAGGGCCGGGCCGAGCAGGTGCTCGGTGAGGCGCTGGCGGGGGAGCCGCGCAGCAGCATCGAGATCTTCAGCAAGGTCTACTGGCCGACCGGGCGCGGCCCCAACGACCGGGGCCTGTCCCGCAAGCACATCCGGGACTCGATCGACGGCTCGCTGCGCCGGCTGGGCACCGACTACCTCGACCTCTACCAGGCCCACCGCTACGACTACGAGACGCCACTCGAGGAGACGATGGAGGCCTTCGCGGCGGTCGTGCACAGCGGCAAGGCGCTCTACATCGGTGTCTCGGAGTGGCGGGCGGAGGAGATCCGCGCGGCGAAGGTGCTCGCCGACGAGCTGCACGTCCCGCTGGTGTCCAACCAGCCGCAGTACTCGGCGCTCTACCGGGTGCCCGAGGCCGAGGTGATCCCCACCTGCCGGGAGCTGGGCATGAGCCAGGTCGTCTTCTCCCCGATCGCGCAGGGCGTCCTGACGGGCAAGTACCAGCCGGGTCAGCCGCCGCCGGCCGGCTCACGGGCCACCGACGAGAAGGGCGGCGGCGCGAACTTCATCTCCCGGCTGATGACCGACGACGTCCTCACCCGGGTGCAGGAGCTCCGGCCCATCGCCGACGACCTCGGGTTGTCGATGGCCGCCCTGGCGGTGGCGTGGGTGCTGTCGGAGGAGAACGTGGCGGCGGCGATCATCGGCGCCAGCCGGCCGGAGCAGGTCGTCGACAACGTCAAGGCCGCCGGGGTGGAGCTCGAGGCGGACGTCAAGGCCCGCATCGACGAGGTGCTGGCACCGGTGGCGCTCACCGACCCGGCGCTGACCCAGAGCCCGGATCCCCGCCCCTGACGGAGCGGTCCTGACGTCGGGGGTCCCCGCTCCATGCGGGGCGGGGACCCGTGACGTCAGGGCGGTACCCGGCTCAGCCGCCGACGGGCGCGCAGGCCAGGGCCTCGGTGTCCTCCCCGTCGGCGCCGACGGCGTGCACCAGCAGGGCCGTGCCGTCCTCGTCCAGCAGGGTGTCCAGGTCCACGTTCGCGACGACCGCGCTGACCTCGCCGGTGCCGTCCTCGCCGACGACGAGCTGCGGCAGTTCGATGCCGGGCAGCGCCGCACCCACGCCGGTCCAGTCGCCGACCAGCGTCGGGTCGTCGGGGGTGGCCGGCGCATCGCAGTCCGCGGTCTCGTGGAGCGACAGCGGGTGCTCCCCGGCCGGCAGCCCGGTCGCCTCGGCGACCACCTCCATGCCGGTCTCCGCGTCGGTGAAGGTGACCCGACCGGCGCTGCTGCCCTCGGGGTCGACCAGGTAGGCGCTCTCCTCGACCGGGACCGCCAGGTCGTCGGGGAGCGCGCCCTCCTCCTCGGTGAACGAACCACCCACGCCGGTCGGGTTGTCGCCGCACGCGGCGAGCAGCAGCAGTGCGGTGGCGGCCGGGACGAGGTACCTGCGCGGCACGGGGAACTCCTCAGGAGGGCGACGGTGGGGCGGGTGGGTTGTGCCCGCCCGACCGTCGGGTGCACCCCGTCCGCCCGCTTTCGTCACCGGATCGTCATCCGGCTCGCGCGGTCAGCCCGGTCGCTGCTGCGGCTGCGGGCGCGTCGCCGGGCCGTGGCCGTGCGCCGGCCGGTGGCCGGCCGCCCGCTGGTGCTGCGCTGCCTGGTGCGCGGCGCGCTGCGCCGGGGTGATCCGGGGCAGCTCGCTGGTCAGCCACCGCACCGGACGTCGCTGGGCCGGCCGGCGGGCGGCCAGGAAGTCCAGCGCGATCGCCGCCGTCCACGACTGGTCGCGGCTGCCGAGGGTCTCGCCGGTGACCGGCTCGTAGTACTCGGCGAAGTCGCAGTCGATGAGCTGGGACAACCCGGCCAGCCGCAGCTGGTTGGCCGCCTCCTGCTCCCCGGAGCGGTTCAGCGCCCAGGCCATCAGCCAGTTCAGCACCGGCCACTGCGGCCCGCGCCAGTAGGTGCGTTCGCGGAAGTCCGCCGACGCCGGGGACACGGAGGGCACCACGGGCCAGCGCAGCCGGGAGTGCCCGCACCAGCGCGGCCCCAGCAGCAGGTCGCGCTGCCGCCGGGTGACCGCCTCGTCGCCGCCGCACAGCAGCGGTGCGAAGCCCGCGGCGCTCTCCACCTCCAGCCAGTTACCGGTGCGCAGGTCCAGGTCGCGGGCCAGGCCGGTGTCGGGGTCGACGGAGCGCAGCACCCCGGTGCGGAACCGCCGGGCGATCGCCCGGGACTGCTCCACGCCGCCGGACGAGCCCCCGCCGATGCCCAGCTCCTCGCCCATGTCGGCGAGCAGGTCGCTGGCGGCCGCCAGCAGCGCCGAGACCAGCACGTCGCCGACGACGAAGTCCCCGGTCGACCGGTAGGCGGCGTCGTCGTAGCGGACCCGGACCTTCTGCTCCAGCAGCCACAGGTAGCGGGCGTACTCGGCGTCGGAGGGGCGCTGCGAGGGGTCGGCGACGTGGGCGAGGTCGGCGCGGACGAACGGCGGCATGTCCGGCTGCGGGTGCACGTTGGCGTAGGGGACGTCCCAGCGCGGCGAGTCGTCCATGCCCGACTCCCAGCCGTGGTGGATCTCCACCAGCCCGTAGCTGTAGGGGTCGCGGGCGGTGGCCAGGTACTGGTGCCAGGCCAGCCACTGGTCGAAGGTCTCCCGGACGAAGTCCTCGGCCAGCTGCTGGTCGGTGCCGCCGCGGCGCCGGGCGTCGTGCAGGATCCGGGACAGCGCGATCACGTGGATCGGCGGCTGGCAGATGCCCGAGGTGAGCACCTCGGGCGGGCGCGCGGCGGCCACCTGGGTGCGCCAGCGCTCCGGACCGGGGAAGTAGTCGCTGGGGGAGTGGAACAGGATGTGCGGGATCATCCCGGTCGCCCACTGCCCGGTCAGCAGCGTGCGCAGCTCGTCCAGCGCCCGGGGCACCGACACGGTGGCGATGCCCAGCGCGACGAACCCGGCGTCCCAGCTCCACATGTGCGGGTAGAGGGTGGGGGAGGCGACCGTGAACCGGCCACGGTCGTTGGCCCGGAGCACGTAGCCGGCCCGCCCCGCCATCAGGCCGACCTCCACCGCGCTGGGCTGGGACACGGTCATCTGCGGTCTCGCTCCTCTCGCCGGTCGGTGCGATCCTCCCCCGCGGGGTGCGGGTCGCGCCGCTGTTCACGCAGAAGTCACGAACGAGTCGTTGACCGCTCCGCTCGGGGTCCGTGGCCCCGCTTCCCGCACCAGGGTGCCCGGCCGGGCCCGCGGGCGCGCCGCCCGGCCCACCTCCGGGGCGACGCCGGGCCCGCGTGCCCCGACGGGGTGAGCCGCCCCGGCTGCGGCTCGCCCCCGCCGCCCGGGCCGGGGCAGGCTCATGGCCACGGCGAACGGTCCAGGGACGGGCCCCCCGCCGCTTCCAGGAAGAGGGCCCGGTGACCGCAGCGACCAGCGACCTCGCGGACGCGCGTGCGGCGGTGGCGCCCGCGGGTGGCTGGGCCGCGGCGCTGACCGCCGTGCTCGCCGACCCCGCGCAGCCGCGACTAGTCTTCCAGCCCATCGTCGACCTGCGCCGCGGCGTCGTCGCCGGCTACGAGGCGCTCTCCCGCTTCGACGCCGCGCCCGGGATCGGCCCGGACCGCTGGTTCGCCGCGGCCGACGAACTGGGCCTCGGCGCCCGCCTGGAGGGCCAGGTCGTCGCCGCCGCCCTGCGCGCCCGGGAGGAGCTGCCGGCGGGCCGCTTCCTGTCGGTGAACGTCAGCCCCCACCTGCTCACCGAGCCCGAGCTCGCCGACGTGCTGCTCGCCGCCCCCGACCTGGGCAGCCTGGTGCTCGAGCTGACCGAGCACGTGCCCGTCGACGACCACGAGCGCCTCACCGGGCTGCTCGCCCGGCTGCGCGCGGCCGGTGCTGCCGTCGCACTGGACGACGCCGGGTCCGGCTACTCCGGCCTGCAGCAGCTGGCGTTGCTGCGCCCGCAGTTCGTCAAGCTGGACCGGGCGCTGGTCGACCACGCCGACCGGGACGAGGCCAAGCTCGCCCTGGCCGAGCTGCTGGGCACCTACGCCGGGCGGCTGGACGCCTGGCTGCTGGTGGAGGGGATCGAGCGGCCCGAGGAGCTCGCCGCGTTCGTCCGGCTGGGGGTGCCGCTCGCCCAGGGCTACCTGCTGGCCCGGCCGGCCCCCGGCTGGCCGGAGCTGGACCCGGCCGCCGCCGAGCTGCTGCAGACGATGGCCGGCCGCAGCGGCCAGGCCGACACGGTGGCCCCGCTGGTCGAGACGGTTCCCGCGGTGGCCGTCGGCGACCTGGCCGGGGACCCGGCGGGGGAGCTGGCGATGGACCTGACCGCGGCCCGGGCGCGCTTCGCCGCCGACGCCGGGCTCGACGTCGTCGTCACCGTCGACGCCGCGGGCTGCCCCACCCACCTGGTCCGGCCGGGCCTGCGGGACGGCGACGACGAGCTGCAGGTCGTGCCGGTGAGCCTGCGGGTGCGGCCGGGCGCCCCGCTGGTGGAGGTGGTCACCCGCGCGATGACCCGGGTCGCCGCCCGGCGCTTCGACCCGGTGCTCTGCGTGGACCCGGGCGGGCGGCTGCTCGGCCTGGTCCGCCCCGAACGGATGACCCTGCGGCTCGCCGAGCTCCAGGGAGGGTCGTCGCCGGTCGACGTCCCCTGAGCACACCGTCCTCGACAGGACACGACGCCGCACGGCTGCGGCCGAGAGAGACCACGGAGGAACCCGGTGAAGGAGTTCGACTGCGCCGACGTCGTCCCCGGTTGCGGAGCCAGCTTCCGCGCCCCGACGGCGGAGGAGCTGCTGCTGCACGGCCGCGTGCACGCCGAGCACGGCCACGGCAAGGTGGCCGCGGACATGCCCGCGGTCGACGTGGCCGTGGGCCGCGCGATCCGCGACGTCGCCTGAGGCGACCGCTCAGCTGCCCTCGGGGCCGCGGTGGGCCTTGACGACGACGAGCACGTCCTCGCTCTGCAGCGTCCCGATCAGCGGGTCGTCGAAGCGCAGGGTGCGCCCGCCGCGGGTCACCGACAGCACCACGTCCCGGAGCTGACGGGGGCTCAGGCCGACCTCGGAGTGGGTCACCGTGCGCTGCTGCAGGTCCAGGCCGCGGCCGCTGGTGAGCAGGTCCTCGACCGCGGCCACCACGCGCGGCTGGTCGGTGGAGAGGCCGAGCAGCCGGCCCGACGTCGCCGCGGTGGTGATCACCGTGTCGGCGCCGGACTGGCGCAGCAGGCTGGCGTTCTCCTCCTCGCGGACGCTCGCGGTGATCGGCACGGTCGGGTTGAGCTGCCGCACGGTGAGGGTGATCAGCACCGAGGCGTCGTCCCGGTGCGCGGCCACGATGACCGCCCGTGCCTTCTCCACCGCCGACCGGCGCAGCACCTCGGTCCGGCCGGCGTCGCCGAGGATGCCGGTCAGCCCGGCCGCCGTCGCCTCCTCGATCATCCGGGCGTCGGTGTCGACCACCACGATGTGGTCGGCGTCGGTGCCGGTGGTGAGCAGCGCCCGGATGGCGCTCCGGCCCTTGGTGCCGTACCCGCAGACGACGACGTGCTGGCGCACGTGGGACCTCCAACGTCGGAGCCGGAACTCCTCCCGGGACCGCGCGGTGAGCGCCTCCAGGGTGGTTCCGATGAGCACGATGAGGAACATGATCCGCAGCGGCGTGATCACGAGGATGTTGACCAGGCGGGCACCGGGGGTGACCGGGGTGATGTCTCCGTAGCCGGTGGTGGAGAGGCTCACGGTGGCGTAGTAGGTGGCGTCCAGGACGCTGATGTCGCCGCCCTGGCTGTCCCGGTAGCTGTCCCGGTGGAGCCAGACGATCAACACGGTCAGCGCCAGGACGATGGCGGCGATGATCACCCGGCGGCCCACCTGCCGGGCCGGTGACGCCTCGACGTGGGCGAGCTGGACGCCGGTGTGGTCGCCGTGGTTCAGCACGGGGCCGGCATCTTCCTGGTCACCGGGGGCACGATAGCGACCGCCGGTGGCCGGAGCCGGTCAGGCGGGGGGCCCGTCGTCCCCGGCCGCTGCCGAGGGGCCGACGTCGTGGCCGGGGGACACGTGCGCGAGCACCCGTTCCAGCAGCCCGTGCAGGGTGGCCGCCTCCGTCGCGGACAGGCCCAGCGCCTCCGGACGGTTGAGCTCGGCGAGCAGCGGTCCGGCGGCGGCGAGGGCGGCGTGGCCGGCCTCGGTGAGCCGCACGTCGATCCGCTGCCCCCGGCGGACCTCCTCCTGCCGCTCGATCCACCCCTCGTCGGCCAGGGTGCGCAGCAGCGCGCTCATGCTCTGCGGGGTGAGCTCGAGGCGCCGGGCAAGCTCGGCGGAGGTCAGCACCCGGTCCCGGGAGAGGTGCACCAGCACGAAGAACGTGTGCGTCCGCAGGCCCACCCGGGCCAGCTGCCGGGCGAACAGGTCGCTGACGGCGGCACCGGCGCGGGCCAGGGCGTAGGCGGGGATGCCGCCGGGGTCCTGGGCGACCCAGCCGGGGGGCCGGTGACGCGGGCCGTCGCCGTCCGGTGGGTGCTCCATGGGAGGAGACCGTAGGTGGCGCGCGGACCGACAGCCGACCGATGGCCCTGCGTGGCGGGCGTCGGCAGGCCAGGATGGCCGGGTGAGCGAGCAGCGCAGGGCCCTGGTCCTCGGTGGCGGCGGCGTCACCGGCATCGCCTGGACGACCGGGGTGCTCACCGGCCTCGCCGACGCCGGCCTCGACCTGACCGACGCCGACCTGGTGGTCGGCACCTCCGCCGGGTCGATCGTCGGCACCCAGCTGCGCAGCGGCGTCCCGGTCGCCGAGCTGTTCGACACGGAGATCGCCCCGCCGGCCCCCGGGCCGACGGCGCGGCTGGGGCGGCGCACGCTCGCCCGCTACGGGCTGGCCATGCTGATGGCCCGTCGGGACGACGCCGCGTTCCGACGCCGCGTGGGCGCGCTGGCCCTGGCCGCCGCCGACGCCGGGGCCACCCCGTCGGAGGAGGACTGGCGGCAGCTGATCGCGGTCCGGCTGCCCGGCCCGGACTGGCCGGAGCAGCCGCTGGTGCTCACCGCCGTCGACGCGCAGAGCGGGGAGTTCCGCACGTTCGACCGTGACTCGGGCGTGGACCTGCTCGCCGCGGTGGCGGCCAGCTGCGCCGTCCCCGGGGTGTACCCGCCGGTGACCGTCGACGGCCGCCGCTACATCGACGGCGGGATGCGGTCGGTGGCCAACGCCGACCTGGCCACCGGCTGCGACCGGGTGGTCGTCATCGCCCCGATCGTGCGCGGGGTCGGGCCGATGGCCGGCGTCGACGCGCAGGTCACCGGCATGGTCAGCCGGGTCGCCGTCGTGGCGCCGGACCAGGGCAGCCGGACGGCGATCGGCAAGAACGTGCTCGACCCGGCGGCACGCCCGGCGTCCGCCCGGGCCGGTCGCGCCCAGGCCGCCGCGGTCGCCGCGGAGGTCGCCG